>JAKADN010000082.1 GCA_021820445.1 Nitrospirota bacterium | reverse complement strand
ACTCCGGAAGGACGGATCGGAGTTCCCCGCCGAAATCAGCCTGAATCCGAGCCGGAGCGGAGAGGAACTCCTCGTCGTCGCCATCGTCCGCGACATCGGAGAACGCGTCCGTACGGAGGAGGCGCTCCGATCCTACCGAGACCACCTCGAGGAGAAGGTCCGGGAGCGGACGGAGGCGCTCGGGGAGGCGCTCGAGGCCCGGCGGGCCTCGGAGGAGCGCTACCGCCTGCTGAGCGAAGCCTCCCTGACGGGGGTCTACCTGATCCAGGACGATCTCTTCCGGTACGTGAATCCCTCCCTTGCAAAAACCTTCGGATATGCCCCCGAAGAGATCGTCGACCGGCTGGGTCCGGCGGAACTGACCGTTCCCGAAGACCGGGAGCGGGTCGAAGGGAACATCCGAAGGCGCCTCGTGGGGGGCGAATCGAACCTTCATTATGCCTTCCGGGGTCTCAGGAAGAACGGGGAGGCCGTCGACGTGGAGGTTCAGGGGGCCCTGATCCTTTATCAAGGGAGGCCTGCGATCACCGGGAGCCTCCTCGACCTTTCCGAGCGGACACGGACCCGGGATCTTCTTTCCCGCCAGGCCTATGAGCTTGAGCGCGCGAACCGGGAACTCGAGGGTCGCCTGGCCGATCTGGCCGGAATCAACCGCATCGCCACGGCGGTGATGGAATCCCCCGACATTCCCTCTCTCCTCGACTCCCTCTCGAAGGAGATTCTGACCCTTACCGGGGGATGCTGTGTCTTCATCTTCTCTCCGGCCGCTGATCGAGAGGGCCCCCAGATCCCTTTCAGCGGATACACCGGAGAGGGCCCCGTCGACTCGGAACTCCTCGGGGAGGTGCGATGCCGGGTCGAAGGGATCCTCGCGCCGACTCTTCTCGTGCCGGAAGGAGAGGCGGAGGACGTTCTGCGTAAGGCGGGAATCGCGGTCCTGGCGGTTCTTCCGCTTCCCGGATCCCCCGGCCCTTCGGGAACGCTCTGCGTGGGCGCCACCGATCCGGATCTCTTCGGAGGAGACAGACTGGGTTATCTTGAAAATCTCTCTCGGCAGATCTCTATCGGCCTCGAGCGGGCCCGCCTGCACGCCCGGACCAAAGACTGGGCCGACGAGCTCGAACGCCAGGTCGACCGCCGAACGTCAGAGCTCGAGACGACCAACAGGGAGCTCGAATCCTTCAGCTACTCCGTCTCCCACGACCTTCGGGCGCCTCTCCGGGCGATCGACGGCTTCAGCCAGGCCCTGCTCGAGGACTATCACGGCCGCCTCGACGCCACCGGGCAGGATTATCTTGCGCGCGTCCGGGCGGCCGCCCAGCGGATGGGCCAGCTGATCGACGACATTCTCTCCCTTTCGCGGGTCGCGCGAAATGAGGTCTCGCGGGAGGAGGTCGATCTCGGGGCCCTGGCGGAAGAGATCCTCGGGGAAATGGCGGGAAAGGAAGGCCGGAAGATCGAGTGGCATGTGGCTCCCGGGCTTTTCGTCCGTGCGGATCCTCGGCTTCTTCGGATTGTTCTGACGAATTTGCTCGACAACGCGCTCAAATTCGCAAAGGATGCCGACCCTCCCCGGATCGAGATCGGCCGCGCCCCGGGCGAGGGGGAGCCGGTCTATTTCGTCCGGGACAACGGGGTCGGATTCGACATGTCCCGGGCCGGAAAGCTCTTCGGCGTCTTCCAGCGCCTTCACGATGCCCGGGAGTTTCCCGGGACGGGGATCGGCCTGGCCACCGTCCAGAGAGTGATCCGAAAGCACGGCGGAGAGATCCGGGCCGAGAGCGGGCCAGGGCGTGGCGCCACATTCTTCTTCACGCTCGGGGAGGAATCGACCTGACTGTCCGCCCCGGGACGGAGCCGGCCTGGGACGAGAGATAGGAGGACTTCATGCAGGCAAAGCCCATTCTGCTGGTCGAGGACAATCCCGACGACGAGCTTTTGACGGTGCGGGCCCTCAAGAGACAGAACTTCGCCAATCCCGTTGTCGTGGCCCATGACGGACAGGAGGCCCTCGACCGGCTGTTCGGAGAGGGGAAGGAAGAACCACAAGTTCCGGCCCTCGTCCTTCTCGACCTCAATCTTCCCCGCGTGGAGGGACTTGAAGTCCTGAGGCGGATCCGCTCCGATCCGCGGACCCGACTTCTCCCGGTGGTGATCCTCACCTCGTCGAGGGAGGAGCGGGACATCGTCGAAGGCTATTCCCTGGGGGCCAACTCCTACGTCAGGAAGCCGGTGAACTTCGACGAATTTCTGGAGGCGGCCCGCCAGCTCGGATTCTATTGGCTCCTGCTCAACGAACCGATTCCGGAGTAAGAGAAAGGATCCCCGACATGGAAATAAAAGACCCATCCCTGAACGCGTCCCTGAACGTGCTCGTGGTCGAAGATTCGGACGACGACTTCCGGCTGCTTCTCCGGGAGCTCGGACGCGGCGGCTTCTCTCCCTCCGCCCTGCGGGTCGACACGCCGGACTCCCTCAGGGAGGCTCTTTCCTCACGGAGGTGGGACATCGTCTTCAGCGACTACCGGATGCCCGGCTTTACAGGAACAGAGGCCCTCTCGATCGTCCGGGAGAACGATCCTGTTCTTCCCTTCATCTTCGTCTCCGGAACGATCGGAGAGGAGATCGCCGTCCAGGCGATGAAGCAGGGGGCCCAGGACTATGTGATGAAGGACAACCTGCGCCGGCTCATTCCTGCGGTGGAGAGGGAACTCCGGGACGCCGAGGCGGAGCGGGGGCGAAGGAGGGCCGAAGAGGAGCGCCGGAAGTTCGAGACCCGGTTCCAGAACATCCTGACGATGGCCGCCGACGCCATCATCTCGGTGGACCGGAACCGGCGGATCCAGATCTTCAACCAGGGAGCCAAATCCATCTTCGGGTACTCGGAGGAGGAGGCGGCCGGGTTGACCCTCGACGCCCTGATTCCGGAGGACTTCCGGACCCTCCACGCCTCCCATCTCGCCTCACTCGAGGATGAGCCGGATTTTTCGAGGAGGATGAGCAACCGCATGGATGTCTTCGGCCGTCGCAGGGACGGAAGCCTCTTTCCCGCGGAGGCCAGCATCTCGAAGCTCACCGAGGACGGGGAGGTCACCTACACCGTCATCCTCCGGGACGTCACCGACCGCAAGCGCGCCGAGGAACGGCTTCAATTCCTGGCCCACCACCATGCCCTCACCGGCCTTCCGAACAGACTCCTTTTCCACGAGAGGCTGGAGGAGGCCATGCGGGAGGCCCGCCTGAAGGGCCGAAAGGTCGCGGTGGCCTATCTCGACCTCGACCGGTTCAAGACCGTCAACGACAGCCTGGGCCATTCGGTGGGGGACGCCCTGCTGAAGGGGGTCGCCGACAGGCTCTCCGTCCTTTCGAGACGGGGAGACACGGTGGCCCATCTCTCGGGGGACGAGTTCGCCTTGATCCTCGCCAACATGGGCAAGGCGGAGGACGCCCATCTCGTAGTCCGGAAGATCCAGGGCTGCTTCGCCCGTCCGTTCAACCTGGGGGATCACGAGCTCTTCACCAGCATCAGCCTCGGCGTGACGCTTTATCCCGACGACGAGGAGAAGGCCGAAGGGCTCCTTAGAAACGCCGATATCGCCATGTACCGGGCCAAGGGAGCCGGGGGAGACACCTTCCGCTTCTATTCGGCGGAGATGACCGAAGAGTCCCGGAAGCTCCTGACCCTGGGAAACGAACTACGGCGGGCCCTCGAACGCAAGGAGTTCGTCTTGCACTACCAGCCCTTCGTGAGCCTGGATGAAGGGCGGATGGTGGGGATGGAGGCCCTCGTCCGGTGGCAGCATCCCCACCGGGGGCTGGTCGGCCCGAACGACTTCATTCCCTACACCGAGGAGACGGGGATGATCGTGCCCCTGGGGGAGCAGCTGTTCCGGAGGGCGCTTTCCGAGTGGGAGAGTCTCTCCCCTCCGTTTCGGCTGGCGGTGAACGTCTCCCCGCGCCAGTTCCACCAGAATCTCGCCGGGGTCCTGAGCGGCATACTGGAAGAGACCGGGTTCGATCCGGGGTGTCTCGAGATCGAGATCACCGAGTCGCTCCTGATGGAACACCTCGACGAATCCCTGACCACCATGAAGACGCTCTACGAAAAAGGCGTCCAGTTTTCAGTGGACGACTTCGGCACGGGATATTCGAATCTGGCCTATCTGAAGAAGCTTCCGATCCGGCGGCTCAAGATCGACCGCTCCTTCGTCACGGGTCTTCCCCAAAACGAGAACGACGCCGTCCTGGCCCGGGCCATCATCGCCATGGCCCGGAGCCTTGGAGTCGAAATCATCGCGGAGGGAATCGAAACCCCGGAGCAGCGGGACTTTCTGAGAGAGGCCGGCTGTCAGGTCGGCCAGGGCTACCTCTTCAGCCGTCCGAAGCCCCCGGATGAGATCAGGGCGTTCATGAAGGGAGGAGGGGGGTAGGCCGTGGAGGGCGAAAAGGCTCCTTCCCCCCTGCACGCCCGAAAGGGGGTCCAGAAAACTCCGGGCTTCCTGTCCTTCCTCCTCGACCCGCGCTCCTGGCTCGCGGCCGGTGCCGCAGCGTCGCTCTATCTTTTCCTGTCCGCGGTCAATGCCGGCGTGGACCGCACCATTCTCAGGACGACCCGCTTCTCCGACGCGCAGGCCTCTCTCCAGAAGATCGACGATCTTCTGCTCCTGAACACCCTCTCCATCGGAGTCTTCGCCCCTTTTTCGTGGTCCTCCTACAGAAACGGCCTGCTGATCCAGGCATCGACGGACCTCTCCGCCATGGAGGCCGACAGGGCAGCTCTGGATGCCGGGAGAAGACGCGTTCTCGACCGGTTGGTCGGGACATTCGCCCGGTTCAGGAAGGAAATCCTGGAGGACGCGCAGATCTCCGCCATACAGGAGACGGCCCGCCGCCTGGTCCTCCTCGGGACCGAACTTTCGTCCTGGACCGCCTTCCGCCGGGACGCGCTTTTCCGCCGCGCGAAGGAGCTCGAGTTCGCCCGGGGAATCGTCCTTTTTTCGTGCCTGATCCTGCTAGGGGGATTCCTGTTCGTGAAAGCTCGCTTCCAGAAAACTCTCTCCCGGCAGAATCGTTTCTACCGGGCCCTTACCCGAATCGACCGCCTGATCCTCTCTCTCCCCGACCTGGAGATCCTCCTCTCCGAAACATGCCGCATCGCCGTCGAGGACGGGGTCCTTCGCCTCGCGTGCGTCCTCCAATACGACCGGAACACGGGAACGGGCCGTCCCCTGGCCTGGTCCGGGAAGCCGGAAGGGGCGGAGGAGTTCTGCCGGTCGACGGCCTCGGAGGATCTCGCCCTTCGGGAGGGGCGGTCCCTGTGGGAGGAAACGGTGCGCGCGAGGGCTCCGGTCGTCTGGAACAATATCGGCGAGCATCTGGCCGAGGGGCCCCTCCAGGAGGGGTATGCCAAAATGGGCATTCTTTCTGCGGCGGGTTTTCCGGTCTACCGCGGAGGGGAGCTGTTCGGGGCCCTGCTCGTCCATTCGGGGGAGACGGGCTTTTTCGATCCGGGACTTGTGGATCTGCTCGTGGTTCTGAGCCGGAATATCACCTTCGCGATCGACAATCGGGACCGGGATGAAGCCCGGAAGGAGCGGGAGGAGGAGGTGACCCACTCCTCCCTTTTCGATCCGCTGACCGACCTCCCGAACCGGCGGCTCTTCCGCGACAGGGTCGAACAGGCTTTGGAACGCAGGAATCGGAAGGGGGAGGGGTTCGGGGTGGGGATCCTGGACCTGGATGGCTTCAAGCAGGTGAACGATCTCCTGGGCCATTTGGCTGGGGACGAGCTCCTGTCGGCATCGGCCCGCCGCCTCCGGGAGTCTCTCAGGGGGACGGACACCCTGGCCAGGCTCGGGGGAGACGAGTTCGGGATCCTGTTCGCCGGACTCGACGGAGGGGAGCCGGCGGCCCTTTTCGACCGGGTGGTCGCCTCCCTCTCCACCCCCTTCGATCTGGGAGGGAGAAGCGTCGTCATCGGGGGCAGTCTCGGAGTCACGCTCGTTCCTCCTGACGAAGGGGACGGGGAAAGCCTCCTGAGCCACGCCGACATCGCCATGTACCGGGTCAAGGAGCGCGGGAAGAACGGCTGGGAGCTCTTCAGGCCGGCCATGGCGGAGGCGCTTGAGGAGCGCCTCCGGCTTCGGGAAGACCTTTCGGCCGCCCTTCGGGAAAAACAGTTCGTCCTCCACTACCAGCCCCAGGTCGACCTGAGTTCGGGGAGGCTCGTGGGGTTCGAGGCGCTCCTTCGCTGGAACCATCCCGCTCGGGGACGGCTCGACGCCGGTGATTTCATTTCGGCGTTGGAGGAGGGAGATCTCGCCGTCGAAGCGGGGCGATGGGTCCTGGAGGAGGTCTTTGCCCGGATTTCAGAGTGGACGAGGATCGGAATCCTCCCCAGGGTCAGGATCAATGTCGGCATCCGCCACCTGCTCTCCGGGAGCTTTTCCGGGGATCTCAGGCGAGCCTTCCTCGGACATCCCGAGGTCCTTCCCCAGTTCGTTGAACTCGACATCGTCGAGCCCGGCTCCTCACGGAATATCGGGAGGGTGAAGGAGGTCTTCGACGCCTGTCGGGGAATCGGCGTCTCGGTCTCAATCGGCAATACCGGGACGGAAAACAGCTCCCTTTCCCATCTCCAGACCCTGGGCGTCGATCGCGTGACGATCGACCGGAGATTCGTCCGGGGCCTTCGCGACAGTCCCAAGGACATGGCCATTGTCGCGAGCCTCGTGACGACGGCCCAGCTTTTGCTGGTGGAGTCGGTGGGGGAAGGGATCGAGACGGAGGAGGAAGGGTGCCTTCTTCTTCAGTGGGGGTGCCGGATCGGTCAAGGGTACGCGATCGCGCCCCCCATGCCGCCGGAGGAGATTCCGGAATGGGTCGGGAGTTACCGTCCATTCCCATCCTGGAGCGACTGGAAAGGGCATCCCTGGAGTCCGGAGGACTATCCCCTGATCATGGCCCGGGAGGCTGCCCGGGTCTTCATGAAGAATTTCCTGAAGGGGCTCGAGACTCCCGGAGAAATGCGGCCGGAATGGACCAATTCGCACCGCTGTCTCCAGGGTCGGTGGATCGACGGGAACGGAGCGATGCGCTACGGGAATACATTGGAGTTCAGGGAATACCATGAACTCCACGAGCACCTTCACGCCCTGGTCCGGGAGGCTCTTGTGGCCAGGGACTCCGGGGACTCCGAATCCCTCGAAAAACTGAAACGGTCCATCGGCGAGACGAACAGTAAGCTTGTCCGGAGGCTCGAAGAGTTTCATTCGTAGGAAGTCCCCGGGAAGGGAAGGGGAAGTCGACGAATCCGTCACGATGGAGCCAAAAGCCCCAATGTCGACTCCGCGGCGCAGAGGCAAGCCTCCCGGAAGCGGAGAGGCCGTATAAAACAGCCCTCCCTCATCCTCTCAGGGATTTCCTTTCCGGCCGGCTGAGAGGAAGGTCTTCAAGAAGGACCCTCGAAACGACAGCAGTCCGACGCAAATAGGGGAATTTCAGGGAAAGACGGAAGAGACCGGAACCGACAGCCCCGGAAGGAGCGGGGAGGTCAGAACATCCTCCTTCCGGAAAAGGACCGGTTCCGGGTATCCCCCTTCGGAGAGGCGGAAGACGGACACGGTGTTTCTTTCCTGATCGACGATCCAGTATTCCAAAACCCCGAACCGCTCGTAGAGCCGGAGTTTTTGATTCCGGTCCCGGAGCATCGTTCCTTCCGAAAGAACTTCGATCACAAGATCCGGGGATCCCTGGATGTTCTGTTCGGTGACGATGGAGCTCCTGGCCGCGGAGACAAAGACCAGATCCGGCTGGACCACCTGGAGAGGATCGGCGGAAAACACCGCGTCGCAGGGAGAAACGAAAAGTTCTCCGAACGGGTGGCGAGCGAGAAACGATTGCAGTGCCTGGGAAAGCTTCAGGATGATTCTCTGGTTCCGGATGTTGGGGGTCGGGGTCATGTAGAGTTCACCGTCGATCACCTCGTAGCGAAGCGGTCCCCCCTCGGGGAAGCCGAGATAGTCCTTGTAGGTCCATGCCCTGGGTGTGAGAGCTGTCGTCATGGCGATTCCTCCCGAGTGAACTCCAT
>JAKADN010000081.1 GCA_021820445.1 Nitrospirota bacterium | reverse complement strand
GAAGCATTACCGGGCTCGCCTTTCTCGTGGCGGTTACCCCGCTTCTGGCGATCATCTATGTCGCCTACGACCGGGGGAAGGCGGCCCTTTCCCTCTCCTTCGTGACCACCATGCCCTCGGGCTTCCCGGTGGGAATCGAGGGAGGGATCCTCAACGGGATCGCCGGCTCCCTGATCCTCATCGTCCTGGCAAGCCTTCTGTCGGTGCCGGTGGGCGTCTGGGCCGGCCTCTATCTCTGGGACCAGAGCCATACGAGGCTCGCGGGGGTCACCCGGCTTCTCTCGGATCTTCTTTTGGGGGTTCCCTCGGTCATTTGGGGCGTGGTGGGCTTCTATGTCTTCTCCACCAATACCGGATGGGGGCTCCATTGGGGATTCTCGGGGCTTGCCGCGGGGTTGACCCTGGGCTTCATCATGATCCCCATCGTGACCCGGGTCACCGAGCAGGCCCTTCGGGACGTGCCGAGAAGCTACATCGAAGGGGCGCTGGCCCTGGGGGCGACCCGTTTCCAGGTGATGCGGGATCTGGCAATCCCCGCGGCCATCACCGGGATCGGAACGGGGATCCTCCTGGGGGTCCTGAATGTCCTGGGACAGACGGCGCCCCTGGTCTTCACCAACTACTACAACACCGGCATTCCCCATTCCCTCGTCGGCTCCAACGGTTCGGTGGGGGATCTGGCGATGCAGATCTTCATCTATATTCACGAGCCCTCGAAGGCGCTTCATGTGAAGGCCATGGCAGCGGCCCTGGTCCTGACCGTGATCGTCCTTCTGCTCGACATGGGCATCCGGCTCCTTTCGTGGGGCAGCCGGAAGTACGCCCGGAAAGGGTGAGGGGAGGTCCTTTGGAACAGAGCGCGCCGATGTCTGGGAATCTGAAGATCGAGACGAAGGGGTTTTCGGCCTTCTACGGAAAGACCCAGGCGCTGAGGAATGTGAATTTTTCCGTTCCCGAGAAGAAGATCACCGCCATGATCGGACCGTCCGGATGCGGCAAGTCGACCTTCCTGCGAAGCCTCAACCGGATGAACGACTTCATTCCGGGCTTCCGGATGGAGGGCTCCGCCCTTCTCGACGGCGAGGAGATCTACGGGGCGGCGGTCAATCCGGTCCTTCTCCGCCAGAGGGTGGGAATGGTCTTCCAGAAGCCCAACCCCTTCCAGATGTCGATCTTTGAAAATGTGGCCTACGGTCTCCGGATCCAGGGGGTCAAGTCCTCCTCCCTCGTCTCCGACATCGTCGAGAAGTCCCTCCGTGCCGCCGCCCTCTGGGACGAAGTGAAGGATCGTCTCAAGGGGTCGGCCTTCGCCCTTTCGGGAGGACAGCAGCAGCGCCTTTGCATCGCCCGGGCCCTGGCGGTGGAGCCGGAGGTCATTCTTCTCGACGAGCCGGCCTCGGCCCTCGATCCCATCTCCACGGCCCGGATCGAGGAGCTCATGCAGGACCTCAAGGACAGGTATACAATAGCGATTGTGACGCACAACATGCAGCAGGCCGCCCGGGTGTCCGACTACACCGCCTTCTTTCTCGACGGCACGCTGGTGGAGGTGGGGGAGACCACCAAGATCTTCACCAATCCGGACGATTCTCGAACGGAAGACTACATCACGGGCCGGTTCGGCTGAGGCAAGGGAAGGGACGGGCGTGCAACGACATCTCGATGTGGAGCTGGAGCAGCTCAAGGGGCGGATCACCGAAATGGGCCGCATGGTCGAACTCCAGATGCAGGAGTCGATCGAGGCATTGGTCGCCCGGGATCCCGTGAAGGCCCGGCAGGTGATCGACCGGGACCACCAGGTCAACGCCATGGAGGTGGGGATCGACGAGGACTGCGTCCGGATGATCGCCCTCCACCAGCCGGAGGCCCGGGACCTGCGCTTTGTCATCACCGCGATGAAGATCATTACCGACCTCGAACGGATGAGCGACCTGGCCACGAACATCTCCGAACGGGTGGTGGAGCTCTGCGAAGAGCCCCCGGTTTCGATTCCTCCCGCCATCGTCGAGATGTCCACCATCGGACGCGCCATGCTGACGAATGCCCTGGAGGCCTTTGTCAGCCGGAACACCGCCATGGCCAAGCAGGTGACCCTTGAGGACGAGAAGGTCAATGTCCTCCATCGGACCCTGGTGAGGACGATCGTCGAGAGCCTCAGGCAGCACACGGGGGAGACGAGCCCCATCATCCGGATCCTTTTCATCTCCCGCTCCCTCGAGCGCTTTGCCGACCACGCCACCAACGTGGCCGAGATCATCATGTACATGGTGGAAGGGAAGATCATCCGCCACATGGTCTGAGCCCCGTAGGAGCCTCTCCGCTTGCCCGTCCAAGAGGCTCCTCCCTTGTGTTTTTCGTTCTTGATCCCTTTGCGGGATTCCCCGGTTTTGCCGCCTTTCTCCTTTGTTCTTCCCCCTTCTCATTTTTTTCGATGTTGTTGCCGCTCAAGGCTCTGTCATTCCAGTTTTTCCGTTTTTTTGTAATTGTCATGGGCGAGCTCTTGACTCTGGACCTAGGTCGAGGGTTTATCCTCAAGACAGGATCGCAGGAAGGCATCCGATTCTTTAAGGTCCACAGATGATCCGGGAGGGAAAAATGGAAAAGAACAAGGCTGAAGGCGGCGGGAAAGAGCCTCTTGCCATGGGAACAACTGTGGCGGCAAGCATCGTCTCCCTCGTGGCAGTGCTATGCTGTCTGGGGATTCCCTCGATCTTGTCCTTCATGGGGGCGGTGGGGCTGGGGGTTCTCGTCAAGAAGCACCTTCTCTTTCCCCTGATGGTGGGGTCACTCCTCCTGGGGGGATGGGGAGCCTTTATAAGCTATCGCCGGAGACAGAGCGTGCCCCTTTTGGTCGCCTATCTTGTGTCGGCACTGGCGCTTCCTCTCGGGATGAAGTTTTTCCATCCGGCGATGGATGCCGGGCTTGCGGGGCTTCTCCTCCTGACCGGAGAGGACCTTTGGCGAAGAATGCTCAAATCCCGGGCCGGGGCGTCATGCGAGAGGGAGTCTCTTTAGCATTCCTCAGGGACCGGGGGGGCGATTGTTTCGGGGCTACATGGGTGCCCCAGCAGAAGAGAGCTGAAAAGGAGGAAGACGATGGATACCGTCGAGTTTTTTGTCGAGGGCATGACCTGTGACCACTGCGCCCGGAGTGTGGAAAAGGCTCTCCGGGGGCTTCCCGGGGTTGTCTCGGCCCAAGTGGCCTATGAGGCCGGGGCAGGGGAGGCCGAAGTCGAGCCCGGAACGGCTTTCGAGGCGATGCAGAAGGCGGTTCGCCAGGCCGGGTACGACCTTCGCCCCAAAGGCGAGCCATCCCTCCAGGGGAATCAGATGAGTCCTGGCGCCGATGGAAACAGCTCCTCCCCCCGACATCTCGTGATCATCGGGGCGGGCTCCGGAGCCGTGGCCGCCGCCCTTCGGGCCACAGATCTCGGCGCCCGGGTGACCCTGGTGGAGCGGGGAACCTTGGGCGGAACCTGCGTCAATGTGGGTTGCGTTCCCTCGAAGATCCTGGTGCGCCAGGGCCATCAGGTGCACACGGTCAAGGCGCCTCCCTTTTCCGGGATCGCACCGCACTCACCTGAGATCTCTCCTGTCCTTCTTGCCGAGGAGCGGACCCGGAGGGTTCTCGAGCTACGGGAAGAGAAATACTCCCGGATCCTCCGGGAGACTCCGGGGGTCGAGGTCCTGACCGGAGAGGCGAGGCTTGATGGGCCCCGGACCGTGGTGGTTCGGGAGAGCACAGGAAACGAGAGGAGTCTGGCCGCCGATCGGATCCTGATCGCCACGGGCTCACAGCCTCATGTTCCCGAGATCCCCGGCCTGGCCGGGACCCCCTTCTGGACATCGACCGAGGCGCTCTTTGCCCGCGAGATTCCTCGACATCTGATCATCTTCGGCGGCGGCTTTGTGGCTCTGGAGATCGGTCAGGCCTGGCGGCGTCTGGGAGCCGAGGTGACCCTGGTGATCCGGAAAGAGAGGATACTCTCCAGGATGGAAGAGGATCTGGGACGGGATCTGGGGCGCTATCTGGAAGGGGAGGGCGTGAAGATCGTCCCCCAGGCGACCCCCTCCCGGGTGGATCACCGGGACGGGATTTTTTCCGTGGCGCTCTCCGATGGACAAATGCTGACGGGCGAGGCCCTTCTCGTGGCCACGGGGAGGCATCCCAATACCCGGGATCTCGGTCTCGACAGGGTCGGCGTCCGGACCAATCCGGAAGGTGAGATCGTGGTCGACAATCGTCTTGAAACCAGCGTTCCGGGAATCTTTGCCGCGGGGGACTGCACGACGCTCCCGAAGTTCGTCTATGTGGCGGCGGCGTCGGGAACCCGGGCGGCCACTCACATGATGGGGGCGGGAGAGGATCCCCTGGATCTTGCGGTTTTGCCCGAGGTCATCTTTACCGATCCGCAGGTGGCCCGGGTGGGGCTCACCGAAGACGAGGCCCGGGAGAAGGGGTATACTCCTGTGGCGAGAACCCTTTCCTTTGACAAGGTTCCCCGGGCGCTGGTCAACTTCGATACCCGGGGGTGGATCCGGATGGTGGCGGATGAAAGGAGCGGGAAGCTTTTAGGCTGCACCGTGCTGGCCCCCGAAGGGGGAGAGGTGATCCAGTCGGCGGCCATGGCCTTGTCCGCGGGGAATACCGTTCAGGAGATCGGACGAATGTTTTTTCCGTATCTGACCATGGTGGAGAGTCTCAAACTCTGTGCCCAGTCATTCAGCAAGGATGTGGGACGGCTCTCCTGCTGTGCGGGGTAGGGGAGCTGCCCCTCGAGGAAGGAGTGGGTCAATGGGCCTTTCGATCGGCAAGGTCGCACGTGCGGCAGGGATGAGCGTCGATGCGGTCCGGTTTTATGAACGGGAGGGGCTGATCCCCCCCGTTCAACGCACGGAGTCGGGCTATCGCGTCTATGAACCGGAGACCGTACGGAGGCTCCTGTTCATCCGCCGGGCCAAGGAGACGGGCTTTTCTCTCGGGGAGATCCGGGAACTTCTGGGTCTTCGCAGGGAGACCGGGAGCTCCTGTACTTCGGTCCTGCTCCTCGCGCAAGAGAAACTTGCCCTTGTTCGGGAGAAGATCCGTGACCTTCGTCGGATGGAGGCCGCCCTGGAAAGCCTCGTGGCCGACTGCCTCACCCCCGACCATGGGGAGTCCTGTCCCCTTCTCGAGCGGTTGGAGAGGGAGGAGGATCGGTCCTGACTCGAGGGAATTTTTGTTAGAGATTCCTTCCAAGGAGACTCCCTCGGTTCTTCGGCGGATTTTTGACCGGAGAAAGCCCCTCCGGCGACTAAAAGGCATTTTTTAGGGATGAACACAGGTGCTGTCGCGCATTCGTATTCCTGTTCTGCTCGTCTAAGTCCTTCTTTCAGAATCTCTATGGAAATCTTTCTACCCGAATATCAGAAACTTGGAACTATTCCACGAGTCTGCTTCTCAAGGAACATGCGAATGCCGCTGTCCCTCACTGTTTTTACTGAGGCCGAGTTCATTGAGTATCCATCGGGATTAAAAGGATATAAAAGAATTCTTGAAATCTTTATCGTTATGTCACCCATTCGACATCATACGTTTACCGTCCCGTCAAATGACGTTGGGAAGATCGGTTTCGTGAAAAGATAGTTATGTGATTGTGAGACAGAAATTGTCGAGCTTCGCTGTTTTTGATCAGCCATGGATTTTTCATTCGTGATGTCTTCTAGGAAGATTCGTCCGTGTATCCCCTCGATGTGCCGGTCGCTCTGGCGAGCGGAGCCCGTCCGGATGTCTTCAAAGAGAATATGCAGAGAATGAACAATGAAGGGAGCATCAGGAATGGTAAAAACTTGGGGAGGACGAATAGCAGCGGGGATTCTTCTTTTTGTTCTCCTGGTTGCCGAATCGGGAGGGGCAGGGAGAGGATTTGCCGCCTCAAAAACTTTGCCAGACGATCCGGTCGATGATATCGACCGGATCGTGGGTCTTTTGCCCTCTCCGTCGGGTTTTTCCGATGTCAGAGAGTTATTCCTCCGTTATGGACTCAGGGTAAGCTCGGCTAGGGTTGCGCACGGGGGCAGACATGACGCGATTGTGGTTCGCCTCGACTTTTTCCTCCCGGTTCCACCCCACTGCCACCCTACCGAAGATCAACGGCGCCAATACTACCTGGAAAGGGCTGTTTGGAGAAAGAGTCCCGATTCCGATTCCTTTGTTCCGGTCAACAGCTGGTCCCGCCACATCTCTCTCGCCCAGACCGACTGGTTTGAAAATATTCCCTGCTACCCATGAACGGATGAGAGGGAATTTCTCCTTGATGCTGGCTGAGTAGGGACACTCTGACCGGAAACCTCCTCCAATCCACTTCCACAAATCCCCGCGCCTTGAAATCGGGCAACATGTCATCCCGAAGAGCTTTATTTTCCTTGTCGCACAAGCGGTCCTAGGCTCTCGTGTTGTCCCTTTTCCGAGCGCTCAGCCTCGATCAGCATCGCAACAGGAATCACGCTTTCAGCCTGTCTCTCCGAATGATCGGGACATCCTGTGGAATAAAAGGATACCAGCCACGTAGACGACGATTCTTCGTGCTGGACTTGCCGTGACATTCCTGCCCTCCATCGAATTCACCGCCGTCTTCGAAAACGGGAGTCTCCCGGCGCTCTTGTGATAATCGTTGATTTTCTCCACAACTTCCCTCTGGTCTGGATCCATCGGGATAATCTTCGAGATGAAGGAAAAGTTTGACGCGTTTCCTTAAATCTTTACCGTCCCGTCACTTCTTCGACATCTGGTGTTTACCGTCTCGTCAAACAATGATGTGAGAATTGTATTCGTCGAAAGAGATGTAGTGTTTCCGGAAACCGAAATCGTGGCTCTTCCCTGTCCTGTCTGGAGATGCATAGATTGAAGTTTCGAGGAGGCGTCCATCGAAGAAGGGTTTCTGGCGCTCTTTTTCCGGGCATCAAATGCCGTTGATCTTCTTGTCTCGGTGGATCTTGGGGCCAAGGCAGAAGATCAAGAAAGGAAACATTCAAATAACAAGGAGAAAAAATGAATGCACTCTCTTATTTGATGAGCGGAGGACCCGTCATGTATATCCTCCTGCCCATGTCCGTAGTGGCCATTTCTGTCGGATTCGAGCGGCTCTTTGTGCTGAGGCAAGAAAAGATCCATACCGAACGCGTGCTTGCAGTCCTGAGGCAGAACGTTAAGGAAAAGCTTGACCCGAAGGCTGTTCTTGCCATGGTGAAGGAGTCCTACATCTCCGACTCCTTCATCGTTAACAAGATCCTCAAGCTGTTCGTGGAGTCGGAGTTGGAAGGAGAGAATCTCGAGTACCTGATAGAGGCAGAGGCTGTTCTGGAGGAGAAGAAGCTCAAGGAGCGGATGTGGATTCTCGATACCGCCATTACCATGGCCCCCCTTCTCGGGCTTCTTGGAACGATCATAGGAATTGTCGCTTCCTTTCATGTCATGTCTGTCTCTGGACTCGGAAAGCCGACCCAGATCACCGGAGGGGTCGCAGAGGCTCTGATAGCGACCGCAACTGGTCTTGTGATCGCGATCGTTTCCCTGGGCTTCTATAATTTTCTCTATAAGTGGATTACCGGAATCAAATCTTCCCTAGAATCTGCCGCCCGCCTCATCACCATTCTTCACAAGCCGATCCGAGACGCCTACAGGCAGGCCCCAGAAATGGCTGAGGCCCGGACTTCCGCAACGCTTTCCAGAGGGACCAATGTCGCCAATCGTGCGGAAGGGAGCACCTCTACGGCCTGATAAATCAGGAGAATAATCCCGGAGAGTTCGGGTACAGAATCAACGAGAGCCAGGGCAAGGAGTATATGAAATGAGGTTGTTTCGTGACGGGGGCGACGACTCCCCAAAGGCGCGTATCGAACTGATACCGATGATCGACATCATGTTTTTTCTGATGGTGGTCTTTATTTTTATCTCGATGTCGCTCGTCAAGCTGAATGGTGTGACCGTGGCTTTGCCAAAGGCTGCTGACCACCCGCTCAAGCAAGTTCCAAAAATGGTGAATATCACTATCACGGAAGAGGGAAAAATTCTCATCGAAAACATTCCGGTGAATAGATCCGAGCTCAAGGAGCATCTTCACGCACTCCTCGCCGACAAGTCGGCGAAGTACGAGGTGATTGTGAGCGGTGACAAGGATTCAAAGCTTCAGCGCCTTGTGGATGTGATGGACCTTTGTAACCAGATGGGATTTTCAAACGTTTCCAT
>JAKADN010000080.1 GCA_021820445.1 Nitrospirota bacterium | reverse complement strand
TGGACCGCCATGGCTGAACCGGTCAATCGCGACAGGCCGTCCGGACGAAGCCAAGCGGAGAAGGAGAATCTCTCCAAAAAGGGCTTTCAGGAAAGGAAGCTCCCGGTTCGCCCTGCCCGGGGGGGGGTCGAGGGGCCCTCTCTTCCGACAATACCCCCGCCGGAGCCACTATTTCTCCCTTGCGACCCGTGTGAACCGCGCCACGAGCGAATCTGCAGGTGGAATAGAAGCCCGCGTGAAGAGCCCTGGGGTTCCGGCCGGTTGCGTGCCTCATCACCGGATCCTTCTTCCACCATGCAGACAGAGAGGAAGGATTCGTCTTTATGATCTTTCGCAACAAGGCGAGCCCCGTGATGCCGGCCCCACGTTCAGGATGTCGGCCGTGATCGAATCTACAATTTGCCCTCTAAGGTTATTCTCGTCAATCTCGGTTTAAAGAATTTCGGGAGAAGAAGCGTCCGGAAACGGCACGCGGTCCTATGGATCCTCACCGGCAAAGTCCCGGGATCTCGCCCCACCCCCCGATCCCCTTCCCTTCGCTCGCGGCGTCCAGACTTCGCCCATCCGGAACCACACGAGGATCCATTCCGCGAACGGAAGGCTCGCCATAATGGCCGGGGAGACGGCGTTTAATGGGGATCGACTCCGGTCCCTCTCCACCCTGAAATCCGGGACGAGCCTCCGGGATTTCGTGCCGAGGACTTGGGCCCTGATGCCGGGTGATCAGCGCCTGCACAAAGACGTCTGGCCCGAATCCGCGTTTTCTTCCCGGTGCCGGCAGTTGCTGTGTCACGGGCTTCCGGAGCTGCATCCCCTCCAGATACTCACCAAAGGCCAGAAATCCTCCTTGCCCCGTGAGAGATTCCTTGGTCGCCTCCAGCTTGATTCCTGGAGATCCTTTCCTACCATGATCCTGGCTCTCCTGCTGTTGTGGTTTTCACCTGACAGGTGAGATTATACCTCACCGAAAATCCAACAGAAAAGAGGGCTTATTTATTTTTTTGGCGCCTTATCTCGGAATCAGGGCAAAAACATGGACGACCCTTTTTCAGTATGACGAGGGATCGATTCCGATTCCTCCGGGGAAATCTCCCCGAGAAGGAACAGAGGATTCCGATGCGGTACGGGACATTCAGCTTTTCAAGCGGACACTGACTCCGTGCGAAAGATCGCAAGGTCTGTTTGAGTTTCGCGCCCGACGGTGGCGAAGTATCTGGAGATGGCCGCCTCGATCGGGATCTGCCATTGGCCGCTTCGGGAGGAGGGCCGGGACACGGAACGGCTCCGGGCGGCTCTTTATCCGGAAAAAAGGAGACGCGGTCCCGGGAATGCTGGTCCCGGGATGCGATCGGCCGCAAATCGCACTCAACAATATTCAAAATTAAAAATTAATTATTTTTATAAACTATATTTTTATCTTTTTAAATAAACATCTTATGCAATATGTTGATTTTAATAAAATTGATGTTAAAATTCAAATATGAATACTGGCATGAAAAGAATGACAATCCGGCTCGACGACTCTCTCTACCAGACCATCAAGGAACGCGCCTTGAGGGAGCATCGCTCGGCCCATGCCGAAATTCTGGATGTCCTGGAGAAATTTTTCCATCAGTCCAGGGAGGAAGAATCGTCCAGAAAGCCTTCGGGATGGGCCTGAGGCCCATCCGATCGGCGCCTGCGATTTCCCCTCTCCGTTTCGGCACCTGATTCGCCGCGCCTGTTCACGGCACCTGCGGACCGCATCGCCGCAGGTCTTTTCCCGACAACGCCGCTGGAGAGAAAAAGAATTCCGACCCTGATCTGAACGCCTACCGAAAGGGGACTGCCGATGAGAATGCCTGCCTCGAAAGGACCGAACTTTCCCGATGACGAGACGATCCGACAGGCAGGACAGGCTGACGGATCGGCCGGGCTCCCTTCCGGAAGCAGCTACGAGCCGGGGCCTTTCGAGCGGACGATCCTCGCCGCCGGAGAGGCGGCCATCAGCGAAGTCTATGCGCAAACGGCCCTCCGCCTTTCCAGGCTCGAAGGGATTTCCTCGAACCTCTACGACGCGTACGACTCCAACCAGCACCGCTTCAGGGAGACGCTCCTCCGCTACCACAAACGCAAGGAATTCGTCGGCCGGGACGAGATCATCCCGGTCCCCTACGCCCTTCACTGGCTGATCGTCTTCCTGCTCGGAGTCGGGGAGTTCCCCTTAAACGTGGTCGTCTTCCGGATGTTCGGAGAACCGGAGCTGATGACCTACGTCATGAGCCTGACCCTCTCGCTCACCCTTCCCCTGATCGGGGTCTTCCTGGGGCTCCAGGTCCGGACGCTGGTGAGGCCAAAAATCGCAACCCTCATCATGACAGTCCTAGCCCCGGGAACCGTTCTGGGGGCCCTGACCGCCCTCTCCTTCATCCGGAACATGTACGTGACGCTCCATTCCGAACACCGGCTGGGAGACGCCTCGGGAAACATGGTCTATGCCATGTTCGCCATCAATCTCCTGATCTTCATCGGCGCCTTCATGGTCTCCTTCTTCGCCCACGACCAGGACGAAGAACTCGACGCCCTCCATGTCTCCGTCCTCCGCCTGGAAAAGAAACGGACGAATCTCAGAAACAGGCTGTCCCGGGCCATCTCGAGGACGAACGCCGTCATCCGCGGGGGACGGGCCGAAGCTGACCGGATCCTCTCCCAGACCTCGGCCCGCCTCTCCCTCTACCGCCAAGCCAACATGGCGGGTCGGAGGGGGACGGTCTCCCCGCCTTCCTTTTCGAAAAAGCCGGCCTCCGAGATCCTGAACCGGTGGTGGCCGGATCTCTCCCTTCCCGAGGCCGCGGAATCGGTGACCGCAGCCAGGCCCATCCCAGTCAAGGGGAAGGAATTCGCCTGAGGCTCTTCCGTGGCAGAAGGGGGAACTCATGATGGAGGTTCCGAAAGGTCATGACAGTCGAAGAACGGATCGCGCTCGAACGGGTGGCCGCAACGACCGAAGCCGCCTGGAAAACCATGCAGCTTGCGACGGAGGCCGCCCGCAAGGCGGGCCTCACCGGCCTCCATGTGTCCTCGCTCGAGAGCGTCGGGTGGGCGGCACTGCAGGAACTCAAAGACTACCTGTCCAGGAAGGGTTTCAACCCGTAGAGGACGAAACTGGGCCCCGAACGCTCTCAATGGCCGGGAATTGGAAAAAGGGCTCCCCAAGGCAGAATGGAAAGAAACCGGGAGATTTCGGATGGCGACCGTCAGGGCGAAAGAATGGACCTGCGAAGAATTCATGGCGCTCCCGGAAGGCGGACCTCATGATCGGAATGGGATGCACCACAGCCCAGGGATTTGCCATCGCCCCTCCGATGGCTCCGGAGAGGATTCCGGATTGGCGGGCCGGCTGGACAGCATTTCGCTCATGGCAAAAGGCCGGGAGCGGAAATCCCGTTCCCGGAGAGACTCCGTAGGGCCGTAGGGCCGCAGGGGAAGACACGCCAGCCCCAACCGCCTCCGGGGTTCGCCGCCCTCCCTTGAAGGCCCCGGTTTTCCGGCACACAGGAATCGGTCGTGACGACCGGGTGCAAAATGCCCGTTGACTCAGGTCAAGGCCCTGGGGATCACCTTTCGCGAATCGAACCGGTGCCGAAGTCGACGGAGCCGGCCCCGGGCAGCCCCCCTCAAGCCCTTTCTCCCACACCGCTTTCCACACGGCCATCGATAGGGAAAAGGTGGGAGCGGAAGCGGGAGGAATCCTTCCCGGGTCCCGACCGTCCCATGGCCTCATCCCCTCCCCCTGTTCGGCCTTGGGACCCGTCGACGCGAACGGACAGGTGACCTGTCCCTCTGAACGCGGATTGGGAAAGAAAAGGACAAAAATGTCCTTGAAGGAAGGGCTCGCGACCTTCCCCGTCGGAGACGATCGCATTCCTCTCCCCGCCTCTCCTCCCAGGAAAACCACATTAAATTCATTGACGATATTATTTTTTGATCCTTTCTCTCCGCATCACGAACCGATGCAGCCAGCCATGGCATGGATCCTGCTTTTATCTTTGAAGAACTTATTTCGGGCGATCCCCGTCCGAAAAGGGGTGAAGACCGGTTCATGGTGTCATTATTCGAAAAACAAGGGAGAGAGAATGAACTGGTTCGGACACGGAAGGTCTTCTTCCGGAAATTCTGGGGGCGTTCTCGAGGAAGCCCCGGCAAAAAGGACGACCGTCTTTGACGACTCCCGGATCTTCTTCCAGATTCTCGATGCCGTTCCCGATCTGGGAATCGCGATCGCCTCGCCGGAGATGGGCCAGGGGAAATCCGGAAACCCGATCTTCTACCTCAATCGGGCAATGAAGGAGATCGTCCACCGGATGGAAAAAGAGCTGAAAAGCGGCTTCGGCGTCTCCCCCGACGAGGTCGAGGGGGGATCCATCCACCGGTTCCACAAGGATCCGGACCGGATCCGGAAGATTCTGGCCGGAATCCGACCCGGAGAGGTCCGACAGAACCAGGTGATGGAGATCGGGGGAGTCTCCCTCCTCTCGACGACCGAGGCCCTGCTCGACCCCGCCACAAAAGAGATCGTGGGCTACATGACGATCTTCAGGGATGTCACTGCCGACCGGCTCCTCGAAAAATCCGTCGCGGCCCAGGAAGAGGCCTCCGTCACCCTTTCGAAGGCGATGGAGAAGCTCGACGCCGGAATCCGGAAGATCGTGGAGGTGACGGGACAGGTCTCCTCGGAGGCCCGGAAGACCCGGACCGAAGGGGAGGCCGGCCGCGCCACGGTGGGGCTTCTTCTTTCAAAGGTCCAGGGAGCCGGGGAGGCGATGCAGGCCTTGGTCGACGTCGTCGGCGGCCTCAACATCCGGAGCCAGGGAATCGGAAAGGTCGTGGAGGTGATCGACGACATCGCGAGCCAGACCAATCTTCTGGCCCTGAACGCCGCGATCGAGGCGGCCCGGGCAGGAGACCAGGGACGGGGATTCGCCGTCGTGGCCGACGAGGTGCGAAAACTTGCCGAACGGACCATTCGGGCCACAAAGGAGATCGGGGCGACGATCCGGGAGACCCAGGCCGACACCAACAAAACAGTGACCCTGATCCACGGGACCCTGGCCCAGGTCAAAGAGAGTCAGGGGCGGGCGAACGAGGTCGGGTCGGTCTTCGAGTCCATCGTGGGCCATGCCACCGTCCTCTCCGAATCCCTCCAGTCCATCGAGGGAGTGACCGGATCCCAGTCGAAGAGCGTCTCCGATGTCAGGCGTCAGCTCGACGATCTGGTGCGAGGGCTCAAGGAAACCACAAAAGGCGTCCGGGGCCGGGAGTGAGGAGAGAGACCCACGCCCGGACTGCCCGGATCAGTCCCGCCCTCTCCGGCGGGAAAGACCCTCGGATTCCCCCGTCGTTGTCCACAGGCGATGCCGGGTTTCCGGCATTAAATCGGCATCCCTACCGTCTTCATCCTCCCTGCCCCGGGGCTTTTTGGCTCTGGGGTGAGGGCTCCGCCCTGCCCGAAAGGCCGTTGGCCGACCTTGTCGCAATCCATCCGAACCCCTCGGAATTCCCGGAAAGGCTGTCCTGACCCCAACAGCAGATCATCCTGCGGCGGCAATCCGAAGAATCTTCCAGGAATCCCTCTCCTGGCCATGCGGGCCCTCCCGAACCCTCCAGTCGCCTTCCGGATGAAAGGACCCCTTCTCCGAAGACCGTTCATTTGGAGAATTCCGTCTTCCTCGTCCTGACAGCCCCTCCGGGGGATTCTCCCTGAAAAGGCCCTGGCCCTTATCCGATCCCATGAGGGAGGCCGCCTCTCCAGCGGCCACTCTTCCCCCATCGCTGGCCCGGGACCGACCCCTTCCTCGACTATCGTTTCGCCCATCCCGAAGGAAATGGCCGGGAACCCCCTCCATCCCTACACTCAGAGCGGATCCCGTCCCAGGTGAAGGCCGGTCAATGGCCAGGATTCAGGGGAGTCGTTCCCCCGAATCAAGCCAAAGCCCCCCTTCGAATCGTCCCTCCGGGAGGGTGATTTCACTGTCTGCCATTAACGCGAACATAACGCCATTTGTGTCGCATAAATAACAAAGATGGCATTCTGAAATCAGGCCGCCGCATCGGATTTTCCGGCGAGGGCGGTCCGGGCGGCCGCGGAGGCTTCCTGCCGCCGCTCCCGGGCCTTGCCGCTCGTCAGCATGACCTCCGCACGGGCCCCCAGGTAGACGTAGACCCCCAGCCCCACCAGAAGCCCGACCACCGAGAAGACCAGCCATCCGGCCTCGTTCAGGTGGGAGGGGTCCTGGATCGCAAACTTGAAGACGAGCATCAGGGCCTCGATCGAGATCGCGATCAGGATCGACGCGATGAACCGCGTGAGGGTCCGTCGGGTCGCGCTGTGGCGCCGGACGTCCTTCCTGAGAAGCACTTCCTCCTCGAAGATCGTCTTGGAAAGATCGAAGATGGCAAGCGCCAGGGTCAAGAGAATGGTCGCCTGGAAGGACGGGGTCGTATCGGCGATCTTTTCGAGGTGGCGGAAGACCTGGGACAGGGAATGAAAGGCCTGGATCGCAAGTCCCAGGCTCACCACGAGAAGGCCCAGGGAAAAGATCGCGTAGACCCCCTTGAAAAAAGGCTCCATGGAGCGCCGGCGGTGGTCGTCCTCCAGGAGGGCGACGATCTGCTCGAAGTCGATGTCGGCCACGACGACCCCCTGGAGCCCCCCCCGCTCGTCCCGGACGGGGGTGGCGACGGTGACGCACAGGGAATTGGTCGCGGAAGAGAAGTAGGGCGGGGTCAGGACGCTCCCCGGCGCCTCCCGGGCCTCCCGGTAGTAGGGCCGTCGGCTCCGGTCCTCCCCGTCCCCCTCCCGGGCAAGCAGGGGGCTCGTCCGGGCCCCCACCACGTTCGGTCCGATCTGCCGCCCCCGGGCATCGAGGACGTAGCAAAGATCCAGAAAAGGGAAGGAGGAGACGAGGGGCGACAGTTTTTTCGAAATCGCCTCCGGCCCCCGCTTCAGGTCGTCTTCCGAGAGGACCCCCTCCAGAATGCTCCCCAGAAACTGCTGGAGATCGGCCCTGTTTTCGTGAAAGTTTTCCAGGCGGTTCATTGAGGCTCCTTTTCTATCCTTGCGGATCGCAGAAAACGATTCGAAGCCGGAGAGACCAACTCCCCGACAAAAGGTTTCCTGCAATTTCCGTTCCGCTTCGCTGATCGGATGCGGCACCGGAAGGACGATCCGGAAGCAACGAACAAAAAGACTCATGGCCAGCCCTTCAAAATCAACATCGTTCCTCTAAACAGCCAGGAGGCGGCGGAGCAATCCATGGAGGAATACCCTCTCACGGTCCCCCGGCGGATCTTCGGCTCCGGACAGGGCGGTCGGCCCTCCCGGACAAGGGATTCCAAGCAGAAAGGAGCGAAAAGGCCCATTCCGGTCCGATTCGTCTCCCATGGAGGAGCTGAGGGAGAACGCTCTCTCCGTCAGCCCTTCCTCAGCTTGATTTTCAGGCACTTTTTCATGAGAATGGTCCGTCATTTCAGGCGAACCTTCCCCCTTTTTCAAAAGACACGCCCGATGAACGATGTCGCCATTCACGACCGATTCTTCAAGTCCACCCTCGGCGTCCCGGAACGGCTGGGGAGCGTGCTCCGGGCCTCCCTCCCGCGCTGGGCGGCCGCCTCGAGCCGGACTCCCTCGTTCCCCTTCCCACCGAATCCATGGGCGAGGCGCTGTCCCCCTCCTTCATGGATCTCGCCTTTTCCGCACGTCTGAAGGATTCCCGAACCTTCCACATCCATCTCGTGCTGGAACACAAGAGCGTCCCCGCGCCTCTGATCCATGACCAGATCGCCCACTCTCTGACAGGACTCTGGAGCCACCAGATCCGAAACGATCAGGAGCCTCTGCCCGTCCTGCCCGTCCTCTTCTATCACGGATAGACTCCCTGGACTCTTCCGGAGAGGCTCTCGGGGGTCCTCCTTCCCCGGCGGTTCTCGCCCCGTCGTCTCCCGATTTCTCCCTTTCGGTCATCGACATGGCCCGCATCGACGACCGGGAAATCCAGAACCGGCTGGAAGACCTTTCGGCGATTCTCGCCCTCCTGGCCTTAAAGCACATCACCGACGACCTGGACCGCTGCCTCCGGATCCTCTTGCAGGAGGTCCGGAAGCGAAAGGCCGCCTACGGTATACTGAAGCCGGAACTCGTCTATCTCACAAGCTATCACGGCATTACCCGTCCGGAGGACGTCGTAAAGACTCTTGTCCCCCTCTTCAGGGGGAAGGCATGCCCCCCAACGTCATCGGTCAAATGTTCGAAGAAGCGACCCAGAAAGGCGTTCAACAGGGAATTCAGCAGGGAGCCCGCGAAGAACAGGACAGGGTCGTCCGGGCCCTCCTTGCCAAGGGCCTTCTCTCCCCCGAGGAAATCGCCCGGACCCTCGGCATGGATC
>JAKADN010000079.1 GCA_021820445.1 Nitrospirota bacterium | reverse complement strand
CCGGAGGTCCTTTTTGGAACAGCATCCCATTGAAACGACGGTCTCCATCGACGAGGAAATCCGGACCGCCTATCTGAACTATTCCATGAGCGTCATCGTGGGACGGGCCCTTCCCGACGCCCGGGACGGGCTCAAGCCGGTCCAGCGCCGGGTCCTCTACGCCATGCACGAGATGGGGGTCCGACCCGGGACCGCCTACCGGAAATCGGCCCGCATCGTCGGCGACGTCATCGGTAAATACCATCCCCACGGTGATACCGCTGTCTACGACACGGCGGTCCGGCTCGTCCAGCCCTTCACCCTCCGGTATCCCCTGATCGACGGTCAGGGAAACTTCGGCTCTGTGGACGGGGATGCTCCGGCAGCCATGCGGTACACAGAAATCCGTCTCACCAGGCTCGCCGAGGAGATGATGGCCGAGCTCGACGAGGAGACGGTGGACTGGGCTCCGAACTACGACGAATCCATGGAGGAGCCCAAGGTCCTTCCGGCCTCTCTTCCGCTCCTTCTCCTGAACGGCTCGGCCGGAATCGCGGTCGGCATGGCCACCAACATCCCTCCCCACAACCTGACCGAGGTCCTGACCGCCCTGCTCCACCTCATCGACCATCCCGACGCCACCAACGACGATCTCATGTCCTTCGTCACGGGTCCGGATTTTCCGACGGGAGGGATCATTCTCGGCCGTTCCGGCATCGAGTCCGCCTACCGTACCGGCCGTGGTTCGATCGTGATGCGGGGGGTGGTGGAGGTGGAGGACAGCACCCGGAGCGACCGCCAGTCCCTCGTCGTGCGCGAGATCCCCTACCTGGTGAACAAGGCCCGCCTGATCGAAAAGATCGCCGAGCTGGTCCGGGAGAAAAAGCTCGAGCACATCTCCGACATCCGGGACGAGTCCGACCGCGATGGAATGCGGATCGTGATCGACCTCAAGCGGGAGGCCATTCCCCGCATCATCATGAACCAGCTCTTCCTTCTGACCCCGCTCCAGAGTTCCTTCGGATACAACGCCGTCTCGATCGTCAACGGCCGTCCTGAAACTCTCTCGCTGGCCGAATCCCTCCGGACCTTCCTGCATTTCCGGCAGGACGTCGTCACCCGCCGGACCCTCTTCCGGCTTCGGAAGGCCCGGGAGCGGTTCCATATCCTCGAAGGGCTTCGGCGGGCGATCGACCTGATCGACGAAATCATCACTCTGATCCGGGCCTCGGGCTCCCCCGAGGAGGCCCGGAACGGCCTCGTCTCGAACTTCCAGTTTTCCGCGATCCAGGCCCAGGCCATCCTCGATCTCCGCCTCCAGAGGCTCACCGGACTCGAGCGGGAGAAAATCGAGGCCGAATACCGGGAGGTGGCCGCCCTCATCGCCTCCCTCGAGCTGATCCTCTCCTCCCGCCAGAACCTTCTCGAGGTGATCCGGACCGAGACCAAAACCCTTCTGGAGCGTTTCGGGGACGAGCGTCGGACCCGGATCGTGCCGGAGGAGGGAGAGCTGACCCCCGAAGCCCTGATCCCCGACGATCCCTATCTCGTCACGCTCTCCTACGAGGGATACATCAAGCGGATGCCCGACGCGGTGCTCCCCACCCAGCGGCGGGGAGGGAAGGGTCGGATCGGCGTCACCCTCAAGGAGGACGACTGCCTGATCGCCACCCTCACCGCCCACGCCCACGACACCTTGCTCTTCTTCACCGATCTCGGCAAGGTCTACCGGCTCAAGACCTACGAGCTTCCGGAGGCCCAGCGGACCGCCCGCGGAAAACACCTGCTCTCTCTTCTCTCCCTCTCTCCCGACGAACGGGTGGCGGCGATTCTGCCGGTCCGCTCCTTCGAGGGTGAGAATCTCCTGCTCTTCGGCACGGCGCGAGGCTTCTTCAAGAGGACGAAGCTGTCCGAGTACGCCAACATCCGCCAGGGGGGTCTCATCGCCACCGTTCTGGAGGAGGGGGATCGCCTCGCCCGCGTTCTGGTGGCCCATCCCGACCGACGGATCGTGGTGGCGACCCGGAACGGCATGTCGATCCGCTTCGACTGTCAGGAGGTCCGGGTGACCGGTCGGGCGACCCGTGGGGTCCGGGCGATCCGCCTGGCCCCGGAGGATTCGGTGGTCAGCTTCGAGGAGGTGGCGGAAAGCGACTTCCTTCTGGTCACGACCGAGCAGGGCTACGGCAAGCGGGTGGACAGCAATGTCTTCCGTCTTCAGAAGCGGGGAGGAAAGGGCGTCCGCATCGCCAAGGTCACAGAGAAGACCGGGCCTGTCGTCGCGATCCTCAAGGTGACCGAACGGGACGACATCGCCGTGGTGACAAACACCGGACGGGTCATTCGCATTCCCTCGGACCAGGTCCGCATGACTGGCCGGATGGCCCAGGGGGTCCGTCTGGTCAATCTGTCGGACACTCCCGGAGAGACGATCGTCTGTGCCGCCGCCAATCCCAAGCGGGAACCGACCCCTCTCGAGACCTACATGGAAAGGGAATCGGGGGATTAGCGCCAAGCCTGTGGCCGTTCTTCTGGCCACCCTTATCCTGGCTCTCACCCTTGCGGGATGCTCGAAATCCCAGTCCCGGATCGTCTATCACGAGGGGATGAAGGCGCTCGGGGATTTCCGGATCGCCGAGGCGGAGACGGACTTCCGGAAGGCGATCCGCATCGCCCCGCGCTCCGGGATCGCCGGCCTCTCCTACTATCGGCTGGGGGAGATCGAGGACCGTTTCGAAAACCGTCCGGACCGGGCGGGAGAAGACTACATCCGGGCCCTTGAGAATCTCTCCGACAAGGAGATCCGGCAGAAGGCCTCCTTTTATCTCGCCCGGGATCTGGTGAGCCAGGGCCGTCTCGGAAACGCCCTTTCCGTCCTCGGAAAGCTCCTCGAATCTTCCCCGGACCGGGAACTGCTCCTGAAGGCCACCGACCTCTCGGCGAGTGTCCTCGAGCGGGAGGAGCACTACCGGAAGGCCCTCGATCTCTACCGGACCCTCAGGAAGAAGGCCGGGAGCGAACCGATCGGCCGGCATGCCTTCCTGAAGGTGGGTCTCCTCGAAGGGAACACGGGGGATCTTGCCCAGGCCGCCCGGGACCTGAAGGAGTTTCTCCGGGAATTTCCCCACGGGCCCTCGGCGGCGATCGCCGAGTTCAATCTGGCCCGGGATCTCTCGGCCCTGGGCCACGACCGCCAGGCCCTGGCCCTTTTGTCGGACGTCATGGGGCGCTATCCGGATCCTGACGAGGTGAATGCCCAGATCGCGGCGGTCCGGAAGAAGATGAAGGAGGCGGAAAGCCGCCGGGAGGAGGCCGCAAGCCCCGCTCCGGCGCCCCCGAAAAAATGATGCGCATTAGCGAGACCTTTTTCTCCATCCAGGGGGAGTCGACCTTCGCCGGATGGCCCTGTTTCTTCATCCGCACGACGGGATGCCCCCTTCGCTGCCGGTGGTGCGACACCGAATACGCCTTCACCGGGGGAACGGACCGGACGGTCGAGTCCCTGGTGGCGGAGGCGGTTCGTGCGCCGACCGATCTGGTCGAGATCACGGGAGGCGAGCCTTTCGTGGCGCCTGAACTCTCCGATCTGGCGCGGGAGCTCCTGGTCCGGGGGAAGACCGTCCTGATCGAAACCTCGGGGGCCTTTCCCGTTCCGGCTGGTCTTGACCGGAGATGCCGTATTATCATGGATGTGAAGCCGCCGGGATCGGCGATGGCCCACACGATGCGCGAGGAGATCTTCCGCGATCTTCGGCCGGGCGACGAGGTGAAGGCCGTGTTGGCCGGGCGGGAGGATTTCGACTGGGCGATGGCCTTCCTGGACCGGGTCGGACTTTCGGAGGGGATTCCTGTGACCGTCTCGCCGGTCTTCGGGGAATGCTCCCCGGAAGAGTTGGCCCGGTGGGTGCTTGAATCCGGACGCAATCTCCGGGTCCAGGTCCAGCTGCACAAGATTTTGTTCGATCCGGCAAGGAGGGGTGTCTAGATGGCGCAGAACGCCGGAGGGCGGGGTGTGGTCCTCGTGAGCGGAGGGATGGACAGCGCGGTGACTGCCGCCCTGGCGCGGGAGGAGTGCGCCTTTCTGGGCTTCCTGCACGTCCGCTACGGAGGACGGACCCAGGAAAGGGAGGAGCGCGCCTTTCGGGCCCTGGCCTCCCATATGTCCCCCGAGCGAACCCTGATCACCGACTGCCCCTCCCTCCGGGACATCGGCGGCTCGGCCCTGACCGACCGGGGGCTCGAGATTCCCGAGGGGGCTCTCGACCGGGAGGGGATTCCGGTGACCTACGTGCCCTTCCGGAATGCCCACTTCCTGTCGGTGGCCGTCTCCTGGGCCGAGGTTCTCTCCTGCGACCGGATCTACATCGGAGCGGTGGAGGAGGACAGCTCGGGATACCCGGACTGCCGCCGGATCTTCTACGACGCCTTCGAAGAGGCGGCGCGGCTGGGGACCGCCGCCGCAGGCTCTCCCCTCTCCATCCGGACTCCGGTGATCCGGATGGACAAGGGACGGATCGTGCGGGAGGGCCTCCGCCTGGGGGTCCCCTTCGCCCTCACCTGGTCCTGCTATCGCGACGGCGCCAAGGCCTGCGGGCGCTGTGACAGCTGTCTTCTCCGGCTTCGAGGCTTTGCAAGGGCCGGGGCGACGGATCCTCTCGAATACGAAAACGGTCCCGCAGGGACCGCCTGAGTGCCAACGAACCCTCCGGGATGCCCCCGGAAGATCCGGAACGGAAAGGACGCTCCATGACGAAAATTGATCTTCTGACAACCGACCCCCTCAAGAAAAAGACCGCGGTCCTCATTCTGGGACTCACAGAGGAGGAGAAGTCGCCCTCCGCCCTCTTGATGGCCGCAGACAGCGCCCTGGGAGGGGAGATCGTCCGGATGCGCAAGAACGGGGAGATCCGGGGGAAGGCGGGAGAAACGACGCTTCTGCCAACCTACGGGCGCCTTCCGGCCCGCTTTGTGCTTCTCGTGGGGCTCGGAAAGGCCGAAGGCCTTACCTCCGAATCTCTCCGGAAGGCCTCGGGATCGGCCGCCTCCGTTCTCCGGAGCCGGAATCTTTCAGAGGCCGTCACGACCCTGGCCCTGGGAGCCAAGGATCCGGCCGCCGACACAGAGGCGGTGGTCGAAGGGACTCTCCTTTCTCTTTATCGGTTCGAGAACTACAAGAGCGAGAAGGCTCCGGAAGGACCCTACCAGCTCCGGTCTCTTTCGGTGGCCACGGACAAAAAGAATGAAAAGGCGGCCGAAGCCGGGAGATCCTGGGGAGAGACCCTCTCCAGAAACACCATTCTCGCCCGGGACCTCGGCAACCATCCCGCCAACGTGGCCACGCCGACCATGATCGCGAAAACCGCCGAAGAGGAGGCCCGGAAGCGAGGAATCACCGTGTTGGCCTACGACCGGGAAAAGCTCGAGCGGATGGGGCTGAACGCCCTGGTGGGAGTGGCCAAGGGTTCGGATGAGCCGGCCCGGCTGATCGTGCTCGAATACCGTCCCGAAAAGCCGGTGAACGACCGTCCGTTCCTGTTGGTCGGCAAGACCCTGACCTTCGACAGCGGAGGGATTTCGCTCAAACCCGCCGACAAGATGGAGCTGATGAAGGGGGACATGAGCGGGGGAGCCGCCGTTCTGGGGACGATCCTTTCCGTGGCCGACCTCGGCCTTCCCGTCCACGTGGTGGCGGTGATGCCCGCTACCGAGAACATGCCCTCGGGCCGGGCGAACAAGCCGGGAGACGTGGTGACGGCCTACAACGGCAAGACCATCGAGATCATCAACACCGACGCGGAAGGGCGCCTCATCCTCGCCGACGCGCTCTCCTTCGGGATCCGCACCTACCATCCCGCGCTCGTGATCGATGTCGCGACGCTGACCGGCGCGGTGGTGGTCGCCCTGGGGGGACAGGCCCTGGGCATTCTGGGGAACAACGAGGAGCTGATCGAGCGAACCCGGAAGATGGGCGAGGAGACCGGAGAACGGGGCTGGCCCCTTCCCCTCTTCGAGGAGTATTTCGACCAGATCAAGTCCGACGTCGCCGACATCCGGAACACGGGCTCCAAGGGCGGGGCCGGCACGATCACCGGGGCAGCCTTCCTCCACCACTTTGTGGACGAGACCCCCTGGGTCCATCTCGACATTGCCGGCACGGCCTGGGTGGATTCGAATGAACCCTACAAGCCCAAGGGCAACGTGGGGATGGGCGTTCGCCTCATGACCCACCTTCTGAAGGATTTGGCGGAGCATCCCCTGTCCGACTCCATGAAGGCTCCGACGAAGGGGGCCCGGAGGGCGCGCCGGGCCTAGCCCAGCGCCCGGGTGTCCATGGCGACGAAGAAGAAAGAGGAGAAGGATTCGGGGGAGGCGTCCCGGGCCCGGGCGGTTGCGACCAACCGCAAGGCGCTCTTCCGCTACGAGATCCTCGAGAAGGTCGAGGCCGGGCTGGTCCTTCTGGGGACCGAGGTGAAGGCGCTCCGGGAAGGGCAGGTCAATCTGGCCGACGCCTTCGTGAGGTTCGAGGGCGAGCAGGCCTTTCTCTACCAGATGCACATCGGGCCCTACCGGGGAGGGAACCGGGAAAATCACGAGCCCTTCCGGGTGCGAAAGCTGCTCCTTCACAAGAAGGAGATTCTGCGTCTTTACGGGCTCACCCTCCAGAAGGGCTTGACGGTCGTTCCACTTGGGATATACTGTAATGATAGAAAGCGCTACAAGGTCACCCTGGCGCTTGTGAAAGGAAAAAGCCAGGTGGACAAGCGGGAGACCATCAAACGTCGTGAGGCCGACCGCGAAATTTCACGGGTGTTCCGATCCAACCAGAAGTTTTCCAAGCGGGACACCTGACCAATCTCATGGGGGCGACCTGGATTCGACGGGGACAGGAAAGCCCAGATTGCATGCCGAGGTACCTGGAGCCTCGTAAATCACCTAGGAAAATCCAAATGCCAACGAACCTATGGCACTCGCAGCTTAACCTAAAAAACTAAGACTGCGCGCCGGAGAAGCAGTGCCAACCTGACTTCCGAGGCGTCGACGATGTTGGCTGGCTGAAAGGGTCTGTCCCTGCCCGATCGGCGAGACCTTAGGGACTCGCGGATTTTCCGGTGTGCCTTTTCCCCGGGAATCTGCTAAAACCAAATAAAGGCTAAGCATGTAGTAATCTGGCGTGGACCGTTTCCGGACGCGGGTTCAATTCCCGCCGCCTCCACCATTTCAAATTCCAGTTTTATCCATGTCATGAGTCGGGAACCATAAAATATCCGCTTCGGATATTTTATGGTTTTTTTGCGGCATTTTATCCTTCCGATATTTTAAGGTTCCCAAACCATAGATGCGCTTCCGATCAAAAACAGGAATTTTCATGACTCCAATCATCCAGCAGGATAGAACGGGTTGTGGCATCGCTTCTGTTGCTGGTCTTGCCGGTGTTTCCTATCAGGAAGCAAAACATGCCACCACGTCTATTGGTATTTCCATTGAAGACAAGGCTCTGTGGTCAGAAACGACCTACGTCCGATCTCTTTTGTCCTATTATGGTGTTAAAGCCCAACCACTTCTTTGGTTCTATGTCGCTGTAGAGTGAAGGTGTCGAGCCTTTGGTGGGTGACACCACGAAATGGCGCCGGGTGCTAAAAACCGTACGGAGACGGCGGGCTTATTTCCCGGAGGGCTTTGTATTCGCCGCACGCCCGGCATGAAAGGAGAAGAACAGGAGGGAGAAAAAAAGGACCCGTCGATCTCTCTTGCGGGCATAGCTCCGTACTGTGTTTCTAGCAACAGCGGAGTAGTCTGCGCCCGGGAGAAGGGATGTGCCAAGGGGAGAATGATCTCACTTATTTGTATTAACGCTATGCGTTATCATTCTTCCGTGATCAGATCCTTCAGGGACCGACAGACGCAAAAGATTTTTGAAGGACGCTATTCCGACATAATTCCACAAAATTTGACTCGGCCCACGGAAAGAAAGTTGCGGATTCTCCATCGGGCAAGTTCTCTTGAAGATCTTCGCATTCCGCCGGGTAATCGTCTGGAGCCGTTGAAGGGTTCCAGAAAAGGTCAATGGAGCATCCGCATCAATGATCAATACCGTCTATGTTTCCTTTGGAAAGATGCGGACGCCTATGAGGTGGAAATTGTTGATTACCACTAGAAACGGAGAAATAGTGTGATGAGGGATTATCCGCCGATCCATCCGGGGGAAATTCTTCTTGAAGAGTTTCTCAAACCAATGAATTTGAGCCAGTATCGATTGGCGAAAGATATTCACGTTCCTCCCAGACGGATCAATGAGATCGTGAAGGGGAAGCGGGCCATTACCGCCGATACGGCCTTGCGGCTGTCCAGATATTTTGGAACATCGGAAGGGTTATGGCTTGGGCTTCAATCGGATTTTGACCTGGAAAATTCCCGGGAAGCCCTTCGGGCAGAGATCAACCGGATCAAACCCCTGTCCTGTCAATAGGAATGAAAATTCCCCCCCTCCCCGTTAGACGGCTTCCATTTTAGCGACCTCTTCCCCGAGCCGAGACAAGAGTCCGGCTTTTCGTTTCTCTTTTAACCGGTAACTCTCTCCCTTGATGTTCAGGGTCGTCGCATGATGCAAGACCCGGTCAAGAATGGCACTGGCAATGACCGGATCTCCAAAGATCTCTCCCCAGTTTGCATAGGTCTGGTTCGAGGTGAGGATCATCGACCCTTTTTCATAGCGGCGCGAGATGAGCTGGAAGAAGAGATTCGCTCCCAGCCGATCGATCGGGATATAGCCGATTTCATCAATGATCAAAAGCTTGAACTGCGAGAGCTGCTTGAGCTTCTCCTCGAGCCGTCCTTCCTGATGGGCCTTGACGAGGCCCGCAATCAGGGTCTGGGCTCCCACAAA
>JAKADN010000014.1 GCA_021820445.1 Nitrospirota bacterium | reverse complement strand
TTGCGACTCTTCTGGAACAGATGGGTGATGCCTGCAGGACCCTTAACAGGATGAAGGCCTGACGATGCAAACCATGATTCGTTTTTACCAGAGGTTTGTCTCTCCCTTTCTTCCACCATCCTGTCGTTTTCATCCAACCTGCTCCGAATATTCGAGGCTGGCCTTCGAAAAATACACTTTTCCAAAGGCCTTTCTAAAATCCGTCTTCAGGATACTTCGCTGCCACCCTTTTCATCCAGGCGGGATTGACTTTCCCTGAACCCGACCCCTCTCCATGATGGGGTTCCCTTAACGTGAAAGTGGATTTTTCGATGCTCAAAAGAATGTTGCCGCTGATCGCCATCGTTCTGGGATTCAATTTCCTTCTTTATTATTATTTCTCGACGCACAAACCCGAGCCCCAGACCCATCCCTCCGGAAAAGGGATCATATCCTCCAAGCTCATCTCCGTCCCGATGCTGAACGACCTTGAGAATGATCTCCTCGTTCTTTCGTCACCGGACCTTAAGCTTTCCTTTTCGAAAAAATCCGGGACAATGACCTCCTGGTCCCTCCCCGGATATCTTGAATCCGACCGAAAAACTCCCGTCAACCTCCTGATGTCCAAACCAGGGTTTGTCGGGGGGGGAATCCTCGTCAAAGATAAAAGCGGGCTTCTTCCGTTGACTCTCGAATCCCTGACGGTCAATGGAGCCCCTCCGGCCTCTAATCAGGTTTCCCTCTCTTCCAGCAATACGATTCTTGAAGAAAAGTACACCTATAACGGCCATACGGCGACCCTGTCCTACACCATTCCCGCCAGGGGATTTAGGGTTTCGGTTCATATTTCGAATCCCGACAAGCTCCCCCTCGTTTTTCTTCCGGGACTCGATTTTGGTATGACAGACGAAGCCCAGTCCTACGGGACCGAATTTCAGGGTCCCATTTATGGAAACGCCGCAGGGAAACTGAGCGAATTCAAAAAAGACCAGGCGGAAACATTCGCCCCGGGACTCTTGTCCTGGGTCGGGAATGAAACGAAATACTTCATCGGCTATATTTCCCTTTCCGGACTTCAAACCACAACAGAAATCATCAAGGACAAATCCTCTTCCCTCATCCGGCTCGACCTCCCTCCAGGGGACGCGAACTTTTCCATCACGGGGAGCCCCAAACGATACAGTCTTCTTAAAAATGCCGATCCTGGCCTGATCGATACCGTCGACTTCGGCTGGTTTCTTTTTGGGCGAATTTATCTTGTGAGCTTTCTTGCAAAGTTCCTATTCCTGATCCTTTCGAATCTTTATGCCCATATGGCCAATTATGGATTTGCCATCATCATTTTGACGCTCTTCATCAAACTTCTTTTTTCCCCGCTGACCTATCTCTCCTACCGCTCCATGTTCCAGATGCAGCAGCTTCAGCCCGAAATCAAAAAACTGCAGGCCAAATTCAAAGACGATCGCCAACAACTCAATGCCGCGATGATGGAGCTTTATAAAGAGCGCCGCATCAATCCGCTCGGGGGATGTCTGCCTGTACTCGTCCAGATTCCTGTATTCGTCGCTCTTTACAATATTCTTAATAACACCGTTGAACTCCGGCAAGCCCCGTTTCTTCTCTGGATTCATGACCTATCCCAAAAAGATCCTTATTACATTTTTCCGATCATCATGGGAATCACGATGATCATACAGACCCGCCTGACCCCATCGACCCCGGACCCCATGCAAAAACGGATCATGATGTTCATGCCGGTTGTTATGACTTTTTTCTTTTTGAACTTCCCCTCCGGTCTTGTCCTTTACTGGATTGTCAACAATGTTTTGACAATCGGACAGCAATATTTCACCATGCGATACCTTTTCAAGACCTCCCAGCCCCGCTAGGATTGGTCTCGGTGACACTTCATGGAACCTGTCGTCGCTCCCGTCACGGTCCTTATTCCCCAACCGGTCGGAATTCTCCGTCTTTCCGGAGACAGCCTCTCCGACCGGATCAGGCCTCTCTTTCCCTCGCTTCCCTCCACACTGGAACACCGTCGTATTTACCGGGCCACAGCCTTTGAGGCGGGATCCCCAGTCGATGAATGCCTTCTTCTTTTCTTTAAGGGACCCCGCTCTTATACCGGGGAGGATGTCATCGAAATCCAGGCTCACGGGAATCCTCACAACATCCGTCACCTTCTCTCCCTCCTTCATAGCCATGGCATCCGGCTCGCCAAACCGGGTGAGTTTTCCATGCGGGCCTATCAGAACCGTAAAATTTCTCTTCTGAAAGCCGAATCCCTCCATCGTATGATTTCGGCCCCTTCCTATTCCGACTTTCGGGAGGCGCACCATCACTACGCCTCCTCGGAAAGCCATCCTCTCTATGGGATCCAGGAAGAATTTCTCAATCTTCTCGCGCTTTTTTTTACGCTTCTCGACCATCCGGAAGGAGAAGAAGAGGCCCTTTCCGATCTCTCCCCCTCCATTCTCCAAAACCGCCTCCAGTCCCTGGACAGATCCATATCAGAGATCATCACTCTAACGGCCAAGACGAAGAAACATTTCAACGGGTTCAGCGTATTGATTTCCGGTCATCCAAACTCAGGTAAATCCTCCCTGTTCAATCGGATCCTCAAAGAGAACCGTGCGATTGTCTCTCCTCTTCCCGGAACGACCCGGGATCTTTTGGAGGGACGTCTCTCCTTTCCCTTTGGAGATCTCGTTCTTCTCGATTCCGCAGGCATTCGCTCCTCGGAAGACACGATCGAACAGGAAGGGATCCGGAGGACCCGGCGATCACTTTCCCGCGTGGACTGCGTCCTCTGGATCGCCAGTCCAGAATTTCCAAATCCTCCCGCATCCCTTCATTTCCAAAAGGGAGTTCCTGTTTTTCTTCTCTGGAATAAAGTCGACCTGTCCCTGCCGCCCGATCCCTCCCCCTACGATTATCTTGTGTCGGCGCGGACCCGGAGGGGTCTCTCCTCCCTTTGTGACCGCCTTCGCAATCTGGCCGAAAACTATTATTCCTCACTCCCCCCGGGATCCTCCTCCCTCGACTCCGACCGTCAGATCAATATTCTACGACACCTCCGTTCGGCCATTCGGAATTCCCGGTCTTTTCTCGATTCAGGACGGATCGACGTGGCACTCTCTGCCCTTGAAGAAGGGCGCCGGGTGTTGGAAGATGGGGTGGGGACCGTTCCCGCATCCGATATTTACGATCGTGTCTTCAACCTTTTCTGTCTAGGGAAATAACCTCATGGGTCTCTTCAATCCAGCCACGTTTGATGTGATTGTCATCGGAGGCGGTCACGCCGGAATCGAAGCCGCCTACGCCGCTGCACGCATGGGGCAGCGCACCCTTCTCGTCACGATGCATCTTGATCTCATCGGACAGATGTCCTGCAATCCCTCAGTCGGAGGGATCGGCAAGGGACATCTTGTTCGGGAGATCGATGCCATGGGGGGCGCCATGGGTGAATTGGCGGACCGCTCAGGGATTCAGTTCAAGATGCTCAATACCCGCAAGGGAGCCGCCGTTCAGGCCATCCGTGCCCAATGTGACAGGTCCCGTTACCGGGCCGAAGCCCGAAAGCTTCTGGACAGCCAGCCCTTCCTCTTTCTCAGGCAGGGGGAGATCGTCGATCTCGGGTTGGTCAACGACACGATCGACCATATTGTTCTTCAGGACGGCTCACGAATTCAGGGTCGGTCGATTGTTCTGACAACTGGGACCTTCCTGAACGGGCGCCTTCATGTAGGTCTGGATGCGACCTCCGGAGGCAGGGGGGGCGAACGGGCGACAACCGGCCTCTCCACCGTTCTCCCCGACAAATGCGGTCTCTTGCTCGGGCGGATGAAGACAGGGACGCCTCCACGGCTGCTTGGACGGTCCATCGCCTTTGAGCGTATGACTCCCCAACCCGGCGACGAACCCATTCCTTTCTTTTCTCTCTACTCGACTCCGGAATCCCTTTTTTACGGAGGGTCCCAAAGACCCTGCTTTCTCACCTCGACGACCGACAGGACCCGGGAGATCATCGAAAAGAATCTGGACCGCTCTCCCCTCTACAGTGGAAAAATTCACGGCATCGGTCCCCGATACTGTCCTTCCATCGAAGACAAGATCGTCAAGTTTCCCCATCGCGCATCGCACCACATCTTTGTCGAACCGGAAGGCATTGATGTCGACGAATACTATCCCAACGGAATCTCCACGAGCTTGCCCCTCGATGTCCAGGAAAAGATCGTCTCATCCATTCCCGGCCTCGAGGAGGCTGTCATCCTTCGACCGGGATATGCCGTCGAATACGATTTCGTCTTCCCGGACCAACTCGATCACACTCTTCGTGCAAAAAATATAACCAATCTTTTTCTTGCCGGGCAAATCAACGGCACAACCGGTTATGAAGAAGCGGCAGCCCAGGGTCTTGTTGCCGGCACCAATGCCGCCTTGTCTGCCTCCGGTCGCCCATCCTGGGCTCCAGACCGTCAGAGCTCCTATCTGGGGGTTATGGTCGACGATCTCGTCACCCACAGCGTTGATGAACCCTACCGGATGTTTACAAGCCGGGCCGAAAACAGGCTTTACATCCGGAACGACAACGCCGCTGAACGCCTCTCCCCCCAGGCCCTTCTGCTAGGCCTCCTCCCTCCCCATAAAGAGGAGGAATATTCCCGCAGGGAATCTTTTCACCGAACTCTCAGGACCACCCTTTCATCGACCCGGAAGGAGGGAAAATCACTCCTCGACCACCTTCGGTCTCCGGACTGTTCTCTGGCTTCGCTGATCGCTGAAGAGTTTCCGGACCATTTGTCTGACGTCCCCGCATCCTGGCTTTCTTCTCTTGAGCAGGAGGTCAAATATGAGGGATATGTCAGAATCTCCAACGACCGCTGGAACAGGATGGAAGATCTTCCGATTCCCCCTGAGATTTTCGAACAGGAGCTGCCCGGCATTTCGCGGGAAGTCCACCACCGTCTCAGGAAGGAACGCCCCTCACGACTTTCGGAGGCCCAATCACTCCGAGGCATTACGCCGGGATCGATCGACCTTCTTCGAATTTCCATCCTTAAATTTCAGCAAAAAATCCGTTCATGAATGTTGAATTCGATTATGGAAAAATTCCGCTTTCTGCCTCTGTTCTTGAAAAATTTGATCTTTATGCCGCACTCCTTCTGGAGTGGAACAAGAAAATCCGCCTGACGGGGTACAGCACCCTGAAGGAGGTCCGAAACCATCTCATTCTGGATGCCCTACTCGCTTTCGAACTTTTACGGGAGCGCCTCCCGCCCGAAATCATCGACTTCGGCTCCGGGAACGGATCTCCCGGACTGCTCTTTGCACTCCTTGCCCCCTCCTGCCAATTCACCCTCCTTGAACGGGTCACAAAAAAAAGAATTTTCATCGAATACGCCGCCTCCCGGCTCCAGATTGCTAACATTCGGACCTTTCCTTCTCTAACACATTCCATCGAATCTCCCTTTATTCTCATGAAGGCCATCACCCTCGGCGATCTCTTCTCCGACCGGCTCATCCAAAAACACGCCTCACCCCCTTACACACTCTTTCGATTCGGACATGATTCTCATCCTGCTTGCATTCCCATTTCCTCCTATGCCATAACAGGGGGCATCGATTCATGGGGAGAAACGAAGACGATTTCCCTCTCGGAGTCCATTTTCCAAGGCTAATTTCCAAATGTTCCACGTGGAACATTTTCATGGAGAACCCAAATGACACGCATCGTAGCGATCGCGAATCAAAAAGGAGGGGTAGGCAAAACGACGACAACAATCAATCTCGCCGCCTCTTTGGCAGTCGAGGAGAAAAAGATTCTTGTCATCGATCTGGACCCCCAGTCAAACACCTCGAGCGGCATGGGGATACAGGCGGGAGCCCCTCCCAGATCTTCTTACGAGCTCATGTCAGGAAAGTACACATTCCAGGAATTGGTCCAATCGACTGACCTTCCCTTCCTCAGCGCAATCCCATGCTCGGTCGCCATGGCCGGATTCGAACCGGAGGCGGCCACCATCGATGCGGGGATCCGCCACCGCATCCTGAAAGATTCCCTCCCGAATTCAGAGATCTCTGCATACGAATACATCCTTCTCGACTGCCCTCCCTCGCTCGGATTTATTACCCTGAATGCACTGGTGGCAGCCCATTCCGTTCTCATTCCGGTTCAATGCGAGTATTTTGCTCTTGAAGGTCTGGGTCAGTTGATGAAAACGATGGAAAGGGTCAAGCACCGCTGGAACGAAACCCTATCGATCGAGGGAATTCTGCCGACGATGTTCGACAAGAGGAACAGACTGAGCGCATCGGTTTTGGACGAACTCCGTAAACATTTCCCCAAGGATGTCTTTTCAAGCACCATCCCTCGAAACGTGACTCTAGGGGAAGCTCCCAGCCACGGAAAGCCGGCCATCCTCTATGATGTGATGTCGAAGGGCGCCCAATCCTACATGAGCCTTGCGAAGGAGATACTGGCCTATGGCTAAGATCAGTCTGGGACGCGGAATCGATTCCCTTTACGGAGAAGAACCCCGCGAAGAACCGTCTTCCTCAATTCCGGTGGCCTCAATTCACCCCAACCCCTACCAGCCGAGAAAATCCTTTTCCCCGGAAGCATTGGAAGAACTGGCCACATCAATGAAGCGACACGGCCTACTGCACCCTGTCATGGTGATGAAAAAAGGGGCCGGCTATACTCTCGTTTCAGGAGAAAGACGACTCAGGGCGGCTGAATCACTCGGATGGACCGATATCCCCGCCATCATCAAAAACTTCACGGACCAGGATCTCCTTGAAATCGCCTTGGTCGAGAACCTCAAAAGGAGCGATCTCAACCCGATTGAAATCGCAACAGGATTGAAGCGGCTCTCCGAGGAGTTTCATTGGACCCAGGAAAACCTCTCGGAATATATCGGCTTCAAGAGATCAACCGTCGCGAACTATCTTCGGATCCTTGACCTCCAGCCGGATGTCATTACGGCAGTGACATTGGGACAGGTCACATTTGGCCATGCCAAGGTTCTCTCCCCTCTCCCCCCAGAAGAACAGGTTCGATGGATGAAGGAGATCATCGCGAAAGATCTCTCGATAAGGGGGCTGGAGGAACGCCTCGCAAAAAGACTGAAGAAACGAAATGAGCCGAAAGACGAATCGATGATCGACTGGATTCGGGAGAACAATCAGTCCCTCGAGCGCTCCATCCCTTGCAAGGCCCGGATCACAAAACAAAAAAAAGGGTGGAAGGTCGAGCTCAGTTTTAATAAGATGGAAGGACTCGAAGCCATGGTCACCCGCCTCGCGGACAATGCGGAAGAAAAACAGAAAGGATTTCTGGATGAGAAATAGCGGACAGGACGGTTCAAAAGGGAACATTATCGCCTTCCTCGGGAAGGAAACACTCTTCCGGGGCTACCTTCAGTTCGAAGGAACCGTCCGGATCGATGGAGTTCTCGAGGGAGAAATTCATTCGAAAAACACTCTGATCATTGGAGATGGCGCCACAATCACCGGAACGATCAATGTCGGAAAGGTGGTTTGCGGCGGAACGGTCTCGGGAAAGATCCAGGCGACCGATTCGATCCAGTTTGTGAAGCCATCGAATATCCGGGGAGAAATAAAAACGCCTGCCCTGGTCATCGAGGAGGGAGTCATTTTCAACGGACAGTGCGAAATGGACACCGGAGTCCGAAAAGGACCGGAGGGCGCTGGAACCGGTGAATAACAAAAAGGTTCTGGTGGGCCTTAGCGGCGGGATCGATTCCGCGGTCTCGGCATGGCTTCTCAAACGTAAGGGCTATGAAGTCCTTGGCGTGGTCCTGAGGCTTTGGGAAAACGAAACAGACAACGATCGGCCCTGGACTGAAAGGACCTGCTGTCATGTTCCCATGGTCTCCTATTTGTGCGATCGCATTCTGGACATCCCTCTGATAATCCATGATTCGGCAAAGGATTTTCAGGAAAGGGTCGTGAACCGTTTTAAAGAGGGTTACGCCTCCGGAACCACTCCAAACCCCTGCACATCCTGCAACGCCGACATCAAAATCAGGACGCTCCTCGATATCGCCCGGGATCATGACATTCCGTCCATCGCCACAGGCCACTATGCCGCATGGAGTCATTCGCAAGACTACGATCGGACGGGGCTAAAAATAAGTCCCGACAAACAGAAAGACCAATCCTATTTTCTTTCTAGAACGGAAGGGATCACCCCGGATAATTTTCTGCTCCCCTTGGGAGAAAAAACAAAGAATGAGGTCAGGGACCTCGCATTGAAGGCCGGTTTCCCTGTTTCCGGAATGCTGGAAAACCAGGAGGCATGCTTTGTATCCAAAAAAAGAGTGACAGAATACCTCGATCCTAGAAAGTCGAACGACCCTGATCAGGACTCCTGGACGGCCGTGACAACAGCCGGCAAATTCCTGGGATCCCTGAGGACAGGAATCGGTCTGACACGGGGCCAGAGAAGGGGACACGGGATCGCCGGCGGGGACCGCCTGTATATCCTGTCCGTAAACCCCGTGAAAAAAGAAGTCCTGATGGGGTCGAGAAACGAACTCCTGGGACGGACATTCGAAATAGATGAACCCCAGGGGATCATGGCCACAGGTTTTCCAAAGCCCCTCCCCCCGCTTTATGTCCGTTTCCGCTCGACCATGGGGCTGGTTCCCTGTCAGCCCCACCCGTCCGACTCACAAACGTTCGTCCTCGATGACCCCCACGACGGGATCGTCTCAGGACAGATCGCCGCATTTTATGACAAGGTCGGCATCCTGATCGGTTCAGGTCGGCTTGTCTAAAAAATTCAAAACACCATCCCCCCCGAGCCCCCCATGACCGAAAGATTCAAGGAACTCCTCTTTCTCGATGTGGAAACAACGGGACTTCTCATGCATCCTTCCGCGCGAATTGTCGAAATCAGCATTTCGGTGTGGTCGGAAGAAGGCCATGTGCGGCGACATACCTCCCTGATCAATCCCCAGGACCCGATCCCCCCCCTCTACACGGCCATTCACGGGATCGATGACGCCATGGTTCGCGATGCCCCGACATTCTCCGAATATTGGCGGGAAATGAGGGATTTTTTCGGGGAGAAAACGGTGATCGCGCATAACCTGTCTTTCGACATGGGAATGATGAACAGGGAAATCATGAGACTCGACCAGACCCCTCTTGGCAATCCCGGAATCGATACTGTCCCGGTCTTGAAAAAGCTGCTGCCGGAACAAAAAAATCACAAACTCCGAAACCTCGCATCGGCTTTGGGAGTGCAACATCACAATATCCACCGGGCGGAGGATGATGTCATGGCCCTCGAGGAGGTTCTGGCGATCGCCATGAAAAAGCCGGTCGAATTCCTCACAGGAGAGATAGGGGTTGATCTCGCTCTTTGGGGAGGGCTCGCCTCCCACCGATATTTCAGGGATAGTCTCTGGTGGGCTCAGCAAATGGGATCAGGGATCTCGCTGATCGTCGCACGATCGACCAGAGAAGCGGCAACAGAATTGCGCCTGGAAGAAATCCGGCTCGACAATCCGGGATTCACCGCAAAAAGGTTGGGCGAATACAGGGAAAAGGGAAGATATCCTCTCTCCTGGGCTGAGGTCTACCGTATTATCCCATGACAATGCGAGTAGGAGAGAGCGATTTGTGCTAAGATACCAGAATGAGCGCAGAAGGGAGTGGTGGGCGATACAGGTTTCGAACCTGTGACCCCTGCCGTGTGAAGGCAGTGCTCTACCGCTGAGCTAATCGCCCGATCGGGAAGACCTGATTCTAGAGTAAACCTGACTGATTATCAAGAGATTCGTATCTCCCTCCCAGACAAGGAGCCTTTGTGGAATTCAAGAATACGCTGAACCTGCCCAAAACCGATTTTCCCATGAAGGCCGACCTTCCGAAAAGGGAACCTGAATACCTCTCCCTATGGGCAGGGGAGGATCTCTATGAAAAGGTGAAACAAGAGACAGAATCCCGCCCCCTCTTTGTCCTGCACGACGGCCCTCCCTATGCGAATGGCCACCTCCACATGGGCCATGCCATGAACAAGATTCTCAAAGACATCATCAACAGGGTCGCCCTCAAAAAAGGGTTCAGGATTTCCTATGTCCCGGGATGGGATTGCCACGGATTGCCGATCGAGCACAAGGTTCTCAAGGACATGGGGAAAAAAAGAAGCGACCTGTCCGCCCTGGAAATCCGGAAAAAATGCCGGGAATCGGCCACCCTTTATGCGGATATCCAAAAAAAAGAATTTGTCCGGATGGGGGTTCTCGCCGACTTTGATCACCCCTATCTGACGATGGACTACGCGTATGAAGCGGAAATTCTCCGCTCTCTGGAGCGCATGAACAGCCAGGGTCGGATTTACAAGGGAGAAAAACCGGTCCTTTGGTGTGGAACCTGTGAAACAGCCCTGGCCGACGCCGAAGTGGAATACGCCCCGCACAAATCCCCTTCGGTGACCGTCCTCTTCGCAAGGGAAGATGGATTAGAGAAGACATATTACCCCATTTGGACGACAACCCCCTGGACCCTTCCCGCAAACCAGGCCGTTGCCGTCAATCCAGAGATCCGCTACGCAATCCTTATTCTGACCCACGACACGCTGAACCTTGAAAAAGGATCCCGCCTCGTCATCGCAGAGGACATCCTAGGTCGCCTGAAAATGCAGAACGAATCTCCCTGGCGGGAAATTCTGGGGGCGTCGAAAATAGGCGCCACGAAGACCGGATCCGATCTCCTGGCCGAATATCCGCGACTGATTCATCCCTTCATCCCGGGAAAAACGGTCCCTCTGGTCGCTGGAAATTTTGTCCAGACCGACCAGGGAACCGGTCTGGTCCATATCGCTCCCGGCCATGGAGAGGAAGATTTCGAAGTGGGCCGCGCGAACAATCTGTCCAGTCAGAGCCCGGTCACCGAAAAGGGCCGCTTCGGAAATGCCATCGCCTTCATCGACGCAGACTGGGTGGGGCTTCGAATCCTCGAGTCTGCCCCCCAGGTCATCGCTCTTCTTGAAAAAACCCGGACTCTCCTCCACCAGGCCATCCTCGAACATTCCTACCCTCATTGCTGGAGGTGCAAGAATCCGGTTTTTTACCGCGCAACATCCCAATGGTTTCTTTCACTAGAGACGGGGGATCTGCGGGAAAAAACCCTCCAGGCGATCGGAGACGTCTCCTGGATCCCTGAAAAAGGGGAAAACAGGATACGGGGGATGATCGAAACCCGGCCCGACTGGTGCCTTTCCAGACAACGCGCATGGGGAGTCCCAATTCCCGCCTTCTCCTGCAACCAATGCGGGAAAAGTACCCTTGAAAGCACCTTCATTCGGAAAATCGCTGACAGGACCGAACAAGATGGGGTCGACTTTTGGTTCGATCCTGAAAACAAAAAATCACTGCTGGATGGGATCCGATGTCCGGCGTGCGGGGGATCGGACCTCACTCTCGAGGAGGACATCCTTGATGTCTGGTTCGATTCAGGGATCAGCCATGAGGCGGTTCTCAAAAAAAGATCGGATCTGACGTGGCCGGCAGACCTCTATCTGGAAGGTTCGGACCAGCACCGCGGCTGGTTTCATTCCTCTCTGCTGACGTCCATGGCTCTCGAAGGATCCCCTCCGTACCGTTCGGTCTTGACCCACGGATTCGTTGTCGACGGCCAAGGCAAGAAAATGGCCAAAACCCTGGGAAATGTCATCGCGCCGTCAGAAATCATCGACAAATACGGGGCCGATGTTTTGAGACTCTGGGTGGCCGCATCGGACTATCAGGAGGACACGCGGCTCTCCCTTGAAATCATGAACAACCTGGTCGACGGATACCGAAAAATCCGAAACACCTTCCGATATATGCTGAGCAACCTCTTCGATTATCCCGGAGACCGGCCCGAGACGGAGTCACCGGATATTCTTGACCGATGGATCCTTTCGGTCTGGGAACGGACCAAGGCCACGATCCTGGAGGCCTACGATCATCACCGATTTGCCCAGATCATCCAAACGTTGAACCATTTCTGTTCGATTTCGCTTTCAGCCCAGTACTTCGACATGATCAAGGACCGATTGTATGCGGAAGAGGCCGGTGGAGCCCTCCGGCGAAACACCCAGGGCACAATCGTCCGGATTCTGGAGGAACTTTCAGCCATCATTCACCCCCTCCTCCCCTTTACGACAACCGAGATCCTTCATCACGCGAACAGGAACACGACAGGCTCCCTCCTCGAGACATCAAGGACCATCGCGGTGAAATCCTTCCCGAAACTGAACCCAAAGAGGATCGACAGCGTTCTCGAAGAACAGATTGACGTCCTCCTCGGCCTGCGCACCATTCTGGGAAAGCTCGCCGACGACCTCAAAAAGGAAAAGCGCGTCGGAAGCACCCTCGAACTCCATTTGAAAATCTCCGGCAAACCCGATCGATACAACCCGGGGAATTGGAGCCAGGAATTTTTTGAAACATTTTTTATCGTCTCCCAATTCTCCTGGGCAAGCCCTGATGAAATCCTGGCTCCCGACCAGACCCTCGCCCAGGCAGAGGGCTCGGAACCCGGAACCACCATCGCCCTCCTTCCGGCCCCCGGAGAAAAATGCGAGCGATGCTGGCTCAGAAAAACGACCACCGGAGACAATCCGGAAAAACTTCCTGTTTGCTCCCGATGCCATAGGGTTCTTCAGGGGATCCGATGAAAGGTCGGGTCTCAGATGCACCCGTTTTATGATATAATTTTGAAAGGGTTGCAGGTTTCCCTCAGGACGCTTGCCTCCATTTAAAGGGGATGGCCGATCAAAAATTCATGGCTCCATTACGGATTGACGGGAGTGGCTCTATTCGCTCTCGACCAGGCAACAAAATATCTTGTCCTTTCAAAAATTCCGATCGGGACTGACACTGACGTCATTCCCCATTTTTTCCGGATCGTCTCCGTGAGGAACACCGGGATCGTGTTTGGCCTCTTTTCGCAGTCCCAAAACGAATCCCATCAGGGAGGGTTCATTCTCTTTACCGCGTTGGCCCTGTTCGCGATTCTCTATTACAGCCATAAAAAGAAAGTGACGGAATCTCGCGAGTTCTATCCGCTGGCCCTCATTCTCGGGGGGGCGACGGGAAACCTTCTCGACAGAATCCTTCATGGTCGTGTCATCGATTTTCTCGACTTCTATGTCGGGGACTATCATTGGCCCGCGTTCAATATCGCCGATTCCGGGATCGTCATCGGAGTCGGCCTTCTGCTCTTTCTCCAGTGGGGGGAGGAGCGAAAACAAAAAAGGGCACCCGTTGAACACTGACGCTTCACCGTTTCTCATGACAAAAAGAGCTTAGGAGGAGATCGGCATGGACCCTACAACAAAAAGCCGTATCACCCGCATTCAGTTGGCTCTCGAAAACAATGAGTGGCTCAAGGCCTTCCATCTCTCTGAGTCAGCCATCAAGGACGAGCCGGATATACTCCCCTTCCGGTACCTGATGACCGATGCCCTGATCCAAGGGGGGCGTCTGGACGAAGCCCTAAAGCGGGTCTCCGAATGGCGGAATTCCTACCCCGCCGACAGGAAGCTCGGGATTTATGCCTTGCACCTTCTTATCTATTTCAAGAAGTTCGAGGAGGCCGAGACACTGGGCAACACCCTGATCGAAGGATGTCAGAACATCATCGAAAAGAGGGACATCCTTCTCCATCTTGCCTTCGCGGCGCATGGTCTTGGGGATCCGAAACGGGCCATTCTCCTTCTGAACGACCTGATCCAGGAAGATCCCCTCAATACCGACGCCTACGAAACGATCGGCAAGATCTACTTCGAGCATGCCCGATTCGAAGAAGCCGAGCGCTACTTTCTTGCGCTGACAGACATCGATCCCCTCCATCCGCGGGTTCACCAGCTCTTGGGTCTTCTCTATTCGGAACAGGGGAAATGGGACGAGGCGATCATGGAGCTCGAGGAGGCGGTCGAAATCGAGCCCAGCGACGAAACGATGAGAGAGTTGGGGTGGACCCTCAACATGGTCGGAGACAGGGATGGGGCGATTAGCGTCCTTGAAGAGGCCCTGGACATCAATCCCTTGAATCTCCAGGCCCGAATCGACCTGGGAACGATCTACATGGACCAGGAGGACTACGACCGCGCCATCAATGAATGGAAGATCGCGCAAAAGCAGGATCCTGGAAACACAACGATCAAATCCTTCCTGGAAAAAGCGCGGGAGAAAGTTGAAAAGGATCGATCCGTCAGTCGGCATTGAGATAATCCGACAGAAATCAAAAGGGCGATTCGCTCCCGACGGTGATGATCCGGAGACACCGGAGCAAGGCTCTCGCATGTTTCAGGTAGATCCGGGAGAATCGAAGAAAAGGCTCGACCATTATCTTACCCAGAAGTGTCTTCCTTTTTCCCGCTCCCGGGTTCAGAAGATCATCGACGAAGGCCTCGTCACGGTCAATGGGGCAGAAGAGGCCGCCTCCTACAAGATCCGGGGAGGAGACCTCATCACCGTCCTCATTCCGCCCCCTGCCCCCTGCGCCGACAACCCCGAGCAGATGGATCTTGACATCGTCTACGAGGATGCAACCCTTCTGGTCATCAACAAACCTCCCCAACTCGTCGTCCATCCCGCCCCTGGCCACCGTTCGGGAACGCTCCTGAATGGCCTTTTGGGGCATCTCATGAAGGAGACCCGTCCGGAAAAGGGGGGTGATGGGCCCCCGAGAGCCGGACTGGTCCACAGGCTGGACCAGGATACCTCCGGTCTCATGGTCGTGGGCAAGACCCCCGAGGTCCTCGATCGTCTGATGGGGCAATTCAAGGACAGACAAGTCTCCAAGAGCTATATTGCCCTGGTCATCGGAATTCCTCCAACAAAGCGGGGAATGATCGAGGCCCCTATCGGCCGGTCGAGCGGAGACCGGAAAAAATTCGCCGTCACGGCAACGGGAAAGCCCTCCATGACGCGATATAGAATCATGAAGTCCTATCTCGAGGGATATTCTCTTGTGGACATTACATTACTGACGGGACGGACTCACCAGATACGCGTTCATTTTCATCATCTGGGATATCCATTGGCAGGAGATCCGGTCTACAAAAAAAGGGGGGGAAAGGCCGATCCCCGCTTCCCCAGGATCATGCTTCATGCAGCGAAACTGGGATTCATCCATCCGGTCACCGGAGAGGAGATGGTGTTTTCCTCCCCGATTCCGAAGGACATGCAAGGGGCCATCGATACGCTGACCGAGATGGCCCCTTGAAATACCCCTCTGACCCTCTACAGGGTCGCCATGACCATCCCGGTGAGCGGTTTTGGATAAAAATAGGTGGATTTCTGGGGCATAAGCTCCCCGCGAAGAGAGACCTCCTCAATCACCTTGGCCGGAACGGGCCGGATGAAAAATCCAAGGGGGTATTCTCCGTTAGTAAAAACCTTTTCAAGGACTGACGGAGCCGACTTGTCATACCGAAGAAGATCCTCGGTCCGGATCCGGTCCGGGGTGATTCCGAGAATCGCCGACAGAACGGCTTCCTGAAGCCAGTAGGTGTCGAGTCCCTTGACCCCTTCGCCCCGTTCGACCTTGAGCCGGCATATAAGGAGTTCTTTCGTATCGCGAACCGCAACTCCTATGACCGTCTCCGCGGGAGAGGATTGCCGAAGGGTCGACAGGAACCGGTCGGATTCGGCGGCCGGGAAGCGCGTAATCGTGGAGCGGGACTCAAGGGCCGACAGGAAGGTGGAAAGCCCTTCGGAGGAAAGAGTCCTGACCAGTCGGTGAGTCGGAAGGACGGAAAGATTCTCGTCTTCAAGGGCCGCGAGGAAGACAGTGACGAATTCATAGGGGGCATTCGGATTGGGGGAGGCCTCGAGAGACCGTCTGTAGTTCCGGTAGGCGAGATAGGTTTCGTAGCGGTGATGGCCATCCGCAATGAAAAGGGATTTTCTGGCAAAGGATCCCACGACCGCATCGATGGTCGCCTTGTCCGTAACCGCCGAAAGAGTGTGAACAACCCCGTCTCCGTCGGTCGACCGGAATCGTTCTTTGGCCTTCTTTTCGAGCAGCCCCATGATTTCTCTTTGGGCATCGGGATAAAGAAGATAAATCTGACTGAACGAGCAGGAGGTCGCCTTGAAAAGGGCCATCCGGTCTTCCTTGGGACCCTGGAGGGTCCTTTCGTGCGGATAGACGATCTTCTTCTCCCACTCCTCGAGCCGGATTCGACCGACAAACCCGCGAATCGTCCGGTCGGACCCCGTCAGAGGATCACGAAAGGTCATAGAGTAGGGGTAGAGGGCCGGATCCTCGTCAATTTTGAGGACACCGGAGGATATCATTCTGTCCAGATCCTTGCGGGCCCGGGTGTATCGATTGTCTTCCGGGGTTTCCGGGTCCGGGGGAATCGGAAGCTCGAGACGGATGACATTGTCGGGATGCTTGTCGTAAAAGGCCTTCTGGGCCTCCTTTGAAATGATGTCGTAAGGAGGAGTCGTCAAACGGTCCATGGACGATTTCAGGGAGTCCGCGTAAACCAATCCTTTAAAGGGAATCAGATCTGCCAAGAATGCCTCCGTTTTGAGGGGAAGGATGATACCCGGGTTACATGTCCCGGGCGATGACGAATTCGGAGAGAGCCCACAGGTGCTGTCGGGCCGGAGAGTCTGGAAAGGTGGAGAGATTGTCTTGGGCCAGACGGGTAAATTCCCTGGCCCTGGAAAGGGAATATTCGATCGATCCGGTCTCGCGCATCAGGGAAAGAACCTCCTCGAGATCCTCGTTTCGGGAAACCCCCGACCCGATCTTGGACTGCAGGAGGGGGCGGACGGAAGATGGCGTATTCGCAAGGCAGTGAATCAGGGGAAGCGTCATCTTCCCCTCGGCCAGATCCCGGCCCAGGGTCTTTCCGAGCCGGTCGACGCTGGCCATGTAATCGAGAGCGTCATCAGCGACCTGAAAGGCCATCCCCACGAAATATCCGAACTGTTCAAGGGCGTTCTTACCGGATTCCGGAATGTCGCCAAGAATGCCTCCCAGACGACAGGTACTTGCAGTGAGTGTCGCCGTCTTGCAGGCTGCCACTGTGAAATAGTCCTCCTCGGAGGCCGAGAGATTACGATCGAGGAAAAGCTCGAGGATTTCACCCTCGGACATTTTCTTGCAAGCGAGCGTCAGGGAATCGTTGACCTCGTCGTTGTGGAGCCCCATGGCAAGCCAAAGGGAATTGGCATAGAGAAAGTCACCGACAAGGATCGCGGGCTGATTTCCCCACCGCTGGTGGGCGGCCGGCTTTCCCCTGCGAAGATCGGCACTATCCACGACATCATCGTGGAGAAGGGTCGCGGTATGGATCATCTCGACGACGGAGGCAAGCAGGATGGACGCATCCCCTTCCGATTGGCAGAGTCGGGAGGAGATGATCATCAGGAGGGGACGGAGGCGCTTTCCCCCCCCGCTCACGATATAGGAAGTCATTTCGCTGGCGAGGGGGATAACATCCTTCAGAATGAGGCGAAGCCGTTCCTCCACCGCCTCCATCTGAGTCTGATAGGCGGACCAGATCGTGTTGACGCCTGTTGTCATAAGAGGATTCATGGTCATAAGATAAGCTTCACCCGTGATGATTGTCAAGGAAGACGGGCCCTTCAGGGCTCCATTCCAGCCTGGTAGACAGTCACTTCAATCCAGTGACCGTCCGGATCCTGAAAATAAAGTGAGCGAGAGACCCCATGATCGTCAAGACTGAATGGAATGGCAGCGGCCTCAAGTTCCTCTAGGGCTCGGCCAAAGGCCTCTTCATCCGTCCGGAAGCAGAAATGTCTCACAGTGGGCGGACTGTGTTCCGGGAGGCCCTGGCCGTTGGACAAAAGAGCGATGCATGTCCCACCGGCACACAGGAAGGCCGGTTCAGTCCCCCACTCCTTCTCGAACCGCCGTTCAAGACCGAACAAGGTCTGGTACCAGCGGATCGACCGCTCCACGTCGGAGACGGGTATGGCCACATGGTCAAGCCCGGAGACCCGGATCATCGTTCCACTCAGAAAAGGGTAATATATCCGATCTTGACGGGAACGAGGGCCATTGAAGAAGACGATAGGCCCGCCCCGGAAAAGGGTCCGGACTGGTTTTCATAGTCGATCTCGAAAAAAACACCCTGGTGTTTGACGGTCCCAAACGGAATCATGATGCCGGGCCCAACCCGAAAGGCAAACCCCGTCGTTCCCACCCCGACCCCATTGCTGGCCGTCGATGAGTTGAACGCCGGTCCGAAGGCAAACTCGAGGTAGGGAACAATATTGATCGGGTTATTGGCCACTGTCATCGGAAACCCGCCTCCGTTGGCAAAGAAATACTCGGCTCCGATCAGAACCGGAACGTTGGTATCGTTGCCGAAGGCGTGGACCGAGATGCTGGCGGTCAGGGCCAGGTTCTTGTAGACGGTATATCCCCCTTCGATCCCCACCAGAAAGCCCGTCCCGAGACCTTCGTTTCCGATCGCCCCGGTGACCGTCGGACCGCTGGCCGGAACAAATCCGATATCGGCCTGAAAGAGGATCTGACCAGGAGCGCCGAGCGGGTTGACCGACTCCGAGGGAGAAACGTCAGACTGTCCCGAAAAGTCTGGGAGTCCGTCCTGGTTGTCGATATCGACCGCCCAGGCGGCGCCAAGTCCTTGGAAGGAAAAAAGGATGACCACCAGAAAAAAAGGAGCCACGCCTGAAAAGAGTCGGGATAGGAGAGAAGGAGAAATCTCCTCAGCGGCCGGCCCTGGCATCTGGCTCATTTTTTCCTGCAAAGAACCCCCCTCTTTTCTGACACCCTTCGGCCTCAGGATCCTCCAAAGAACCGCCGTGTTATAATCGCCACATGCTAGCATGAGTGAATCGAAACGACAATCATCCGGGGCCAGACAGAATGCAGAATCAAAGAAAAAAGATTACGGTGGCCGTCGTCCAGAACCAGCCGGATTTCGGCCAACCAGAAAAAAACAGGGCATCGGTCGCCCGGATGATTTTGGAACGCCCCGATCCTTCGGCCGACCTGATCGTCCTTCCCGAGCTCTTCGCCACGGGCTACCAGTTCGACTCAGCCTCCGAGGCCGCAGGTCTGGCGGAACCGGAAAGGGGCCCGACTTTCCGGTTCCTCTCGGAGCTTTCCTCCGAAACCGGAGCCGTCGTGGTCGCCGGCCTTCCCATAAAACGCGACGGAGGGGTTTCGAACGGAGCCCTCGCCGTTTTGGGGAGTCACCTCCTCGCTTCCTACGACAAGATCCACCTGTTCGACGAGGAACGGGATTTCTTCATCGAAGGAACGAGCCCCCTGCCTGTGGTGGAAACCCCTTTCGGGCCCCTGGGGCTCATGATCTGCTTTGACTGGCTCTTCCCGGAAGCCCTTCGATCCCTGGCCCTTTCGGGGGCGCTTGTGGTGGCACACCCATCCAACTGGGTCCTTCCTTTCGGGCCCCAGGGAATGATTCTCCGTTCGGTGGAAAACCGGGTCTTCACAGTGACGGCCAACAGGACCGGGCAGGAGGAACGCGGAGGAAGGCCTCCCCTGACCTTCATCGGACAAAGCCAGATCATCGGCCCCCGGGGCGACATCATCGCCCGGGCCTCCTCCAACGCTCCTGCCCTTTTGGTGGCAGAAATCGAACCGGAGGAAGCCCTGTCCAAAAAGGTCGCCTCAAGAAGCGATTTCTTCGAACAGAGAAGGCCGGGGCTCTATTCCCCCCTCTCGAGTTAGAAGGGGGGCTCCCAGGGAATGTACGGACTCGGCTCGGAGACGAATCGGCAGGTCGTCACGAAGCCGGTATGGCCGACGATGCGATGGGCCGGTCGGACGCTCTGCGGTCCGAACTCCCAGTCCCGCACGATCGACTCGACGGTTCGGATAAGATGGAATTGTCTCGTCTCCTGGAGTGCGAGAGAGAGCGTGTGGACCTGGAGAGGAGTCGGGACATAGGTCAGAAGAATCCCTCCCGGCCGAAGGACCTTTCGAACGTTGTCGATCGCCTTCCAGGGCTCGGGCAGATCCAGGATCACGCGATCATAGAGGCGATCATCGGAGCCAAAAAGGTCCGGATCATACATGTCGCCGATCCGGAGCTCATGATCCGGAGGCCCGGCAGGATCGAGAATAGCGATATTGCGCATCGCCTCTTCGGCATGTTCGGCCCTCCTCTCTATCGACAGGACGCATCCCCCGGGACGAACCATCCGAAGGAGGGAGACCGTCAGGGCCCCGCTTCCGATCCCGGACTCGAGGACCCGCTGGCCGGGACGGATATCGGCCCAGAGAAGGATAAGACCTTGATCCTTGGGGTAGATGATTTGGGTCCGTCTTTTGAGATTCGACAGGGATTCGGAGTGGGTAGGACGAAGCGGAAGGACCCACCCCCCCTTCTCCAGCACGAGAGGAACGCCCTCCTTCGCCACCTCCATCAGATAAGAGTGCGGAATGGGATTCCCTTCCACATGGGTTTTGGAGCCTGGGCGAAGGGCGGCGATGGAGACGACCCGTCCGTTGGGCATATAAAGGATAAGGGGTTCTCCAGGCAAGAAGGACATGGGCGGATCTTACTAGAGTCCGGGGAAAAGGGCAATCGAAGAATCCGGTCGCCCCGGCAGATCCAGTCTGGCCCCCAGGATTCATCCGATTCTCTTGACAAGTCAAGAATGCAATGATTTAATGGGCTTGCTACTCAAACAGTTCATTGCAGGACAGGAAGACTCGGGCAATGTCGGTCTCCAAGGCAGGTTAGTGGCCTCTCCCTCTGGAGAAATCTTATCCGGATTCTGTCCGGGACCGGCTTTTTTGCGTTCTTCCAACCCGCGATGGAAGCCAATTTAATTTGGTCAATTCTTACGGAGGGTCGGTCTTATGAAAACATGGAAACTGGCAGTCTTGGGCGTGGCCGCCATCGGATTTTCCGCGATGTCTGCCAATGCTGGAGAGCTCGACATTCTCAAACCCCGGGTCCCTGCCGACCAGATCGCGGCGGCCAAGGCCATGAAGCCTCCCTTTGCCGTGACCCAGGACATGATTGCCAAGGGCAAGGACGTCTTCAACGGTGCCGGAACCTGCTACACCTGCCATGGTGCGGCCGGAGACGGTAACGGCCCCGGTGCGGCCGGAATGGATCCCGCCCCCCGCAATTTCACTAACTCCAAGTTCGAGCAGGTCCGCACTGCCGGTGAAATGTACTGGGTTGTGGCCAACGGCTCCCCTCTTCAACCCGCCATGGTCGGATTCGTGACCGCAGGCCAGATCACCGAAAAGCAGGCCTGGGAAGCTGTGATCTATGAAAGAAGCCTCGGCTGCGGCGGCGACATGTCCTGCGTCGAAGGGTCGGCCGACTGGGTCTCCAAGCAGCCCGTCCACGAGGAAGCGGCCGGAAATCTGAAGCCCGAGTTCCTGAACACCGCGGCAAAGTAAGACCATTTTCCGAAACAACAGCCGGGAAGGGATCGATCCTTTCCCGGCATTTTAGAAGACGCCACTTGACAAAAAAAGAAATCTGAGGTCTAATCGGCAGAAAGATTCGGGAAAATGGGCATCCGTCTTTTTCCCCCAGTTGAACGCCTACTCCAAAGCGCCTGATTGTTGATTCCTGAATCACGGGTAGCTGGAACGGTCCATATCCCGGTCGCCCACTCCAAGTGATAACCCCATAGGCCAACCCAACCGGTTTCACCCCCCTGGACAAGAATTTGAAAAAAACTGACGGACACTGACAGAATCGATACCGCCGTGGCAACAGCGCCCGCGATCACCGGACTTCATCGGACCATAATCAACCCCGATGAGATCATCGTCCTTGTTGCCTCGACGCAATGCGGCTCGGATTCCGCAAAAATATGGGCCCCCTCGGAAAGAGTCCATAAAAAAATTGCGGCCTTTTCCATGCCGATGCAAGGACTGAAGACGAATTCGGGTCCGGAACAAGAGCGAAACGAAAACGGAGGACTTTCAAAAAGATGGAAGACAAAGAAAACTGCCTGAATCTGGCGGACCTGAAGGAAAAAAGCATCGCCGAACTCACGGATGTCGCCAAGGGCTACCACATCGAAGGAGCCGTCAATCTTCGAAAGCAGGACCTGATTTTCGCCATTCTTCAGGCCCAGTCGGAGAAGAACGGCGTGATCTACGGCGAAGGCGTGCTGGAAATCCTTCAGGACGGCTTTGGATTCCTCCGCTCTCCCCTCTACAACTACCTTCCGGGCCCCGACGACATTTATGTCTCTCCCTCGCAGATTCGCCGCTTCAATCTCCGGACAGGAGACACCATCTGGGGGCAGATCCGTCCTCCGAAAGAAGGGGAGCGATACTTTGCCATGCTCAAGGTGGAAAAGGTCAATTTCGAAGACTCCGAGGTCGGCCGGGAAAAGATTCTCTTCGACAACCTCACCCCCCTCTACCCCATGGAGCGGATCCGCCTCGAAAACAGTCCCGAAGACCTGTCGATGCGCGTCATCGATCTCCTCACCCCGATCGGAAAGGGGCAGCGGGGCCTGATCGTCGCCCCCCCGAGGACAGGAAAGACTGTTCTCCTCCAGGGGATAGCCAAGGCCATCGCCAGAAACCATCCGGAAATCTCCCTGATCGTCCTTCTCATCGACGAGCGGCCGGAAGAGGTCACCGACATGATCCGCCAGGTGAAGGGCGAGGTCGTAAGCTCCACCTTTGACGAGCCTCCGCAGCGGCATATCCAGGTGGCCGAGATGGTCCTGGAAAAAGCCAAGCGGCTCGCGGAATCCCAAAAGGACGTCGTCATCCTGCTCGACAGCATCACGCGCCTTGCCCGGGCCTTCAATATTGTGACCCCTCCTTCCGGGAAGGTCCTTTCCGGAGGCCTCGACTCCAACGCACTCCAGCGCCCCAAGAGGTTCTTCGGATCGGCGAGAAACATCGAGGAGGGGGGAAGCCTCACCATCATCGCCACCGCCCTCATCGACACCGGCAGCCGAATGGACGACGTCATCTTCGAGGAGTTCAAGGGAACCGGAAACATGGAGCTTCATCTCGACAGGAATCTCGCCGATCGCCGCATGTTTCCGGCGATCAACGCAACAACATCCGGAACACGCAAGGAAGAACTCTTGCTGGACAAGGATGACATCAATAAAATATGGATACTCCGAAAGGCGATGAACTCCAACAATGCCCAGGAGGACATGGAGTACCTTCTGAGCAACATGAAGGGAAGCCGCAGCAACAAGGACTTCCTCGAAAAAATGATGAAAGGGTGAGGGACGATTCCCTCCCCGCAATCGGGAGAGCGACATGAAAAAAGGAATTCATCCGGATTACGCCCCGGCGAGAGTCATCTGTGCCTGCGGGAGCACCTTCGAAACCCGAACCACCGTCGGAGATCTCCATCTCGACATCTGCAACCAGTGCCATCCTTTCTTTACCGGCACGCAGAAGATCATCGACACGGAAGGTCGCGTGGAACGATTCATGAAGAAGTACCGGAAAGAGGACGGGAAAAAGGCCTGACACCATGGCCACCATGGACGTCACTCCTGAAATTCTCGGGAAGATTCTTCCCCGGCTCCAGTCCATGCGGGATCGCTATGACGAACTGTCGGGCAAGATGGCAAGCCCCGAAATCGCCTCCCATCCGGACCAGTACAGAAAATTGGCCCAGGACCAGGCGGAGCTCTCCCAGGTCGTCGAACTCTTCGACCACTGGAAGAAACTCCGTAAGGAACAGGAAGATCTGGGAGAAATCCGGGGTGACCCCTCCATGGCCGATCTCGTCTCCGGAGAGGAGCGCCGGTTGCGGGAAGAACTGGCGACACTGGAAGGGCGTCTCGTCGACGCCATCCTCCCCAAGGACCAGAGGGACGACCGGAACCTCTTCATCGAGATCCGGGCGGGCGCAGGAGGAGAGGAAGCCGCTCTGTTCGCTGCGGAGCTGGGCCGCATGTACCTGAGATTTGTCGAGCGTATGGGGTACCGCGCCGAGGTCATGGAATCGACGGAGACAGACATTGGAGGCGCCAGGGAATTCATCCTCTATGTCCAGGGCAAGAACGCGTACAGCCGTCTCAAATATGAAAGCGGCGTCCACCGGGTCCAAAGAGTCCCAGTGACGGAGGCCGGAGGCAGAATCCACACCTCCACCGTCACGGTGGCCATTCTGGCAGAGGCCCTGGAGGTCGAAGTCGCCATCGACGCAAAGGATCTGAGAATCGATACCTTCTGTTCGTCCGGCGCCGGAGGACAAAGCGTCAACACGACCTACTCGGCGGTCCGTATCACCCACATTCCGACCGGAATCGTTGTCAGTTGCCAGGACGAACGCTCCCAGCTCAAAAACAGGGCCAAGGCCATGGCCGTCCTCCGCTCGCGAATCCATGAACAGGAAGTGACGCGTCAGAACCAGGAAATCGCCTCTCACCGGAAGAGTCTGGTCGGCTCGGGGGACCGGTCGGAGCGCATCCGGACCTACAACTTTCCCCAGAATCGGGTGACGGATCACCGGATAGGACTCACGCTCTACCAGCTTGACCGCGTCATGGAAGGGGAACTCGAACCGCTTGTGGACGCCCTTCGGGCCCACGACCGAGCCGAGGAAATCAAGAACATCGCCTGATGGAGCCCTCCCTCCACGATCCGGGGCCACTCCCGGTCCGCGTCTCCGATTGGATCCTCTGGGGCCAGGGCCGATTGGCCAACCTGGAAAATTCCTTCACGGAGTCCAGAGCCCTCATGGGAACGCTTCTCGGGTCCGCAACCGCTCCCTGGACCCGGGGACAGGAGCATCTGCCGGAGGCACAGTCGGCGATCTTTCGGGACTGGATCGAGCGCCGGGCGGCCCGGGAACCGTTTCACTATATCGTGGGCAGCGTGTCCTTTTTCGGCAGGATTTTTGGGGTCGGACCGGGAGTTCTTGTCCCACGTCCCGAAACAGAGCACCTTGTCGCCGCGGCGCTGGACCACCTGAACCGGCGACCGCAGGAAGGGCCTCCCCGGGTTCTCGACCTGGGAGCCGGATCGGGCGCCATCGTCCTGACACTCCTGCTTGAATGGCCGAGCGCCGTCGGAGTGGCGGTCGAACACGAACCGGAGGCCATTCGGATTCTTCTCGAGAACAGGACGCGATTCGGCCTCGAAGACCGCCTCGGGATTATTCGGGGAAGCTGGGGAAAAATGCTGTCGGAGGACCCCTCCTTCGACCTGATCCTCTCCAACCCGCCCTATATTCGGACCGACGTTCTGGCGACTCTCGATCCGGAGGTTCGGGACCACGAACCCGTCACGGCCCTCGATGGAGGTCCCGACGGCCTCTCCTGTTATCGCGAGATCCTGGCCTTTGCCCCCGGGCTCCTGAATGACGGAGGCCTCCTGGCCTTCGAGATCGGGGCCGACCAGGCGAAGGCCTTCCAGCCGGGAGGGGCGGCTCTGTCCGGTTTGACGCCGGCCTTCCCGGGTTCGTTCTCCGTCGAAACGGACGTTTCAGGCCGGGACCGGATCATCACCTGGAAGAAATGAGGAAAACTGCTTGGACGCATTCAGAATAGTTGGTGGCCATCCCCTGAGAGGAACGGTCAGGATTTCCGGATCCAAGAACGCGGCCCTCCCGATCCTGTTTTCCTCTCTGCTCGGCGGGGATTTCACCCTCGCGAACGTTCCCTGCCTTCGGGACATTCGGACAACGCTTTCGCTTCTCCGTCAACTCGGAATCCATACGGAAAGACTCGACCTTCCGGAAACCTCTCCTCTTCCCGGCAACCCACAGGTGGACTGGACCGGAATATTCTCGCTTTCGGACCGGGACACGCCGGATTACGAAGCTCCTTATGATCTCGTCCGGACGATGCGGGCTTCCGTCCTTTGCCTTGGCCCTCTTTTGGCACGAAAACGCCGGGCCAGAGTCTCCCTTCCCGGTGGTTGCCTGATCGGGGCCCGCCCCATCGACATGCATCTGCGGGCCTTCGAAAAGATGGGGGCGCGGATCACCATTCACCACGGTTATATCGACGCCGAAACCAACGGACTCGAGGGCGCCGAGATCGCCCTTCCCTATCCCACCGTCACCGGAACGGAAAACATCCTGATGGCCGCCGTTCTGGCCAAGGGAACGACGACGATCACAAATGCCGCCGAAGAGCCCGAGGTCACGGACCTGGCCCGTTTTTTATCGGCCAGGGGCGCAAAAATCGAAGGGGCGGGCACCTCGACCATCCGGATCGAGGGGGTCTCCGAGCTTAAAAAGGCCGACTACACCACCATGTTCGACCGGATCGAGGCCGGAACCTTTCTCGTGGCCGCCTCTCTCCTTGGTGAAAGGGTTCGTATCGACGGCATCGATCCCGCCCCGCTCCGCTCCATTCTTGATGTCCTGCTCGCCATGGGGGCGGAGCCCCGCATCGAGGGCTCTACCATCACGATGGGGGCGATCCCCCATCCTGTGGGAACCTCGGTACGGACCCTCCCCCATCCCGGGTTCCCGACGGACATGCAAGCCCAGATTCTTCCCCTGATGGCCATCGCCCACGGTTCCTCCTCGGTCATTGAAACGGTCTTCGAAAACCGCTTCACACATGTGATGGAGATGAACCGGATGGGCGCGGAGATCGAAATCCACGGCTCCCAGGCCATGGTCCGGGGAGAAAGCCGTCTGGAGGGAGCCACCGTGATGGCCTCCGACCTCCGGGCCTCTGCGGGCCTTGTTCTGGCAGGTCTCGTCGCCGAAGGGGAGACGGAGATCAAAAGGGTATACCATATCGACAGGGGCTACGAGGCGATCGAAAAAAAGCTGGAATCCCTCGGAGCCCGGATCAAGCGAATCCAGGAGGATCAGCCATAAAAGTCCCCTCTCTCGTTCTCGCCCTTCCCAAGGGAAAGATGTTCGACGATCTTCTCGTCCTTTTCGAAAAGGGCGGTTGGGGGTTCGCCGAGTACCGGAAAAATCCGCGGGCCCTGACGTGTCTTTCCGACGATGGATCCTTGCGCATTCTTCTCGTCCGCTCGAGCGACGTGATCGCCTATGTCGACAACGGGGGGGCCGATGCGGGAATCGTGGGACGTGACCAGATCGAGGAACAGAACCGGGAGATGATCGAGCCCCTTGACCTCAATGTCGGGTATTGCCGACTGGTTGTCGCCCGCCCCGAGGGCTCCTCCCTGGACGAATCCGGCAAACGGACGCTCCGGATCGCGACCAAATACCCCCGTCTCGCCGAAATGCATTTTCTGACCCGGGGCGTTCCCGTCTCGATCCTGAAACTCTATGGCTCTCTCGAACTGGCCCCCCGGACAGGGCTCGCCGACCAGATCGTCGATCTCGTCGCCACCGGCCGGACCCTCCGGGAGAACCGTCTGGAAATCGTCGAGGAGATCCTCCCTTCGACGGCCCGTCTGATCGTCAACCGCGCCTCCTGGTCGGTCCGGAACAAGGCGGTCATGGATCTGGTCGGCCGCCTGAAACCGCACATTCCCCGGCAGCCGGTCATCTCCGGATGACCAGGGCGGGGAGGGAAGGGATCCACCATTGAAGAACCTGATATCAAGGATCGCCACGCAGGGTGAGGGGAAGAGGGCCCTCTCGAAGGTCCTCGCCCGCGGACGGGACCAAGAGGCCGGGCAGGTCCGGTCCCGGGTCTCGGAAATCATTTCCTCGGTCCGCGAAAACGGCGACCGGGCCCTCCTCACCTGGGCCCGCTCTCTCGACGGGTTTCGAGGAGAAGCCCGCGACATCGAACTTGACCGATCCCTGGCCGAGAAGGCCTGGAAGGGACTCGACCGACCGGTCCGTGAGGCCCTTCTCTTTGCCCGGGACCGGGTGGCGGCCTACCACCGCCGCCTTCGGGAAGAGCTCCGGGACAGGGCCCCCTCAAGGGAAATGGCCGGCTTCCGCTGGACCCCCATCGATCGGGCGGCCGTCTATGTCCCGGGTGGAACGGCCCTCTACCCCTCCACCGTCCTGATGACAGTTCCAGTCGCCCGGGTGGCGGGCGTCCGGGAAGTCGTCGTGATCACCCCAGGAGGACCCGACGGAATCGCCCCGGTCGTCCTGGCCGCCTGTCATGTGGCGGACGTGGACCGGATCTACCAGGTCGGGGGCGTCCACGCGATCGCCGCACTCGCCTTTGGAACGGAGACCCTTCCCGCCGTCGACCAGATCGTGGGTCCCGGCAACCGCTATGTGGCCGAAGCGAAGCGCCAGCTTTTCGGGACCATCGCCATCGATATGATCGCCGGCCCCACCGAGGTCCTGATCGTGGCGGACGCGACCGCCAATCCGGCCTTCGTGGCCGCCGACCTTCTCGCGCAAGCCGAGCATGATCCACAGGCGTCGGCCGTCCTGCTGACCGATTCGGAGAGCCTCGCACAAAGGGTCGCCGGGGAGCTCGAACGCCAGATCGAGACCTTGCCCCGCAAAGAAATCGCCCGCCAGTCCCTGGCCTCCTTCGGAGCCATCCTCCTTTTGTCCTCACTGGACCTCGCCCCGGCTCTCGTCGATCTTCTGGCTCCGGAACACCTCGAGCTGGCGGTCGACAATCCCGGCGACCTCGCGGCCAGAGTCAGGAACGCCGGCGCCATTTTTCTCGGATCCGGCGTTCCCGAGGCGGCCGGAGACTATTGCTTTGGCCCGAGCCACGTCCTCCCGACCAACGGAACGGCCCGATTCTCCTCTCCCGTCTCGGTCGAGACCTTCATGAAGCGGACGAGCCTGATCGGAGGAAGCGCCTTCGACGAGAGAGATCGGATCCTCGAAGTATCGGAGATCCTGGCCCGGGCCGAGGGGCTCGAGGGCCACGCGCGATCGGCGGCTCTTCGCCGAACAGGAACAAGGCCATGACAGCCGACGACCCGACAGGCTGGATCCGCTCTGAGATCCGAAGTTCCACTGCCTACCCCGTCGAATCGGTCCCCGAGGGAACCCTCCGGCTCGACGCCATGGAAAGCCCCTTCGACCTTCCGGCGGATTTTCACCGGAGGCTGGGAGAGGAGATGGCCGGAATCCCCCTGAATCGCTATCCCGACGGATCCGCCTCCGAACTCAAGGAACTCCTCGGAAAGACCCTCTTCGGATTATCCCCGGACCACCTCTTTTTGGGGAACGGTTCGGACGAGATCCTCCAGAACCTTTTCCTGGCCACGCCCGGTCCCATCCTCCTCTCCGAACCCACCTTCTCGATGTACCGCATCATCGCCAGGATCGCGGGAAGGCCGGTCGCCACCGTGACCCAGTCCTCAGACCTGATCCTCGATACCCGGGAGCTGCTCGAGGCCGTCCGGGAGCACCGTCCCTCCCTGGTCGTCCTCTCGAGCCCGAACAATCCGACAGGCCGTGAAGTGAGCGAGGAGACGGTGGACCGCCTGTGCGGCGAGTTTCCCGGAGCCGTCCTGGTCGACGAGGCCTACTTCCCCTTTTCGGGACGGACGGTCCTCTCCCTCCGGAAGAGCCACTCCCGCCTCATGGTCCTCCGGACCCTTTCCAAGATGGGTCTCGCAGCCCTCCGGCTGGGCATCCTTGCCGCCGACCCCCGGATCGTGGCCGAACTCGACAAGGTCCGACTCCCCTACAACATGAATCTTCTGACCCAGAGGGCGGCCACCCTCGTCTGCCGGGAATTTCTTCCCGTCCTGGAAGACCAGGTCAGATCCATCGTCGACCTCAGGGAAGACCTTCGCCGATCCCTCTCCTGCATTCCGGGGGTCGAACCGCTTCCTTCTTCCGCGAACTTCCTCCTGATCCGGATCGGAGGGAAAGATCCCGCCGAGGTCGCACGCGCCCTGGCGGAGCGCGGAATCCTCGTCCGGGACGTCAGCCGCCTCCACCCCCTCCTGGCCGGTTGCCTGCGGGTCACGATCGGCACCGCCCCGGAAAACGGGCGATTCACCGCGGCCCTCGCCCACATTCTGAAAGGAACCCCATGAGCGACACTCTTCCACGGGAGACGAATCCGCGCAAGGCCTCCCTCTCCCGCCACACGCGGGAGACGAAAATCGACGGAACCCTTCTTCTGGAAGGAACCGGAAAGGCCGAGATCGCGACCGGTATGCCTTTTTTCGATCATCTTCTCGACCAGCTGTGCCGCCATGGACTCCTCGACCTCTCCCTTCGGGCCGAAGGGGATCTGGAGGTGGACTGGCATCACACCGTGGAGGATACCGGTCTTCTTCTCGGAAGCCTGATCGATTCCGCCCTGGGAGACCGCGCCGGGATCAATCGTTACGGCTTCTTCTATGCCCCCCTGGACGAGGCCTTGGCCCGGGTGGTGATCGACCTCTCCGGGCGCCCCTACCTGGTCTACGATCTCCCGGCCGACAGGGGGGAACGGATCCGGGACTTCGATCTCGACCTCCTGGAGGACTTCTTTCAGGCTCTGACCCAGAAGGGGCGGTTCACGATGCACCTTCACCTCCTCTCGGGCCGGAACAGCCATCACAAGGCCGAAGCGGCCTTCAAGGCCTTCGCCCGGGCGCTCCGGGTGGCTGTGACCCCGGACCCCCGCCAGCCGGGGATCCCGTCGACCAAGGGCAGTCTCTGATGGGAGCCATTCCCCGCACCGCGGTCATCGACTACGGGATGGGCAACATCCATTCCGTCTCCAAAGCCCTGGAGGCGACCGGGCACCAGGTGCGGATCCTCGCCCATCCGGACGCGGTCTTTGAAGACTTCGCCCCCTCCCACCTCGTCCTTCCGGGGGTCGGGGCCTTCGGAGAAGGGCTGAGCCGCCTCGAAAAGGCGGGATGGGTCCCCCTCCTTCGCCACTGGATCGGAGAGGACAGGCCCTTTCTGGGAATCTGCCTCGGCATGCAGCTCCTCTTCGGAGAAAGCCACGAGTTCGGAACCCACCGGGGCCTGGAAATATTCCCGGGATCGGTGGTCTCCTTCGACCCGGGCCTGGGGAAGGTCCCCCAGATCGGATGGAACGAGGTCCGGCGGACCGTCGACCATCCCCTCTGGAGAGGTCTTCCTCCGGACCCGGATTTCTACTTCGTCCACTCTTTCCATGTGCGGACCGCCGACCGCTCGATCGTCCTCGGCGAAACCGCTTACCAGGAAACGTACCCGTCCTTCGTGGGCCGCTCCCGCGTCACGGCCGTCCAGTTTCATCCGGAAAAGAGCCAGCGAACGGGTCTCGCCCTCCTCAAAAACTTTGGAGCCCTCTGATGGAGATCTATCCTGCGATCGACCTCAGGGAGGGGCTGGTCGTCCGCCTCACCCAGGGTGATTTCGAGCGCCAAACCGTCTATGGAACCGATCCGGCGGCCGTGGCCGCCTCCTTTGCCCGGCAGGGGGCAAGGTGGCTCCATGTGGTGGATCTCGACGGAGCCAAGACCGGCGTCATTTCGAACCTTTCGGCCATCGAGCGGATCGTGGCCGCCTTTCCCGGCAAAGTCCAGCTGGGCGGCGGCATCCGGACACCCGAAACCGCCGCCCTCTATTTCGAGCGGGGGGTGGAACGGCTCATTCTGGGAACCGGGGCCCTGACCGACCCTCCCTTTCTCGAGGCCATGCTCAGCCGACACCCCGGACGCTTTTACGTGGGCCTCGACGTCAAGAAAGACCGGATCGCGGTCTCGGGATGGCTGGGGGAAGCAGAGGGAAATCCCCGGGACACCATGATCGCTCTGGCCGCCCGGGGGGTGGCCGGATTCGTCTACACCGACATCCTGAAGGACGGCATGCTCTCCGGCCCCAATCTTCCCGTCTACCGGGAGCTCGTCCGGACCCTTTCCGTCCCGGTCGTCGCAAGCGGAGGCATCGGGAGCCTCGCCGACCTCCGGGAGCTTCAGGCGTCCGGGGTCGCGGGAGCCATCGTCGGCCGGGCCCTTTACACCGGGGCGGTGGATCTTTCTAAGGCGCTGTCCATGAGCGGAACCCCCGTCCCCGGAGATCCGGCATGCTGAAGAAGAGAATCATCCCCTGCCTGGACATGAAGGGGGGACGGGTGGTGAAGGGCGTCTGCTTCGAGGCGCTCCGGGATGCCGGGGACCCCGTCGAGACCGCCGCCCTCTATGACCGGCTGGGCGCCGACGAACTCTGCTTTCTCGACATCGGGGCCTCGGTGGAGAACCGGGGAACCCTCTTCGAGATCGTGGAGAGGACCGCCAGCCGGGTCTTCCTTCCCCTGACCGTGGGCGGCGGGATCCGGTCGGTGGAGGAAATCCGGCGGGCCCTGAACTGCGGGGCCGACAAGGTCTCGCTGAACTCGGCGGCCCTGGCCAACCCGTCCCTCCTCACGGAGGGCGCCCTCCGCTTCGGGTCCCAGTGCATCGTCCTGGCGGTCGACGTGAAGCGCGAAGGGGGGTCTTGGCGCGTCTACTCCCACGGGGGCACCCGCCCCACCAGCCGGGACGCCATCGAATGGATCGTCGAGGGGGTCCGCGCGGGGGCCGGGGAAATCCTGCTCACCTCCATGGACCGGGACGGAACGGGCGAGGGCTACGACCTCGAGCTTCTGGAGAGGGTGAGCCGGGCGGCAGAGGTCCCCCTGATCGCCTCCGGCGGGGCGGGAACGATGGACGATTTCCGGAAGGCCTTCGCCGCCGGGGCCGACGCCGCCCTCGCGGCAAGCCTCTTTCACTTCGGGACCGTCGATCTCCGGGATCTCCGGCGGACCCTTTACAATGCGGGAGCTCCTGTAAGACCCCCCCTGCCCGACCTTCCGGAGGAACGTCCATGAACACAGACTCCGCCCCCCCAGACCTCTTCCCCGACGGCCGGACCCTCGTGCCGGCCGTCGTCCAGAATGCCTCCTCGGGAAAGGTTCTCATGGTGGGGTACATGAACCGCGAGGCCCTCGACCAGACCCTCGGCACGGGCCGGGTCACCTTTTTCAGCCGTTCAAAGAACCGGCTCTGGACCAAGGGCGAAAGCTCCGGACACTTTCTCGAACTGCAGGAGATCCGCTGGGACTGCGACGCCGATGCGCTCCTGGTCCTGGTCCGTCCGGTGGGGCCGACCTGCCACACCGGCACCGAGAGCTGCTTCGACGGCCGGACCCTCTTCCGGCAGGAGGGATCCCGGCCCTCCTTCGAAACCCTCGACGCCCTCGCGGCCGTCATACGGGCACGGCGCGAGGAAAGTCCTGAAAACTCCTACGTCAGCCGGCTTCTGTCGGGTCCCAGAAGCGCCCTCCTCAAAAAGCTGGTGGAGGAGTCGGGAGAGATCGTTGCGGCGGTCTATGAGGAAGACATGGCGGCCGTCCGCTCCGAAATGGCCGACCTTCTCTTCCATCTTCTGGTCACCATGGAACGGACCGGCATTGTCTGGAGCTCCGTCATGAAGGAACTCGAAAACCGGACCGGCAAAGGCGGACTGGCCGAAAAAATGGACCGCATGAAAAAAAAACCGAACCCGCAGGAGTCCCCATGACCGCGTCCAGCGCCGACTGTCTTTTCTGCCGCATCCTCCGGGGCGAAATCCCCGCCACCGTCCTCGGCCGCTCCGACCGCACCCTGGTCATCGCCGACATCACCCCCCAGGCCCCCCTTCACGCGCTGGTCATTCCCAGACGCCATGCCGAGGACATCGGGGCCTTCATGGCCGGAAAGGATGCCGAGGCGGAGTTCGCCGACCTCGTCGCCCAGGCTCTGGCGCTCGCGAAAGAAAAACAGATCGACCGGACAGGCTACCGCCTGGTGGTCAACACCGGATCGGACGGCGGCCAGACGGTCGGCCACCTCCACATCCATCTCCTGGCCGGCCGTCCCATGGGCTGGCCCCCTGGGTGAGCCTCTTTGACAAAAGGCCGGATTCGGGATAGAATGAACAGTCTTGGTTTATCTTACAAACGAAGGAGCTTGATTTATGACAGGTGTACGGGTCAAGGAAAACGAATCCTTTGAGAGCGCCCTCAAGCGCTTCAAGAAGCAGTGCGAAAAAGCGGGCATTCTCTCGGACGTCAAGAAAAGGGAGCACTACGAAAAACCCTCCGTCCGCCGGAAGAAGAAAGCTCTGGCCGCCCGGAAGAAAGCCCTCAAGCGGGCCCGTCTGGCCGTTCGCTGAGCGAAGACCGTCAGGATTTACACAGGGAAAGGTCGCTCGCCGTGGGACTCCGCGAACAGATCCTCGATCACCAGAAAGAGAGCCTCCGGGCAAGAGACTCCGCCCGCCTCTCCGTTCTTCGTCTCCTGATGGCTCAGATCAAGAACAGGGAGATCGAGAAGGGAAAGGGCGCCGTCCTGACCGATGAGGAAATCGTCGAAACCATCGCCTCCATGATCCGGAAGATGGACGAATCCATCGAAGGATTCGAAAAGGGGGGCCGCCCGGACCTCGCGGAGAAGGAACGTGCCGAAAAGGTCATCCTCTCCGCCTATCTTCCCGAACCGATTTCCGAATCCGAACTCGATCGGCTGGTTTCGGAGGCCGTCAGGGAGACCGGGGTCTCCGGTCCCAAAGGAATGGGGGCCGTGATGCAGTGGCTCGCCCCCCGGACGAAAGGCCGGGCAGACAACCGGGTCGTCAGCCAGAAAGTCAAGGCGGCGCTGGGATCCTGAGAATGATCCCGTCCGGAGGGTCAGTCAGGAGGGGCTCCTGGATCCTTCGGCCCCAATCGATCGGATCGCACAATGGCGGATGAGTGGGTTGAGTCGGTCCGGCGCGCAACCGATCTGGCAGAGATCGCCTCGCGCTATGTCAATCTCAGGAAACGCGGCCAAAAATGGGTGGGGCTCTGCCCGTTCCATGACGAAAAATCTCCCTCGTTTCAAATCGATCCAGACAAACAGCTCTATTACTGCTTTGGATGTCACGCCGGAGGAGATGTCTTTCGCCTGGTCGAAAAACTTGAGCACAAGTCTTTCGGCGAGGTGGTCCGCCTTCTGTCGGCCGAGGCCGGCATTCCTGTGCCCGAAAGAGGGACGGCGGAGGATCGGGACCGTCGGGACCGGTTCCGGCAGGCCATGCTCCTGGCCGAGCGGATCTATCGCCGGGCCCTCTCCGATCCCGAAGGCCAGGAGGCCCGCCTCTATCTTTTGAAGGACCGCGGGCTGACCGAAGAGACCATTGACCGTTTCGGACTCGGATGGGCCGGCGGATCGTCGGTCCTGTCCGCGGCCTGTGCAAGAGCCGACAAGACGGCTCCGGAAGGTCTTGCGACCATCTTCGAACAGGCGGGAATGATCCGCAAGGGGGCCTCCGGGTCGGGGGACCTTTTCCGGAATCGAATCATGATCCCGATCCGGGAGCGGGCAGGGGCGGCGCCGACCGGATTCGGGGGCCGACTGATCGAAGCCGGCTCGCGCTTTCCCAAGTATCTGAACTCGGCCGAGTCTCCCTACTTCCGGAAGAGGGAAATCCTCTTCGGCCTTGACCAGGCCTCGGAGACAATGGACCGGGAGGGACGGGTCCTCGTGGTCGAAGGATACTTCGATGTGATGCGCCTCTCCCAGGAAGGGGTGAGGGGCGTCGTGGCCCCTCTGGGGACTGCGCTCGGCCCGGCCCATGTCTCGATCCTCAAGCGGCACGCCCGGGAGGTCGTCCTCCTCTTCGACGGCGACCGGGCGGGCCGGGATGCCGCGGTCCGGATCATCAGCCGGTTCCTCTGGGACCCGGACCTCCAGTTCCGGGCCATCTGGCTTCCTGACGGCGTGGATCCCGACCAGTGGGTCGCCCGGGAGGGGGGATCCGGAGTCCGGAGAGCCCTCGACGGAGCCCTCCCCATGGGGGACTTCGTCCTCGACTGGCTCGCCGCGTCCCTCGACCGACTCCGGAAA
>JAKADN010000013.1 GCA_021820445.1 Nitrospirota bacterium | reverse complement strand
CGTCCTCGAGGAGTCCCGCCACAGAGCGTCGCCATTCAACGGGACTTTCCATCTGCCTCACAAGGAGGTTCCGTATTTCTCCGGAGGCCTCTCCCGCCTTCAATGGTCTGGCGGTGACATTGGGAACGACAGGAATAGAAAGGGAAGACAGGGTCACCTGGGACAGAAGATCCTTCATCGACAATGCCGCCCGATGCATAAGGGAGGTATGGGATGGAACGGAGACCGGAAGGGTCAGCACCTTACGCACCCCCGCCTCCTTCAGAAGATCGATCGCCCGGAGAACCTTCGAGCGTGATCCTGCGATCACGCACTGGCCCGGACAATTGTCATTGGCCACGGAAACCACCCCTTCTCCGTCTCCAATGGCGCGTGCCAGAATTTCCTCGACCTGCTCCCTGTCGGGCCCCAGAACGGCCGCCATCAACCCCTCTCCCTCGGGAACGGCCTCCTGCATGAATCGTCCCCGCTTGTGCACCAATTGGACAGCGTCTTCAAAGGACAGGGCCCCGGCTGCGACCAATGCCGAGTATTCACCCAGGCTGTGCCCAAGAACGACATCGGGGGCAAGGATCTCCCGAATCCGTCCGAGAGCCAGCACGCTTGCCACAAGAATGGCCGGCTGGGTCCAGAAGGTCTGATCCAGGGACCCGTGAGGGTCGTTTCGGGAAATAGAAAGGAGGTCCGCCCCGAGTATATCGCTCGCCTGGGCAATCCGGTGTTTTTCTTCGGGCCGGTCAAATCCATCGAGAAGTCCGGGATACTGGGATCCCTGTCCTGGAAACTGGAAGGCGATTTTCATGAGCGGCTCCGTTTCTGTGTTTCGGCTTCCCACGTCAGAAGGCCCGACCCCCAGGTGACACCCGCTCCGAAAGCCGTAAGGAGAACCCGACTTCCCTCGGAAATCCTGCCTGAGCGCACGGCTTCGTCGAGGGCGACGGGGACGGAGGCGGCCGAGGTGTTCCCGTAGCGGTCGATATTGACCATGACCTTCTCCGGGGGAAGGCCTAGCCGGGTGGCCAGGGCATCGATGATTCTTATATTGGCCTGGTGGGGGACGAGGAGATCGATCTCGGAAGGGGACACCCCGGAGGAGGAAAGAACTTCCATGACCGATTCCTGAAGAGAGCGGACGGCCATCTTGAAGGTCTCACCTCCCTTCATCCGGATAAAGGGGGAAGATTCTTCTCCGGATCTGCGGCTTCCGCCCCCCGGGACATGGATCATGTCCCAGTATCGGCCGTCAGCCCTCAGACGAAAGGTTTCGAGTCCCTTGGACGCAGCCTCGGAGGCCTCGACGACCACCGCTCCTGCCCCATCCCCGAAAAGGATGCATGTCCCTCGGTCCGACCAGTCCAGCGCCCGGCTCATGACTTCGGAGCCGATCACAAGAAGTCGGCGGGCCGCACGGGATTCGATCATGCTTTTGGCCACGCTCATGGCGTAGACAAACCCCGAACAGACGGCGTTCAGATCGAAGGCAAAGGCCTTGTCCGCCCCGAGTCGCGCCTGGACAAGGCAAGCTGTGGATGGAAACAGAAGGTCGGGTGTGGCCGTTGCAAGCAGAATTCCGTCGAGAGAGACGGCCTCGAGACCGGCCGACTCGAGGGCCTTCAGACCCGCGGAAACGGCGAGATCGCTTGTCGCTTCCTCGGGGGCCGCGATACGTCTTTCCCTGATTCCGGTTCTTTCCCGGATCCACGCATCGCTGGTCTCGAGATAGGCGGCGAACTCGTCATTGGTCATGATCCGGGCAGGAGCGTAGGAGCCGGTTCCCGTAATGACACCCACCGGTCCCCTCACGAGCCGGATTCCCCGGAAAGCATTTGGGAGATATCGAGTGCGATCGTCCGGGTCAGGCCCGACTTGGCCAGACGATCCGCCATGCCCATCGCATTGGAAATGGCAAGGCTGTTGGAACGCCCGTGGGAAATGACGAACAGCCCGTCGACGCCCAAAAGAGGGGCACCGCCATACTCGGCGTAATCAAGCCTTTTTTTCATGCGCGAAAGGGATGGCCGGAGGAGAAGGCCTCCGATTTTGGACCTGAGATTTTCTTTGGCGGCCTCGCGCATCATTCCAAGAATGGTCTGAGCGAGCCCTTCGGCTTCCTTGAGGACCACATTTCCGACAAAGCCGTCGCAGACCACGACGTCGGCCTCCCCCGAGAAGATGTCACGGGACTCGATCGGTCCGGCAAACCAGGGCTCCTTGCTGGCGCGAAGGCTTTCGATGGTCTTCTGGACCAGTTCGTTGCCTTTGGATTCTTCCTCGCCATTCGAAAGGACGCAGACCCGAGGATCCTTTTTCGAAAAAAGATGGCGGGCTAGGACCCGCCCCATGTGGGCAAATGAAACAAGATGGGATGGTTTGCAGTCGACATTGGCCCCTCCATCCACAAGGATGAAGTGCCCTGTCAGGGAAGGAAGAATCGTTCCGATCGCCGGGCGTTCAACGCCATCAAGACGTCCAAGGACCCACATCGCCGAGGCAAGCGAGGCCCCGGAATGGCCGGCAGAAACCACACCATCCACCTCCCCCCTTTTGACGAGTTCGGTTGCCATCCAGACGGTGGAGCCCCGGCGTCTTCTCACGTCGGAGGCTTTTTCCGTCATGGCAATCACGTCCTTCGCATCAACGAAATCGAAAGGAGCGGAGAGAGAAAGGGCACGTATCCTCTCTTCGAGGAGCTTTTTGTCGCCCACAAGAACAGGGTGGGTTCCGAAGGTCCTGTAGGCCAAATCTGCGCCTGAAATCAGCGGATCTGGACCAAAGTCCCCTCCCATGGCGTCCAGAGCGATTTTCATGGGCGAATTCGGATTTTCCTCAGCCGTTCTTGACGCGGAGAACGGGGCGCGCGTTGTAGGTCCCGCAGGAGAGGCAGGCGTAATGCGGTTGCTTTGGTTCACCGCAGGAAGGGCATTTCACGATCGCTCCCAAGGTGAGCTTCTTGTGGGTGCGTCGCTTGTCCCGTCTCGAACGGGAAATCTTGGTTTTTGGATGTGCCACGAAAGAACTCCTTCATAATTTTAAGAGTTGTTGCCGGGAGCACGTCTCCATGCTCCCTCGAAGAGGGTCAAAACACCTTCATCGCCGGACTCCGCGTCCCTCATCCCTCCGTGGGACAGGTGCAGAGGCCCGTGTTCCTGTTTTCTCCGCATTCGGGACAAAGCCCCCTGCAATCCTCGTGACAAAGAGGATAAAAAGGAAGGTCTGTCAGAACCAACTCCCTGACCCAGGGGGCGAGATCCACCCACCCATCCCTTCCGTAACGCTCGAGCTCCTCCGCAGTCGACCCCTTCTCATGAAAGAAGAGGGTCCTCTCACCGACCTCTCCCTTCCTGGTAAAGGTCTCGAGACAGCGCACGCAGGAGAGGGTCGTTTGATAATCGACAGTCACATCGACCATCACGTCGGTTCCCTCACGCCCGAGGGATCCCGAAATTCGGCCTTTCATCTCCTTGAACTCGGCTTCCGTTTCAGGAACGAGAAAAACACCAGGAGTGGCGCCTATCTCCTCCGAAAGAGACAAGTCAAGAACCATGGGTTCAGAAACCCGAAGATCGGGTATTTTGTCGATATGATATTTAAGCATCACAAAAACATGATTTTATCGGTCAAGAATCAATGTGTCAACCATGGACCCCGGCCGCCCGAGAAAGTCTCCGATCCATTCCTGAAGTCCTGGAACCGGAACAACATGGCGCTCTCCGGATTTTCTGACCTTGATTTCAACCCGGTCATCCCGGAGATTTTTCTCCCCCAGGATGATCTGGAGTGGAAATCCGCAGAGATCGGCATCGGCAAACTTCACCCCAGGCCTTGCCTCCCTGTCGTCGACGAGGACATCCCCGGGAAAGCGTTCCTCGATGATGGCGGCGATTCGCTCGCCCTTGGCGGTCAGCCCGGAATCCTTCCCGCCGAGCGGAAGGACGCAGACGGTCCAGGGCGCCATTGCCAATGGCCAGATGATGCCGCTTTCGTCATGGGATTGTTCGATCGCCGCGGCCAGGAGCCGACTCACTCCGATGCCGTAGCATCCCATGTGATAAAGGGTCTCCCGACCATCCGGATCAAGAAAGGCTGCCCCCATCGGTTCGCTGTAACGGGCCCCGAGATCGAACACATGGCCGACCTCGATCGCGGTGGTCCGCTCGACCGGTGTCTGGCAGATCGGACAATGGGTCGCCGCACCGGCCAGTTCGACATTCGATGCCCAGGAACAGGAGGGGCAGTATACGACCGTGTCCTCCCCTGATGGAGCCAAAACCATGAATTCGTGGGACGAGGAGCCGCCAATCATTCCCGTATCGGCTTCCACCATCCGGACCGTCAGACCAAGTCTTGAAAAAACCCGGAAGTAGGCCTCCTGCATCACGCGGTAGCAGGCACTTCCTTCCTCGGAGGACCGGGCGAAGGAATAGGCATCCTTCATGACGAATTCGCGGCCGCGCATCAATCCGAAACGAGGGCGCATCTCATCCCTGAATTTGGTCTGAATCTGGAACAGGGTGACGGGAAGCTGTCGATAGCTCCGAAGAAGGCCCCGGGCCAGGTCGGTCACCACCTCTTCGTGAGTGGGGCCGAGGGCAAAGGAGCGTTCGTGACGGTCCTGGATCCGGAAGAGTTCCTTCCCGTATTTTTCCCAACGCTCGGTCGCCTGCCAGAGCTCTGAAGGCTGAAGGGCGGGCATCAGAACTTCAAAGGCCCCCGCCCTCTCCATTTCCTCCCGGACGATCGCTTCAACCTTCCGAAGCGATCGAGCCCCCAAGGGAAGAAAGTCATACAGCCCACCGGCCACCTTCTTGACATAGCCTCCCCGAAGCATCAGCCGGTGGCTCACAACCTCAGCCTCGGCCGGCTCCTCATGGAAGGTGACATACGGAAGACGGGTCGTTCTCACGCGTTCTCCGCCGACAGGGCACGGTCTGGAGCCATAGGCAATTCAACCCGGCGACCATCTTCCGAACGGAGGGAGGAGACTCCCGCAGCGCGCATCATCTCCACCTTTTTTTCCACCTGAGCAATCAGAAGCTCCTCAAGATCGGCGGAGGGAATTTTCTTGACGACTTCCCCGTTTTCAAAAAAGATTCCGACTCCCTGCCCTCCGGCAATTCCCAGGTCGGCCTCCTTTCCCTCTCCGATCCCATTGACCACGCAGCCAAGAATGGAGACGTCCATCGTTTCCTGAACATGGGCAAGGCGTTCCTCGACGCGAGCCGCCAGCCCCACCACATCGATTTCAAGCCGGCCGCAGGTCGGACAGGCGATGACGTTCACCCCTCGCTTCCGGAGTCCGAGGGACTTGAGGATTCCCCAAGCCACCTTGACTTCTTCCACCGGATCGGCGGCCAGTGAGACCCGGATGGTATCCCCGATCCCGTTGGCAAGAAGATAGCCGAGTCCCACAGACGACTTCACCGTTCCGGAGAGAAGGGGCCCTGCCTCGCTGACACCGATATGGAGCGGGTAGTCACAGCGCTCCGAGGCAAGTCGATAGGCATCGATCGTATCAAGAACATTGGAGGCCTTAAGCGAGATCTTGATATCGGTGAAGTTTTCCTTCTCGAGAAGAGCGACATGGCGCATGGCAGACTCCACCATCGCTTCGGGAGTTGGATGACCGTAATAGTCGAGGAGATCACGCTCGAGCGAGCCTGCATTGACTCCGATCCGGATGGGGAGGCCCTTTTCCTTCATACGGTCGACAATCGCCCGAACCTTGGACTGGCTCCCGATATTTCCCGGATTGATCCTCACCCCATCCACTCCTCCCTCGATCACCGTCAGTGCCAGATGATAGTCGAAATGAATGTCCGCAATCACGGGGATGGGAGAGCTCTTGTGGATTTTTCCGACAGCTTCGGCCGCCTCCTGGTCCACTACGGCAAGACGAATGATTTCGCACCCGACATTGGTGAGTTCCTCGATCTGACGGAGGGTTCCCTCAATATCGCGAGTATCGGTCGTCGTCATCGACTGGACTGCCACCGGGGCGCCATCTCCGATCGGAACAGATCCGACCATGATCCGACGCGTCTTTTTTCTTTTTATTTCCATAAAAACGCTCCTTATATTATCGCCCAGTTCCGAAAACTCGCATGATATCGTTATAGAAGGCAAAAACCATGATTGTCAGCAAGATGACAAAGCCGACCTGCATCGAAAGCTCCCGAACCCTGAGGGAGGGCGGCTTTCTTAAAATCCCCTCGGCCGCGAGAAAAAGGAGGTGCCCCCCGTCCAGGACGGGAATGGGAAGAAGGTTCATGACACCCAGGGTCACGCTGACAAACCCCATGAACACCAGAAGATTCGAGAGACCGGACTTGGCGGCCTTCGCAGACATCTGGGCGATGAGGATCGGTCCTCCCAGGTTTTTGGGGGAAATGTGACCAGTGACCATCTTGCCCAGGGAGATAAGATTGATCGAGGCGATTCTCCATGTCTTGATGACAGCCAGGCCAAGCCCTTCGGAAAAACCGTACCGGACAGTGACAAAGGTTCCGGAGGGCCCCACCCCGATCTTGCCTTGATTTTCTGCCTCACCGAACAGATTTTTTCCCGCTTCGACCCGCGGAACGATCTGGAAGGACAGGGTCTTGTCCCCTCTTCGGACAGAAAGAAGGACATTGTGTCCGCCCTGGCGCTCAATCGATCTCCGAAGATCATCCCAACGCTCGATGATATGACCATTCACCGAGAGAATGCGGTCTCCCTTCTCGATTCCGGCCTTTGCCGCTGGAGACGCTGGCAGAACCTGTCCCACCACGGCTTCCATGACCGGGAGCCCCGACCAGAATACGGCGGCGAAAAGAAGGATGGCCAGAATGAAATTGGCCACAGGACCCGCTGCGGCGATCATCATCCGTTTCGAAACGGAAAGAGCCGAAAAGGAATGAGGAAGATCCTCCGGAGCCACTTTCTCCGGATCGGTCTCCCCGAGCATCTTGACATACCCCCCCAGGGGGATCCAGGACAGGCGATATTCTGTGTCACCCACTGTTTTCGCAAAGATCTTCGGGCCGAAGCCGATCGAAAACTTTTCGATCTTGACACCGAATCTCTTGGCAACCAAAAAGTGGCCCAGTTCATGGATCAGGATGAGAACCCCGATCACGACGATAAAAGAAACGATAGCTGTCAAGCGACTCTGCCTTTCATCAGGGATTTCAGGAGCAGACCGGGACCGATCCCATGGACCCAGTCTTGGCCACCGCGTCGTGGGCGAGTGCAGTGGCCCTGGAGACCGCCCGTCGAATCTCGTCAAGAGACTCCGGAACGGCCTCGGGAGCCTCCGCCATCACCCGCTCCCATATGTCAAAAATGCCGGTAAAGGAAATGCGCCCTTCCAGAAATGCCTGAACCGCCACTTCATTGGCCATGTTCAGGTACAGGGGACCCTGCCCGGTCCGGGCGATCGATCGGGCGGCCAGACGGATCGCAGGAAAGGTCTCGTGATCGGGAGGAAAGAAAGTCAGAGTCCCTGTTTTGACCAGGTCGAGAAAGGGAACACCGATAGGAAGGCGCTCCTCCCCCGAAATGGCATAGGCAATCGGTCCCTTCATGTCGGGGACCCCCATCTGGGCCAGCACGGAGGCATCCTCAAACTCGACCATAGAATGAATGATGCTCTGACGGTGGACGACAACATCGATCTGGCTCGAGGGAATATCGAACAGCCACCGAGCCTCGATGAGCTCCAGACCCTTGTTCAGGAGTGTCGCCGAGTCAATGGTGATCTTGGGACCCATTTTCCATGTCGGGTGGTTCAGAGCCTGATCACGCGAAACCTGGTCGAGGTCGGCCCTGGTCTTTCCAAAGAAAGGTCCGCCGGAGGCGGTCAGAATGATCCTGCGGACTCCCGTCCAGGAATGACCTCTCATCGCCTGATAGATCGCGCTGTGTTCCGAGTCGACAGGAACGAGACGAGCCCCCTTCGACTTGATCCGGTCGATCACTGTCTGCCCCCCAACGACCAACGTTTCCTTGTTCGCAAGGGCAACAGTCCTTCCGTTTCGGATGCCTTCCCAGGTGGGAGCCAGTCCGGCTTCTCCGACAATGGCGGAAAGCAACACCTCCGCATCGGGAAGGGCCGCCACGGCACAGGCCCCTTCAACTCCGGCCTGAACGTGAATTCCTGTTCCGGAAAGTTCTTCCCTGACATGGGAATAGAGGCTTTCGTCGACAGACAGGAGTTCCGGACGAAATTCCCGCGCCTGAAGGAGTGCCTGGTCGAGATTCTTTCCGCAAGCCAGCCCCCTGATACGGAATCGGTCGGGATGGGACCGGACAATGTCGAGAGCCGATCGCCCGATCGATCCCGAGGATCCCAGGATGGATAAGCCGACCTTTGCCCCTGTCGTAGGTTCGTTCGCCATTTCAGTCCTATCCTAGACGATGACGGGAGAGCTGAGTCCTTCGTAAAAAATCAGAACTCCATAAAGGACAGGTGCGTTGAAGATGAGGCTGTCCACCTTGTCGAGCATGCCGCCGTGTCCGGGCAACAGGTGCCCTGAATCCTTCACACCGGCTTGTCTTTTGAAGGCTGACTCTACCAGATCTCCCAACTGTCCGGTGACCGAAAGCAGGAGGGCAATCCAGAAAACAGCCATCCGGGACAGCGGCGCCGGAAGCCAGGAAGCGACGAGGAGACTAAAGAGTATACCGGCTACCGTCCCGCCCAATGCCCCCTCCCAGGTTTTTCCGGGAGAAACACCAGGAGCCATTTTGTGTCGGCCAAGCATTTTTCCGAAGAAATATCCTCCAGAGTCGACGATCCAGGTCAAGGCCAGAAGATAGAGGATCCATCGATCTCCCCCGGGAATACCCCGAATCAGGAGGATTGTCCCGAGAAGGAAAGGGATGTACATGATCCCGAGCCAAACAATCGGGAGCTGGGCCATTCGCGCCACTCCTCCCGAAAGGAGAGTTCCTCCCAGGACCGTCAGAAGCAGGAGCGCCGCGACCACCTCGAGCGTTTCCGGAGGAACAGCCCCGGTGCTTTTGAGGTAGATCACATAAAGAAACCCGACTCCCGCCGATAACCCCATCCAGACCCCGCTGTCAATGGAAATGTCCGGAAAGAGTCGATAGAACTCATATTGGGCAAGAATCACTAAGCCGGCCATTACCAGAAAGAAGAGAAAAGGAGTGGCCCAAACAACCAAAGCCACGATCATCGGGATCGCGATTCCTGCCACGACAAGCCTTCGGACAAGCTCCATCAGCGCTCCGTGCCTCCGGATGCGTCCGCGGTCGTCACACCCTCGGCTCCGAAGCGCCTCTGACGTTCCTGATAATCCAGAAGTGCCTGTTTCAGATCTTCTTCTCCGAAATCCGGCCAGAAAATCCCGGTGAAATACAACTCAGTGTAAGCAATCTGCCACAGAAGAAAATTGCTGATCCTGTATTCTCCGCTTGTCCGGACAAGAAGATCGGGGGGCGGGAGATCAAAGGAGTCGAGATACCGGCAAAAATCCTCCTGAGAGAGGGTCGCCGGATCAACCCTGCCTGCCACGGCATCCGCCGCCAGGCGACGGGCCGCCGAAAGAATCTCCTCTCGCCCGGAATAAGAAAGCGCCAGCGTAAGGTCCATGGCCTTTCCCGAGATCGTGCTGGCCTCCACGGCTTCAAGCTTTCGAAGGACACTTCGCGGCAGGCGTGCCCGATCCCCGATGGCCCGAAAGCGGATCGATTTCTCGATCATGAGGGCCTCTTCGCGGTCAAGATAGTCCTCAAGGAGATGCATCAACGCTTCAACTTCCAGCCGGGATCTTTTCCAATTTTCCCACGAGAACGCATAGAGGGTCAAATAACGGATCCCCCAGGAGCGGCAAATGGTCACCGTCCGTCGCACCGCCTGAGCCCCCTGACGGTGGCCGGCCACTCTCGGAAGATGCCGCTTCTGAGCCCAGCGTCCGTTTCCATCCATGATGATGGCCAGATGAGCCGGGGGCCGAACGAGCCAGTCCGGAGCCTCACAGGCTTGTGGATTAACCATCTCCTGACGAGGAATCATTTTTTCTGTCCGCCTCCCGATGGACGATTCAAAAGGGTGGGAGATGTCGTACCCGAGCGAAGATAGCGGTTGACCGTATCTGGAAGATGAAAATACAGGAGCGTTCCTTCCTTCACGATCAGGTTCTGGATATTCATGAAATTGAAGACCGGCTCCGTTCCGACCACAAGGCTTGGAGCCCCGCTCGCGGGATCTTTCAGGATCGCAATATCACGGATAAAATTTTTGACCCTGGTCAATTCTCCCAAAAGGGTCCAGTTGACGCCCGTCCATCGATAGAAATAGACCTGTCCGTATTGAAAACCCTGGAAGTTTCCAAAGCCCGAGGACATGGGGATATTCTTGTAGACCACGGCGATGGGTTTCCCTGGATCCCCAGGGGGTGTCAGGACCAGAATGCGGCCTTTGACGCGGACGCTCCGGGACTGGACCGGCAAGAGGGCATGTGGCCTTCCGAACACGAAATGATTCGAATATCCTCCAAGAAAAATGGGGCTTTTGAACCTCAGGTCTCCTCGGGCATCGTAGTATTCGAGATGATTGTCCATCGCGATCTTGAGAAAAGCATTCTGCCCTCCCGTCCGGACGGGGAGAGTGCCGAGGAGGGTGATGGCCTTCGGCCAATCCACCTTGTCCCCCTTTTCAAAATGGTCGAGCTTCCAGCGGAGGAAATGGATGTGTCCCAGAAAGGCGTTGTTCACCCCCATCTTCTGACCGATCAGATGCGTTGTCCCATCCGACATGCGCACGATCCGAATGTACCAGGGTAGATGCTTTGCGATGCGCCGGAAGGTTGTTCCGTCGTAATCGAGCACGTACGAGTCGGGCTCTCCACCCACAATGTTCGTGACGGCAATCTGGTCCAATCCGGGATGCTCCCTGTCGGGTGGGATCACGGGTCCGGAGGAAATAAAGACATGCCGGTTTCCTCCGACCCGGGGATCGGATTCCCGGTAGTGGGTCCGGACCCGGTCGTTTCCGATCGTTCCCACCACGATCCGACGGCCATCTGAAAGAGCCGTGATCGTTCCCTCACCCGGAATGTAGTGCCCTTCAGTCAGAAAGAAGGGTATAAAAGGAAGTTTGACGGTCCGGAAAGGAACGGAAAGGGGCGGCAGCTTGGCGGCATGCATGTTTGGAGAGATACTGGACAGAAGATCTCCTCCCCCCGAGAGGGGACGCACACCAGTGAGATTGGTCTCAAGCGCGAAAGCCTTCTCTCCCGACAGTCCGCCAGCAATTTCCATGTTCAGAAGCACCTTGTCGCCAAGGAGCGTGGTGTCGACCAGGATCAGGCTCTGGACCTTGAGATTTCTGGCAAGACGGGCCCGATAGGCTGGATCGGAAAGGGCCCCCTTCCCCATCTTTCGCATGGCCAGATCGACCCTAAAAGGATCGACGACCGAAAATCGTCTTGATTTCTGCAGGGCTCTGGTCAGATGGCTCATCACACCGAGGTCGGCATATCTCGAGGCCGGCACAAGGGCAATCCGGACAAGGGACTCCGGCATTCGAAACCGGTCTCCGACGCGAACCTGTCCCGTTCCGGAAAAAAAACCTTCAGAGGATTCCGGAGTCACGGTCCGGAGTTCGATCCATCCGACCCTTTCCTCCCGGCGGCCAATGACCAGACCCGTATAAAAATCCCGAAAGGGTGGCCCCGGCCTGTAGACCATGACCACGGCTCCAGGATACAGTCCCTGGGAACTTCCCCTGTCGAGAGATACCCGACCTTCTGGTCCCACTTCGGAGATCTGTCCTTTTCCAGGGGGAAAAAATGTTTCGAGAATATGAACGACATCTGTCGCTCTGGCGATGGTTTTCTGGGAGACCCCACCGACCGGTTGCGGGGGTGATTCCGCCGACATGGAAGGAAGAGGGAATAGGGACAACACCAAGACAGAAAAAAGAAACCCGATCAGTGCCTTTTTTCCGGAAATAGGCCGGATTCCTTGCCCCGATCGCATGGAAATGCTTTCTCCTTCTTTTTACAATATCCCGGTGATCGTCCCGTCCGGAGACAGACTGACACGGGAAAAAGCCGGATCACTGGGAAGGCCCGGCATCGTCTGCGTCTCTCCCGCAACAGCCAGCAGAAATCCGGCTCCTGACAGGATCCGAACCTCCCGAACGGGGAATACGAATCCGGTCGGAGCCCCCAGCACAGTCGGATCATGGGAAAGCGAAGCCCATGTCTTGGCGATACAAACGGGAAATTCAGCGGCCGGAGTTCCGGCGATCCGCTCAAGCTCGGTGCGCGCGTTTTCTGACCAGGAAACCGAGGAGGCTCCGTAGACCTTCGTCGCCACTGTTTCGATCTTACTTTCGGGAGAATCGGTCAGAGCATAAAGAGGCTTCCAGGAAGCCGTTCCGCCCTGCGCCGCGTCAAGAACAGCCTTGGCCAGACCTTCCGCCCCTCTTCCTCCTTCGGCGAAGTGCGTCGATACGACAGCCGCCGAAGCTCCAACTTTCATGGCCGCCTCGACAATCGCCGCATGCTCTTCGTCGCTGTCTCCTTCCAGGCTGTTGATGGCCACCACAACCGGCACACCGAAGCCACGCAAGATCCCCACATGGCGCTCCATGTTCGGAATTCCAGCCCGGACGGCTCCCGGGTTTGCCATGAAAAGCTCCGGGGGAAGCGCTCGACCGGAGCGGACTTTCCCGACCCCTCCATGCATGCGAAGACCGCGGGTGGTCACCACCAGCACGGCTGCATCCGGACCCCTTCCGGAGACCCGGCACTTTATATCGAAAAATTTTTCTCCTCCGAGGTCGGAGCCGAAGCCCGCCTCCGTCACAACCACATCAGCGGTTTCAAGAGCCACGAGATCACCCATCACCGAGCTGTTTCCGTGAGCAATGTTTGCGAAGGGAGACCCATGGATGATCGCGGCCGTTCCTTCCTGGGTCTGCATAAGATTGGGCCAGAAAGCCTCCCGGAGAAGAGCGGCCATTGCTCCATCGACGCCGAGATCCGAGGCACGAAGAAGCCTGCCATCCCGGCTTCGGCCAAAAGTGATGGAGGAGAGACGAACAGACAGCTCTTCCCATGACCTAGAAAGAGCAAGGATAGCCATAATTTCGCTTGAAACAGCGATTTCAAAGCGGCTTTCCCTCGGAACCCCGAACCCTGGACCACCCAGGCCCACGACAATCCGGCGGAGGGCACGGTCGTTGACATCCACGACCCGGCTCCAGGTCACCGACAAGGGATCGATTTCGAGGGGATTCCCATGATAGAGGGAGTTGTCGATCGCCGCGGCCAGGAGATTGTGAGCCGCTCCCACGGCATGAATATCACCCGTCAAATGAAGGTTCAGGACAGTGGAGGGTTCGATCGTCGACCGTCCCCCTCCGGCTCCCCCTCCCTTGATTCCAAAGACAGGACCCATCGAAGGCTGCCGCAAGGTGACGACTGATCGAAGCCCGAGTCTTTCCAGCCCCATGGAAAGGCCGATGGATGTTGTCGTCTTTCCTTCTCCCGCTGGAGTCGGAGTCATGCCCGACACCAGGACGTAGAGGGACCTCTTACCCTTCTCCCGATTTAAAAACCGAGGGTCGATCTTGCCCCGACCGGGTCCATAGGGATGATAGTGGGAAGAGGGGATGCCCAGATCGCGGGCGATCTCCTTGAGATCGCGCAGGGATGGAGCATAAGGGACCAACGAGACATTCTCCATGCAAAATCTTGACAATTCAGGACAAAAAATCAGGCATCCAATTCTTTGGACGCAATTATTCCAAAAAAACAGTGTCGGGACAGGATATCGCACACAGGGAATTCATTCAAGCAAGACCCCTGGGACAGGAGGGTCAGGAAGGTGCAGAAGCCTCCTCCTGCTTTCTTTTTCGCCGACGGGACGCAGCCCACACGGAGGTGATGATTCCGAGTTCGTAAAGGAGCAGAAGAGGGACAAACATGATCATCATGTTGAGAAAATCCTGAGTGGGGGACAAAACCGATGCCAGGACTGCGTTTCCGACGATCGCCCACCGTCGGCTTTTACGAAAGGTTTGCGGAGAGACCAGTCCTCTGTCGGACAGAAAACCCATGACAACCGGAAGCTCGAAGATCAAGCCGAAGACCAGGAGAAAGCGCCATTCGAAAGAAATCGTCCGGTCCACCGACATGAAGGCCCGGAGACCCTCTCCCTCTCCGAAATGAACCAAGAAGGACAGGGCTGTGGGAAGAGCGACCCAAAAGGAAAAAGCGATGCCCAGAAGAAAAAAGACGGATCCTCCCCCCACCCACAGGAGAATGGATCGGCGTTCGTCCTTGTACAGGCCAGGGGCGACAAAACACCAAGCCTCATAGAGGAATCCCGGGAAAGACAGGAGAAGTCCGCCGTAAAAGGCGGTTTTGATCGTGATCCAGAAGGCCTCGGTTGGCGTGGTGAACACCAGAGGCGTCCCTGCAAGCTTCCCCAGAAAGGCCACCATTTTTTCGGAAAAAGGGAAGCTCAGGGCAAAGCCCAGGCCTAGCCAGACGAGCGCCCTCATGAGCCTCTTGCGGAGTTCGATGAGATGGTCCATGAACGGGAGGAATCTCCCCTCACCCTCCACGGTCATTCCGGAACAGGGGGAAAGTCCGCCTCGGGCTCTCCCCCTTTCTGGAAGCATTGGGGCCTGGGAGCCCAGCCTTCTGGAACAGGGTGGGAGAGAGAAGCATGGGCGGCATCGGACATAAGGGAATCCCGCACACCCCTCATCTCTTCAAGAACAGGCGTGAAGGCCCGACGCAAGGCCGTCAGGGTCCGGGCTGTCCGGCGAGCCACCGTCGGCCATTCCGATGGCTTGACCAGGACAAGAAGAAGCAGAAGGATGAAAAGAAGGTCCGGCAGCCCGATTCCAAACATGTCTCAGGGATTCTCCCCCATCTTGTCCAGTTGGGCCTCTCCCTGAACGATCTTTTCCTTGAGATCCCTTTTCTCCCACTTGATCCGGTTCATCTCGAGCGTCTCTTCTTCGTTCCATCGTCCCTTTCGTACGAGATCCGAAAGACGGTTTTCCAGGCTGTCGTGCCTGGATTTGAGGGAATCGAGTTCGTGTTGTTTTTTCTTGAGTTCATCCATAGTCACTTCTCCTGATGAAGATTATTGACGGAGGACTCGTTGCCTGAAGAAACCTCCCGAACCATCACAAGGCCGTCTTCGTTCGGGTTCTGGTAATAATTCTTGCGGATACCCTGCAACTTGAATCCCAGGGAATAATAAAGAAATCGAGCGATCTTGTTCGATTCCCGCACCTCGAGATAGGCCGCGCGAACACCCGAGGCATCCAGATTGCCGAGGAAGGAGGCCAGGAGCTTTCGCCCGAAACCACGTCTCCTGTCCAAAGACCGTATGTAAAGGAGATGGATTTCCGCCTCATAGTCCAGAACCCACCCTCCGACCATTCCGACGAGTGCCGCACGCCCTGGATCGTAAAGCCCCTCAAAGCGTCCGAGTCGACCCGATGCCAGCTCCATTACCAGGGACGGTCCCGCTCCAAAGGCCTGACGGTCCTCGATCGGCATCGTTTCGATAAACTTTCCAACGACTTCCGGCCAGAGTCCAGAGGTCAGATCCACAGAGCGGAGCCCGGAGGAGGCCTGATTTTCTGGGATGGATTCGCTCATCTTCGGACTCCCGATTCCTGTCTGACCATGGATTCAAAATCGTGCAATAAGGATTGGCCCTATCTTATCCCGCCACCAGCAGAGCCGCAAGCCATTTGGGAGGTGACTTCACTCAAGAGATCACAGAATCACGCCCGTAGAGAAGCCGCGTGTCGTATGACGACCCATCCGGTCGTTCCTTGAGGCTCCGGAAAGCGAGACGTCCCATCGTCCCGGCTCGGGGAAAATCGTGGACCAGCAAGGGCGCTGCGTGATCAGTCCGCTGCCCCGAAAGATCCTTTCCGAGATGAACGACACCCGGTCCGACAAGGCGGCCTTTGCCATGCGGAAGGGATTCCAGAATCTTTCCTGGGGAAACCGCACTCCCCGAAAACGGGTCCCCGGATCCACAGACGGGTAATCCGGGATTGGCCGAATCAAAGAGACAGGCGTTCACCTCGCCCCGTCTGGCGTCGAGAACCACTACGAGAAAATCCTCCTCTTTTCCCGCCACTGCAAACGCCTGCTCAAAAAGGACAAGAAAGGGCGAAATCGTGAGATGGGGAATCCCCAAAGCGAAGGCCAGACCCTTGCAGAAAAGATGGCCGACCCTGATGGAGGTATAGGTTCCTGGACCCGCGGAGGATGAAAGAAGCGCGATCGACTCTTTCTTTTTGCCGGCCATCCCCAGCAGGGTCTCGAGCCCCCGGACCAGGATTTCGGAGGCACCTCCGGGACGAAAGACCGACAGGCTGCTCAAAACCCGGTCCTCTTCGAGCAGAGCGATGTCCACCACCTCTGTCGAGGTCTCCACCGCAAGATGGATCATGGAATCGCCTCCTTTTTCCCCCGAACTTTTTCAAGGAACCCCATGGCAGTGCGCACATCGGTCACAGGGTGGTAGACAAGCCCCTTGGGGTGCGCACGTGACTTGCCTGACGGAAGAGGCGGTCCAATCATGTGGCCGAATCCCAGACGGGCCGCCTCGGCCATTCTGTCGTAAAGCCCGGGGACCCTTCGAACTTCTCCCGCCAATCCGACCTCCCCCACGACGACCCAGTCCGGGGGCAGCACCAGGTCGCGGACATTCGAGACAATAGACATCGCGATTCCCAGATCCAGGGCCGTTTCCTCGAGGTCCACCCCCCCCACCACATTGAGATAGAGATCCATACCGGATAGATCGATCCCGACCTTTCGCACCAGCACAGCCGTCAGAAGGGCGAGACGGTTCGAGCTGACCCCCTGACTCACCCGTCGAGGCATGGGGAGAGAGGTCGAAGCCGCCAGAGCCTGAAGCTCGACGAGGATGGGGCGCGACCCTTCCATCCCGCAGATCACCACCGACCCTGGGCGCCCGGCCTCCCGTCCTTCCAGGAAAAAGGCCGAGGGATTGACGACTTCGCTAAGACCCGTCTCCTCCATTTCGAAGATGCCCACCTCCTGGGTCGGTCCGAACCGGTTCTTGGCCGTCCGCAAAACCCTGAGAGGCTGCCCCCGCTCTCCTTCCAGATAAAGCACCGTATCCACAAGATGCTCCAGAACACGTGGCCCCGCTATCGTCCCATCCTTGGTCACATGGCCGATCACAAGCGTGGAGACCCGTGAGCGCTTGGCGAACTCGAGAAGGGTCGCCGCCGTTTCCCGAAGCTGGATCACCGACCCTGCCGACTGCGTCCACTCGGGCAGAAAGACCGTCTGGATCGAATCAACGATGAGGAGATCAGGTGACAGCCTCGATGCTTCCGAAAGAACGATGGAAAGATCCGTTTCCGCAAGCAGAAAGAGGCGCACCGGGTTCTTCTTTCGGACCTCGAGACGATCGAACCGCATCCGAATCTGTTCGGGGGACTCTTCGCCACATACGATCAGAACGGTCATCTCCCGCGCGAGGTGAGAGACCATCTGAAGAACGAGAGTCGACTTTCCGATCCCAGGGTCTCCTCCCAGAAGAATGAAGGACCCGGGAACGATTCCCCCTCCCAGTACCCGATCGAATTCGGATAGGCCGGTCGATGTCCGGGGGGTCTCCCCGACGGCGACATCCTGGATCGAGATTGCCGGGTTGGAATTCGCGGCCCGTCCTTCCCCTTCCCGGACATACCGGTCGACCCGTCCTCCAGGGGTCTCTTCAGGGACGAGACCTTCCGGCGCCTCGTGGCAGGCCGGACAGAACCCCATCCATTTCGGAGAACGGTACCCGCAGGCCGGGCACCGGTATGACTCCTGATCCTTTTTCGCCAAGGTTTATGACTCCTTCCTGTGTTACAATGGCTCTCATGCGTATCGCCCATTCCTTTTCCGAACTCAGGACACTGCTCCCCTCTTCCCGAACACACCGGTCGTGGCTTGTCCCCACGATGGGAGCCCTGCATGAAGGCCACGGGTCTTTGATTGACAGGGCGAGATCAGAGGGTGACTTTGTCGCGGTGTCGATCTTCGTGAACCCGCTCCAGTTCGGTCCCGGCGAAGATCTTGACCGTTATCCCCGAACCTTGGAGAGCGATCTTGCCTTTCTCGAGAGGAGAGGGACCGACCTTGTCTTTCTTCCCACCGCCGGAGAAATCGTTCCCAGGGATGGTCGCATCACCGTTTCCTCCGGTCCCGTGGGAAAGCTCTTCTGCGGCCGGTCGAGACCCGGTCACTTCGACGGTGTCCTGACCATCGTCCTCAAGCTGTTTCACCTTTTTACCCCGGAAGGCGCCGTTTTTGGGGAAAAAGATCGCCAACAGCTCTTTCTGATCCAGTCCATGGTCAGGGATCTCGATCTTCCGATCCGGGTCGTGGGCCACCCGACCGTCAGAGAATCTGACGGGCTGGCACTGAGCTCACGTAACCGATATCTGACTTCAGAAGAGCGAAGCCGAGCCGCCCTCTTTCCGGCCATTCTCGACCATGCTGCGCGTCTTTGGAAGGATCTGGCCAGAGATCCCTTCCAAAATCGCCTCGAGGTATGCGACACGATTTCCCGACGTCTTTCGGAAGAGGGTTTCGTCGTGGATTATGTCGCCATTGCTGACCGGGAAACCTTTTTGCCGATCTCCGGTCCCGCCATTCCTGATGAGGCCTTCCTTCTGGCCGCCGTCCATCTCGGCAAGACCCGCCTGATCGACAACCGAGAGCTATCCACCGGTGTATGACCATTCCTCGGGAGCCCTTTATCTTGTATCGACCCCGATCGGGAATCTGAAAGATATCACACTCCGGGCCCTCGATGTCCTATCAAAGGTCCAGTTTGTCGCATCCGAAGACACGCGTGTCACGCGTCCCCTTCTCGACCATTACAAAATCGAGACCCCATGCGTCTCCTACCACGAACACAACCGCGACGAAAAGATTCCACTCTTTCTTCACAGGATGGAAAAGGGGGAATCGATTGCTCTGGTTTCGGACGCAGGAACACCTCTGATTTCGGATCCAGGGTCAGCTCTCGTCTCTGAAACGATTGCCCGGGGTCTTCCTGTCCACCCCGTTCCAGGCCCTTCATCCATTCTGGCCGCCCTTTCCGCCTCAGGACTTCTCGAGGATCGTTTCTTTTTCGGAGGCTTTCTTCCTCGGGGAAAGGGTGATCAGGAAAAACTCCTGAAAGAAGCAGGGTTCCGAAAGGAAGTCCTTGTCTTTTTCGAGACTCCCCGGAGGGTCGTTCGAACGCTCGAAATCATGGAAGAGGTTCTGGGTCCCGAGCGCCATGTTTCTGTGGCCCGGGAGATGACGAAACTCCACGAAAGTTTTTACAGGGGACGTCTTTCCGAAGTCAGGGCTCTTGTCGCCGAAGCGCCTTTGCTGGGAGAAATGGTACTCGTGGTGGAGGGAGCTGCCGAGGATTCCGGTTCCAAAGACGTTCCGGCACCCGTTCTGGAGGCCCTCAAACAGCTCGATCTTCCACGCGCGGAGAAAGCCCGATTTCTGACGAGGGCCTTCAGCATTCCCAGAGAGACGGCCTACCGGCTTGCGGAAAAAAGCCCTCCTTGAGTCAGACCTTTTTGACAAGAATCTCGAAAAGGCCATCCGAACGCTCGGTCATCCCCAAAAGGGCATGACCTTCCTCCTGAACGGATCGGGGAACATTGGCAATAGGTTCCCCCGGATCCAGAATGACGGAAAGCGTCTCTCCCGACTCCATTGTTTCAAGCTTCAACTTTGTCTTGACAAAGTTGAATGGGCACTTGACACCCCGAAGGTCGATCGCCGCATCGGGAACGATGGCCGTCCCGGACCTTTTTTCTTCGCTCATATCCTCAATCCTTTCATGCTATATTTCGGGGATTCTTTCCCCTTTTACCGCTATTCCCCCGACAGAAATCGGCTCACGGTCATGGGAGACTCGACCAAGGCCGATACCCGTTTCCGAAAGTGTCGCACAACGACATTCCGGGCATGCCACTCGCTGCAATCCCGCAAGAGAAGGAGTCCCATGTTCTTTTCCGGATCGATAAAAAAAGGATCGGAAACGCGACAGGCCGATTTGATCTCAGCCAGGGAGTCGGGCCCTGTTTCCCAGAAGGGAAGGACCATCTGGTTCTGCCAGTTCGACGAATCCATGATCCGGGCAATCTCTTCGAGCCCCTTGATCGAAAATCCGCTTTCCGTCCAGAAACGACAGAACCGAAAGTGGTTCGAGGTGAGGGACTGGGCCGTCGGAACGAGGTCCATTGATATTTCCCGGATGAACCGGTTCATCCGGAGAAGCCCTCCGTTTGCCAGGAGATTGATTGGAACGGGAATGTCTCCAAGCGGAAAGACTCCCCCCAGAAAGACCGAAAACCGGATCAGGATTTCGTGACCGATTCGGACCCCCCGTTCCCTGAAAACAGGAGGAAGCCCGGAAGATTCCTTTCCGACACCCCCGGGACGCTTCCAGACGAAGATCCCTTCCGCGGGTCCGGCTACGATTTCTCCTTCAAGAATTTCCCTCTGCCACTTCCTGTTACGGTAGACATAGGAGATATCGAAGATCTGCGTCTGACTTTCTGGCGCGGGGACGCCCACCTTCCGAAAGAAACCCGACCCCACTCGAAACTCTTCCGGGAAACGCTCCATCAACTGGGTCAGAACGTATTCGGCCTCCGAATCCTCGACCCAACGGTCAAGACTCGCGCGAACGATCTCCAGGGACGGTTGAGAAAGGAGTCCGAGGGTCTCACGGACTCGTCCCGGATTTTCCCCTGGGACAACAACCAGAAATCTTCCCCAGGAAAAGCGGAAGACCATTAAACCCAAAAGGGTTGCTTCCTTTAACTTTCCGGCCCGCAGAAGAAAGACGTCGGACACGCTCCCTTCCTCGCCTTCCGTCCCTTTCCAAAACTCTCCCAGATGCAATTTTTCCGCGGGAGCCACAAGCTCCTCCATAAATTCACGGAACTTTGCAATACTTGTCCCAAGTACCCCGTCCGGCCAGACCATCCGGAGAGAGGGCGATGCCAGGATCACTTCATAGCTCCGGTAGAAGAGCGCCATATTGGTGCCGCAAATCTTGGCAAGGGATTCTAGCTCGTCGCCGGGAAGAAAGGCCGACCCGAAGAGGGCCCCCTTCAAAGGTCTGTGACTCAGGATCAAAGTAAATTCCTCAAGAGACCATTTTCACAAAATCATTCCAATTTTGGCCTGTCGCAACGGCAGGAATAGAACTCTCATCCCAATCCTCTCACAAAAGCTTACTTCGTTTGCGGCAAGCCTGTCCATCCACACCCAGGTCCTGCCAAGTCGGAGGGAAAGGAAAAAGAGGGATCACCAATATCCTGAAAATGCCCATCCTTGACCATGTCTGCTTGAGGACCCCGAAAGAAGCATGGTGAGGCTCCTCTTGAAATAAATCGCCGAATGGAGATTAATATTAGGATGTTCAAATCATCATAACGATCTTTTCGGTCCATTGCCGATCGATCTGAATCCAGTCCCCCTTTGGAGGAGTTCCCTTGCTCCGACGAAATTTTTTCTCTCGAGTCGTCTTCCTTCTTGTCACTTTCACATTCGCCTCTTGTGCCTATCAGGTTCCCCCCCAACCCACGGCTTTCATTACCCGACAGGAACCGGACCTCCTATCCGAGATTTTGAGCCATAAACCGTTACCCGTCGGAAGAGTCGCGACCCTGGGAGGTCAGATCCTCAGACGATATGACGCGCCGACGGGACGCTACTTTCTGATCCGTGACCTTCCTCTGGACGAGGACGCTTACCCCCATCCTCCTGCAGGCAAGGTTTTTCTGAATCCGGCAAACGAATTCATCCTTTTCACTCCGGCCATGCACGTCATTGGAGAGCACCGCCCCAAAAAACGTCGCTCCAACAGTGCATTCGTGGTATTCGGACGGGAAGAGAACCGGACAATCTCGATGGGACCGGGCCATATCCTTACTGCCGTTGGTGAAGTCCGAGGAATGGCGCCCTTTCCCACCGGCAAGAAACACCGCCACTATCTTCTCCTGGTAAGCCAGTATGTCATGCTCTGGTCAAAGGCACGGGCAGAGGATTATCCACTTGTTATCAAATAAAAAGTATACATCGGATCGCTCGATGCACTTGAATCCTTGGGGGGAGAGCTCACATGAACTCCCCACTTACCTTGAGTTGATCGTTCCATCCCCGTATAATCGTCGGGATCTTCCCCAATTCTTCTGGCTCGGGTGGCGGAACAGGCAGACGCAGCGGACTCAAAATCCGCCGACCTCACGGTCATAGGAGTTCGATTCTCCTCCCGAGCACCAGTCTTGAACGACTTCGGTGGACATTGCCCTATTGCGCCACTGTCAGCAAGCTCAATCCCCTCACAATCCCGATCAAGATCCTGGCTTTCCCAGATTACTGACTTTCACAACCCGTTGATTCCTCCCCCAGCCTTCGTATTCTTTCCGTAACCTTCTCACGACTTTCCCGTCACAAGGACCGACTATCCTGCAGGGGATAGAATTCGTCCACCCTTTCGGGGAGGTACCAATGCCCGTCTCCTGTATCCTTCTACCTTCTTCCGCCGATAACACCACGCTGGAAGTTCGATGGGCCCGTTCGTCGCGCGACATCCTCAAAGCCCAGAAACTTCGAGCACTCGCCTTTGGATTTTCTCCTCCGGAATGTCCCTACGAGGAAATAGTCCCCGAATGCGATTTCTTTGACGCCTTCGCCCGCCATCTTATGGTCGTCGACACAAGAAGCGGCCACTGTGTCGGCACATACCGGCTCCTCGATGCAAATGGGGCCCGAAAAGCCGGCGGATTTTACTCGGAATCCGAATTCGAAATTTCCCCCCTCTCACCCTTCCTCGACGAAACAGTCGAACTTGGACGATCCTGTGTCCACCCGGACTACCGCAAGGGAAGCGTCATCGCCCTTCTTTGGGCAGCCCTAGCCCGAACTCTGATCACCGAAAAGATCAAATATCTGATGGGTTGCGCAAGCGTCGACCTGACCAACCCCGATCTCGACCCGGACGAGATCGGGAGCCATCTTCTCCTCAATGTCCGAAGTGATGCATCCATAAGCGTCCTCCCCTATCGTCCCTTTCCCTGTCTTATACGCCCGATCGGAGCCGGTCGAGTCCCGACCCTTCCGCCTCTTCTCAAGGGATATCTTCGGATCGGAGCCAAATGTATCGGACATCCCGCCCATGATCCCATCTTCAGAACGGCCGACTTCCCTGTGTGGCTCGCCCTTTCCGAAATGAATGTTTCCTATTCGCGTCACTTCTTCCGATCTGGCAGTACAACGAGATGAGGGTCCCATTCATCGCCCCTCATTCTCTTTCCATTTCCGGCCGGTCCCTGCGGGGTTTAAGGGCAGCGACACACTTGGCCCGAGGTGTTTTTGTTCCCAAGGTCCCGGCTCCATCCGGAGAAGACCCACTGGCCGTATGGTGCCGGGACCTTCTTATCCGACTGGGGGTCCGCATGGAGATTTCCGGGGCCGATATTCCCCCTGGACCCTTTCTTCTGATCTCCAACCATATCTCCTGGATGGACATCCTTGTCATCCGCGCCCTTGTTCCGGCCCGCTTCATCGCCAAGGAGGAGATCGCCCTCTGGCCACTGGTCGGAAAATCGGCCCAAGCAGCAGGGACTTTTTTCATCGCCAGAAAACGTCTTTCCTCATTTCGGAATATCTTCGAACAGGTACGGAGAACCCTGGAAAACGAAGAGTGTGTCGCCGTATTTCCGGAAGGCACCACAACCTGCGGAGAAGGCCTCCTCCCCTTTAGGACCGGACTTTTCGAAGCGGCCATTCGAACGGATCGGCCCGTTCTTCCCCTTTGCCTGCAATACGAAGCTCCCGACCGTCGTCCCTTGAAGTCCATCTCCTACACCGGAGGGGAAAGCTTCGTCCGTTCCTTCTGGCGGACACTCGGTGAGCCCCATATCACTGCCCGCATCCGCATATGTCCGCCTCTCCTGCCGAAGGGGCGCTCCCGAAGGAATCTTTCTCTTGAGTCCTGGGAGATTCTCCGGTCCACCCTTAATCAGTCTTCCTAAAGCTTTCGCCCCCTTCTCATCAGAGTGGATTTTTTGTCCCCCCTTGGATATGATCGCAAAATAGGTTATTTAAATCATTCAATCCAAAGATTTACCCTCCTCAAGCCTTGACTGACAGGGGACACGCTTCGTGAAATCCGGAAAATGGCCTCTCGATATGGCCTCCTGGGCCACATCCATCCTGGTTCGACTCATCAAGATCTCAAATAAGTCGGCCTATATCGGATTCGAAGGTTACCGGCAGCGTCTGGAGTCCGGATTGCCTGTCATGATCGCCTTCTGGCACAACCAGGGTTTGTTCATGCCCTTCGTCTGGTTCGGGAAGCCTGGAAAGATCAAGCTGATTGTCTCCCAATCGAAGGATGGGGAACTGATCGCCGCCCTCCTCCGCTGGTTTGGAATCCTCTCCGTCCGTGGCTCTTCGACCCGTGGCGGCAGCGCGGCCCTCAAGGAACTCCTGCGACTCGACCGGGCAGGAGAGGATTCGATCGTCTTCACCCCCGACGGTCCCAAAGGCCCTCTCTATCGGGTCAAGGAAGGGGTCGCCTATCTCGCCCTCTCCTCCAAAAAGCCTCTCTATCTTCTTTCAGTGACCTGTTCCCGGGTCAAAATTCTGCACTCCTGGGACCGATTCCGCATCCCTCTGCCATTCGGAAAAGCGACCTATGTCTGCTCGCCCCCCCTTCATCTCTCGGATTTTTCGGGTCTTCCACTCCCGGAAGCCGCAGGCGTCATCGAAGAGTGCCTGATGCAGACGAACAGAATCGCCGATGCGGTGTCCGCTGAGGTCCTGACCCATCGGGAAGCCGCCTCCCTTCTTTCCCCGGACTGCTTTCCATGGTCCCCTTATTCTCGGGGGGCCCATGGGGAAACCGCTGTGGATTTCGTGAAAAGCGTCCGATAAGATATTGGAAATACAGGATCTTCAGACAAAAAAGATGCATTTTCCATATTTAGAGAGTATAATGATTTAGATTGAGTCAGTCTTGCTTCATAAATTGGCCATAACCCCTATTTTTGAGTTTAGGGAATGGTCCCGACGAACCTACGGAAGGAATGCAGGGTGCAACTGCCGCTCGCAAAAATTCGACAGCATGTGGATCACTATAATCGGCTCGCCGACGACGCGAACTGGAACCGCTTCAAGTCTCTTCACTGGAATGAACTCAAACCTGAACTTTTGACCCCCGGCCAGAAGGAGGCCGTCGTCTTCGTCACCTATGTCGAGGACCATCTTCCCGGTTACTTCTCCGAATACCAGTCCCTGTTTCCCATCGAAGCTCCCACGCTGGAAGAGTCGATGCACAATCGGGAGCTCTTCCACTTCACCGTCCGCTGGGGACTCGAGGAAGACCGCCACGCGCAGGCTCTGGCCTTGTACCAGTACCATGCGGGGATCGAGCCGGACCGAGACCGCCTCGAAGAAAAGCTGATCATCGAAAACCGCAAACCGTTCAGCATCGGCTTTTCGAATCCGGTTCAGGTTTTCACCTACACGCTCCTGCAGGAAAAGGCGACCCAGCTCTACTACCAGAGCCTGTCCCGCGTTGTCCGCGAACCCGTGCTGAACCGCCTCCTGATCTATCTGACCAAGGACGAGTCCCGCCATTTCGGCTTTTTCTGCGACATGGTCGAATCCTTCATCGAAACCTTCGGGGACAAGGTGCTTCCCCTCATCGAGGATGTCACCCTCAACTACAAGATGCCGCTCCACAACACCATGGCGGACTACCGCCGAAAGGCCATCCTCATGGCCCGGGAAGCCCCCGGCTATGACCGGATGCTTCCGCAGAAGGTTCTCATGCGCCAGCTCCGACGAACGGGAGAGCGCCTTTCGGAGCTTTCGCGCCCGATCGAAGAGTCCATCACCCGAATGATGACAGCCCTCCGCATCGCTACCATCGAAGAGGTGGCCTGATCATTTGACGGACCGGCATTCTGATTGGGTTATCCGCTCATAGGAGTCCCCGCTTTGAGAAAATTGAAAAGCCTTCCCCTCTTTCTGGCCTTTCTGACATCCCCATTCATTCTGCAAGGGATTTCCGAAGCAGGCTCCTCCCCTGCGCCAGGAGGAGGGCCTGACTCCGCCTGGACCGTTCCGGTGGCTCCGGGCGGTCCCTTTTCCCGCCTCTATCTCCCGCAGAATTCCCCTGTCGGAGCCGACAGGACATTCGGAGCCGCAAAGTGGCTCCAGATGAATGCCAACGCCCGTCACAACGCCGCCACCCCCATTCCGGAAAACGCTCCCGCCTGGTTCCGGGACGGTGTCTTCTGGCGGTATGCCGAGGCCCGGGCCTGGCCTCTCGAAAGACCCCATCCCTTCGGGACAAAAACCTACGGAGAAACGGAGGCAGGGGCGGTCCAGACGCAGTTCTACGGAAATGCTCTTGGTGTTTCCGTCGTCGGAGGGATTGTCTATGCGGAAAGCGACGACATGTTCGCCTACGCCCTGAATGCCCGGACCGGACAGCTCATCTGGAGAACCAGCCCCGTCGGGAACAACCTGATGGGAAATCCCCTGGTCGCAGGCCGGACCGTCTATCTGGCGGCTGGCGGTGTCGGATTCAATTTCGCAAATGTCGCCGCCTTTGCCAAAACGGGAACCGCCGTCCGCGGCATGGATGTCAGCTACAACGGCATCTATGCCCTGGACAGAACGACCGGCAGGCTTCTGTGGCACGCAGGATCGGTCGGAGAGGCCATGCCAACCCCTGCCATCCACGGCCGAACCCTCTACTTCGCCACCGGCTCCGGAACCGTCCACGCCATCGACCGCCGCACGGGACGCCCGATCTGGACCACACGGCTCGGCGGTAACGACAATATGTCGAGTCCGGCTTACCGCCACGGACGTCTCTATCTGGCCCTGGCCTCGCCCCCCCGCCTCTACTGCCTCGACGCGAAGACCGGACGCACTCTCTGGAGCGGGACGATCCCGGGAGCGGCCAATACCGGGATGGGCGATGTCAGCCCGGCTGTCGGCCACGGTGTCGTGGTCATGGATACGGTCACCAGTCCGAAGAGGGTCCATGGACATCCCACCCTCGTCCCGGTCGTCCGCGCCTTCGACGCCAGGTCGGGACGCGTCCTCTGGACCGTCTCCACCGGACGGGGCCCCAAGCCTCCGGCCTTCAAGGGCGGCGTTCCCCTGATTCATGGGACGTCTGTCTACGTGGGCTCCCCGGTGACCGGTCGCTATGAAGCCCTGGACCTTCGCACGGGAAAACGTCTCTGGTCCTGGCACAAGGTCGCCGCCACCCGAAGCGCCCCCACCTTTTCCGGAGGGAGCCTCTACATTGCCGGAGGTGACAGCCTCTACCGCCTCGACCCGAAAACCGGCCGGGAAACCGGACATCTCCGCATTGGCGGGCGAATGGGCATCGTCAGTCCCACCATTGTGGGGGGCACCGCCTTTCTTGCCAACTCCTACGACTGGATCGTCGCCGTTCCCCTTTCGGAGATGAAACCAAGCCGGTAGGGACCCTTCTCCCCCCATGGCTCACGTATGGCCCGTATGCCCAAACCCTCCCGTCCCCCGGAGGGTCTCCCCCTCGAAACTCTCAACTGGCACAAGATCCGGCAAAAGAACGGGCATAAAAAGAAGCTGGGCGATCCGGTCTCCGGGTGAGACAGTATAAGGATCCGTCCCATCATTCGCGAGAATGACCCCGATCTCCCCATGATAGTCAGAGTCGATCACTCCGATTCCCTGGGCGACCCGAATGCCATGCTTTAAAGAAAGGCCCGACCGTGAGGCCACCACCCCTACGACACCCGGGTCCCGAATGTCGATCGCGATCCCTGCCGGGATAAGCCGCCGTTCTCCCGGTGGAAGAATCACCGGATTTCCGATGGCCGCCCGGAGATCGAGACCCGCCGACCCCGGCGTCGCACGCAAGGGAAGGGTTGTCTCCGTTCCCTCTCCCACCTTCCTGATCCGAATGACAGCACTCATGCTTCTCCTTTTCTGCCTGTCCTCTTTCAAGCACTGATCACTCCAGACTCGCCCCCCTCTCTCTCAGGGGGTCCCGGGCGATGATGATGGCGTCACTCCCTTTGTCGGGGCACTCTTGGAGATGGCTGGGGCCACGGGGATCTCCAATGAGGAAAATCGTCCGTAAACATCGCGCAGAGAGAGGCGAAGCCGTCCCCCCGAATCGGATGTCTGGAAAAAAACCCACCCGGAGGTCCTTCCATTGGGAGGGAAAACAGTCGGAAGACCAAGGCGCACAAGACGCCCGAGCTTCGACCGGCTCCGCTCGACAAGATCCTGGTTCATCAGGGCTTCCGAGGCGGTTCCCCCCGAGGAGATGTAGCGATATCCCAAAAGGCGGACTTCGGGGCCCGGGTTGGTCACGACCAGATGGATGGCAAGGATCGGAACCGTCGATCGCTGGCCGGGGGCTCCGCCGGAGTCGACGGACAGTTCCTGGGCCCTTGCAATCTGGGCCGACACCGGTGCAGGATTTTCATGGGGCGTGCAGGAAATCAGAAGTCCTCCCAGGATTCCGGTGATGAGCAGTCCTCCGAGGAATAGGCGCTTCACGACGGGGAGCTCCGCACGATCTCGGTCCCGATTCCTTCCGGCGTGAAGATTTCGAGCAGGAGAGCATGGGCGATGCGCCCGTCGATCACATGGACCTTTCCGACCCCTTCTGCCAGAGCCCGGAGACAGCCTTCCATCTTGGGCACCATGCCTCCGGCAATGGTTCCACGCTCGATCAGGGACAGGATCTCCCGGCGGTCCAGGGAGGAGAGGAGTTCGCCCTTCTCGTCCAGAACCCCCCGGGTGTTGGTCATCATGATGAGCTTTTCCGCCTTGAGGGCTCCTGCAATCACCGCGGCCGCCTCGTCGGCATTGATGTTGAGGGGAACGCCCTCTTCCGTCACCCCGACAGGCGCGACGATGGGAATGAACCTGTGGCGATCGAGAAGGTCGAGGATTTCCGGGTTGACGGTGACGATCTGCCCCACATGTCCCAAATCCCGCCCGGAATGGCTCTTCCGCTCTCCCACGAGGAAGCCCGCATCCCGGCCGGAGAGTCCGACGGCCCGCCCGCCGTGGCGGTGGACCATCGTCACGATTTCCCGATTGATGCGGCCGGTGAGAACCATCTCCACCACCTCCATCGCATCGCTTCCTGTCACCCGGATCCCGTCCACAAATTCCGGACTCATCCCCAGCCGGCCCATGAGGTGGGAGATCTGGGGGCCCCCCCCATGGATCACCACCGGACGAATCCCGATATGCTGGAGAAGGACCAGGTCCTGGGCAAAGGACAGACTCTCCTCCCCCCCACCGTCGAGCGCCCCGCCCCCGAACTTCATCACACAGGTCTTGCCGTGAAAGGTACGGATGTAAGGAAGAGCGTCTATCAGAACCTGCGCCTTCTCCAGAACACTGTCCATGAAGTCTCCGGGATGGATTGTGTGTCTTGACACTCAGGGGTCCTTGCGGACCTTCGCGAGTTTTTTTGCGAGCTCGTCGAGGCCGGTGTGAAGATATCGCTGGGTCGTTCCCAGAGAGGCGTGTCCCAGAAGGGCCTGGATCTCCCGGAGGTCGGCCTCGCGATTCAAGAGGTGTGTGGCGCAGGAGTGTCGGAGCGCGTGGGGGGTGACTTTTCGTTCCAGACCCCCGTCCCGGGATCGTCGGGAGACGATCCGGCCGACCTGCCAGACAGAGAGCCCACGGCCTCCCTTCCCGGCAAAAATGGGCCTCGCCGAATCGATCACACCCTCCTTTTGGAGCGACGTTCGGTAAGAGGCAAGGGCCGCCCTGGCCTCTCCCACGACCGGCACCTTTCGGTCCCGGCCCCCTTTGCCGTGAACCAGAAGGGCTCCTGATCCTTCTTCGAAGTCCCCCCAAACCAGCCCGCACAGCTCGGAAAGCCGCACGCCGCTTTCATAAAAAAGTTCGAGAATGGCTTTGTCCCGAAGAGAGGCCGGGTCCCCGCTTTCATCGGGGAAATTCACGAGGGCAGAGGCCTCCCCTTCGGAGAGAACGGACGGAAGCACCCGGGGAACACGGGGTCCGGACACCAGTCGAAAGGGATCCTCCCCGACGTGGCCATTCTTTTTCAGATACCGAAAAAATCCGCGCAAATTGGAAATGATCCGGGCAATGCTCGAGGGAGCGTAGTCCCGGTCATGGAGGCGCTTGACGAAGCGAAGGGCCCGGGGACGATCGAGACGCTCCCAGAGGAATCCTTCCCCACCGGCCAGCATCTCTCCCGTCAAGCCCGTCAGAAGCGACAGATCCTTGCCGACGGCCTCGACGGTCCGGGGAGACCGCCCTCCCTGCTCGAGCTCTCTCCGATAGGCGGAAAAAAGGGGATCCTGAAGGAGCCTTTCGTCCTGTCCCTGCCTCTCCCGATCGCTTCGGCGTTGACCCGACCCCTCCCCGCCCATGGCCCTACCTCCTCTCCGAAGAGAGCGGATGATGTCCGGTCTCCTTCGGAGGAAGGGAGTCCCGGCAGGCACTCCACCAGGAGGCAAAATCACGACGAGCCCGCGCCACGAGGACCTTTCTCCTCTCGCGTTTTCCTCCCCGGACCCGGGTCGGGAGAGGAGGAAAAAGGCCGAAATGGAGGTTGACCGGAGAAAAAGGGGCGACCTCCTCCGGCCCGGGAGACTCTCCCTCCGGACGGTAGACGGAAGGGACAAGCGCCCTCAGGAGCGCTCCGACAGCCGTAGTGGGAGGCGGCAGCGTGGCGGGAGGATCGGGGGAAAGATAGAGGGCCGAGAGACGTCCCAGGGCGATCGACTCGGTGTACCCTTCCACCCCGACCATCTGTCCGGTCGGATAGACCCCCGGAAGAGCGCGAAGCGAGAGGTCTGGCCCCAGAACCCGCGGGGCGTCGAGAAAGGTGTTCCGGTGGAGCGATCCATACCGAAGAAACTGAGCCTCCGAAAAGCCGGGAAGCTTGCGGAAAATCCTGTCCTGCTCGGAGTAGCGGAGCTTGGTCTGGAATCCCACCATGTTGTAGGCGGTCTCCTCCCTGTTTTCGGCGCGAAGCTGGACGACGGCGTAAGGCGTCCGGCCTGTCCGGGGATCGACGAGGCCCACAGGGCGCATGGGTCCGAAGGCCAGGGTTTCCGGCCCCGAATCGGCCAAAGACTCCACGGGCTGGCATGCCTCGAAGGCCCGGAGCGCTTCCGGGCGATCCTCCACCCCTTCATGAGGGGGAACCCGCTCGCCATGGAGAAGATCCCCGACCAGCATCCGATAGGCCTCTTCGTCGAGAGGCACATTGAGATAGTCCCCCTCGCCAGGCGTCCCGTAGCGGTCTCCCCTGAAGAGCTTCGAGAGATCAAGGGAGAGGGCGTCAACGACCGGACTGATGGCATCATAGAAGGAGAGCCTGTCGCTGCCGATCCGGGACAGAAGGTCACGGGAGAGCTCGGGAGCGGTCAGGGGTCCGGTCGCCAGGATCAGGGGGCGATCCGGAGGAATCCGGTCCACACGTTCCCGTCGGATCGAAATGTTCGGATCGGCCTCGACCCGGGAGGTCAGAGCGGCGGAAAACCGGTCCCGGTCGACCACCAGAGCCCCTCCCCCGGGAATACGGGCCTCCATGGCGGCTTCGAGGACGAAAGATCCCATCGCCCCGAGCTCTTCCTTGAGGAGACCATGAGCCGTCTCAGGGTCGACGGACTTGAGAGAGTTCGAACAGACCAGCTCCGCCAGGTTTCCGGTTCTGTGGGCGCCTGTCCGGGTCTCTGGACGCATCTCGTAGAGTGTGACCCGGAGCCCGGAGCGGGACAGCGACAGCGCCGCCTCCGTTCCGGCCAAGCCCCCGCCAACCACCGTCACGTGATCGTGGCTGTTCACGCCGTGATCCCCGACTCCTCGCCGTCCTCGCTCTCGTATCCGCATCCTTTTTCGGGACAGGAGTAAACTGTCTTCTTCCCGCTCTTTTTTTCGATCAGGAAGGCATGGCCACAAAGCGGGCAGGGCTTGGCCACAGGACGTCCCGGGTAGGTCCGGTCGCACTCCGGATAATGGCTGCATCCGTAGAACGTTCCCCTCTTTCCCTTGCGCGGGGTGATTTCGCCTCCGCATCCCGGGCGGGTGCAGACAATCCCCGTCGGAAGTGGCCGCGTGGTCTTGCATTTGGGATAGTTGGCGCAGGACAGGAAGCTTCCGAAGCGGCCGGTCTTGAGCACCATGGCCCCACCACAGGCCGGACAGGGAGGGATGTTCGCCGGAAGGGGCACCGGAGGTTCGGAGTGGCCCTTCGGGGGCCAGGGACGCGTGGTCTTGCAGGCCGGGTAGTCGCTACAGGCCAGAAAGGTTCCGAACCTCCCTTTGCGGACCACCATCGGCTTCCCGCAAGTGGAGCAAATTTCGCCGGCGGCCTCGGGAAGGACCTCGGGCGCGGGTCCATTCTCCGTCTCGACGATGTTGCGGGTGGTCTTGCAGGCCGGGTAGTTTCCGCAGGCCAGGTAGGCGCCGTGGCGGCCCCATTTTTTGACCATGAGCGTTCCGCAGACAGGACAGGGGATCGTGGTCGGCTCGCTTTGGGCCTTCAGGTTGGCCATGCCGCCCCCCTTGGCCTTCGACAGCTCCCTCGAAAAAGGCCGATAGAAGTCGTCCACTGCCTCGCGGTAGATCTTCTCCCCCTCCTCCACCGAATCAAGCTCCTCTTCCATGCGGGCCGTGAAGGCGACGTTCAGAAGGTCGGGGAAGGAATCGACCAGGAGGCGGTTCACCGTCTCCCCGAGCTCTGTCGGGTGGAACCGGTTCTCCCGCTTTTCCACATACTCCCGGTCGAGAATGGTGGTCATGATGGTGGCGTAGGTGCTGGGGCGGCCGATTCCTTTTTCCTCGAGCTCCCGGATGAGCGAGGCCTCGTTGTAGCGGGGAGGAGGCTCGGTGAAATGCTGCTGGGATTCGGGAGGGGCGGCACCCTCCACGGCCTCCCCTTCGTGAAGAAGGGGGAGTTCGTTCTCTTCCTCGCCTTTTTCCTCCCCTTCCTCTTCGGAAAGGGCGTCCGATTTCTTCCGGGCCCGGACCTCTTCCCCGCGCAGGACCAGGAAGCCCGGGTCGAGCATGCGCCGCCCGGTCGCCCGAAAGGTATCCCCTTTGTCCCCTTCGACGATGACGGTCGTGAGGAGATACCGCGCCGGAACCATCTGGCTTTCGAGAAAGGTCTGCCAGATCAGCCGGTAAACCCGAAGGAGATCCCGGTCGAGAATTCCCTCGAGGGAGTCGGGCGTCCGGCTGACGTCGGTGGGACGGATCGCCTCGTGGGCGTCCTGGATCCCTTTCTTGTTCCGGTAGGCGGGGCTCCGTGGAGGAAGAGCCTGGGGGTAGGCACTGGCGATGAATTTACGAGCCATCTCCTGGGCCTCGGGAGCAAGGCGGACGGAGTCGGTCCTCATGTAGGTGATGAGTCCCGTCTGGCCCTGTCCGGGAAGTTCGACGCCTTCGTAAAGCTTCTGGGCCAGCTGCATGGTCTTCTTGGCGGAAAAGCGAAAGCGCCGGGCTCCTTCCTGCTGGAGGCGGCTGGTCGTGAGCGGAGGAGAGGGCTGACGTCGTTTTTCATCGGCAGAGAGGCTGTCGATCCGGAAGCCTTCCGAGCCGATCCGCTCCACCGTCTTGCGGGCTTCCTCGGCATTCGAGATCTGCACCTTACGGCCCGCGATCCGGTCGAGACGGGCGGTGAAGACGCTGTCGGAGCGGCCCGGGTCGGACGGACGCATCGAAAGGGTGATGGTCCAGTATTCTTCCGGAACAAAAGCCCTGATCTCGTTTTCCCGGTCGCAGACCAGACGGACGGCCACCGACTGGACCCGGCCGGCGGAGAGTCCCCTCCGGACCCGTTCCCAGAGTAAGGGGGAGAGGGAGTATCCGACGATTCGGTCGAGGGCCCGGCGGGCCTTCTGGGCGTCGACCTTGTGAAGGTCGATCTCACCGGGTTCGGCCAGGGCCGCCTCGATGCCCCGGGGTGTCAGCTCGTGGACCAGCACCCGGCGAATCGGCTTCTTGAGCCCGGTCAGCTCGCTCGCGATATGATAGGCGATTGCCTCCCCTTCCCGGTCCGGATCGGAGGCGAGAAAGATCTCCCGGGCCCCGCGAGCGGCCTGGCGGATTTCATCGAGAACCTTCTTCTTTCCTTCCGAGACCACAAACTGGAGTTCGTAGCCATTGTCGACGTCCACTCCGATCTTGGACGGGGGAAGATCCTTCAGATGGCCGACGCTGGCCTTGACCTTGTATCCGCTTCCCAGAATCCGGGTCAGGGTCCTGGCCTTCGTGGGCGACTCGACGATGATGAGGGTTCCCTTCGGGGCGGTCGCAGCTTTCTTCTCCACGATCGTCTCTTCCGGTGCAGCCGTCCGGGAGGAATCCGATGATTTTTTCCGGGGAGTCCGACTCTTCGGAGCCGCGGGAACGGCGGAAGCCGCTTTCTTGCGAACACTCACTTTTCAGATGCCTTTCTTGAAGGTTGTCATGCCATGTCCCCTCGGGACAAAATCGCGGAGAGAACCTCCTCCGCACCCGACACTCTCCGGGCTCCTTCGCCCGCAAGAAGCGCCGGTCCTTCCCCTTCCCACCCCCTGGACTCACGGTCGAAGACCAGAAGCTCACGCCCCTCTTCGAGGGCGATCCGCGCCGTCACATAGGTCCCGGAGCGCCGGCGATGGGGGCCGACCACAACAGCCACCGACAGGCCGACAATCAGCCGGTTCCGGTAGGGGAATTGCCAGGGCTCAGGCCCATCCCCCGGAGGGTACTCCGAGAGGAGCAGGCCTCCTCCCGCCAAAATGTCCCTTTCAAGGATCCGGTGCTCGGCCGGGTAGACCCGGTCGAGTCCGGTCCCCACCACGGCGATCGTGCGTCCAGGCCCGGAAATGGCTCCTCGATGCGCGGCTCCGTCCACTCCCCTCGCCAGCCCCGACACCACGCAAACCCCTATCGAGGAAAGCTCCCGGGCCAGCTTGGAGACCGCCCCGCAGGCCGACGGTCCGGCTTCACGGGCCCCCACGATGGCAATTCCGGGAGGGAGAAGCGCCGAAAGATCTCCTTTCATCCAGAGCAGGAACGGGGGAAAAGAGAGATCCGACAGGAGACCGGGCCATCCGGAAGATCCGGGATGACTCATCTTAAGCCCAAGGCGTTCGGAATTGTCAAGAAGCGTCAGAAGGCGGTCCGTCAACCTCCCCCGGTCTTTTGGAGACAACCCTTCGAGAATCCGGTCCCGCGCCTTGACCACCTTCTCGTCCGCCTCAACCCGGAGGCGGCGCTTTCTGGCCAGGGCCTCGAGTTCGGCCAGATGCGCCACGCCCCATGTCAGGAGAACAGACCGGTCCGATTCAGGGGACACGAAAAACCTCCAGGGATTTTTCTTCCCGGAGAATCGGGGTACAATAGGCCCTGTTCAGGGCCGCTTGACGATTCCACGTTCGCCGACAGGAAGAACCATGGACCAATCCCTTTACCATCTGTTCCTCTACGCCACCATCATCCTGACCATCCTCACGATGCTCGGGGCCGCCTATTATCTCTCCGACCGCAAGCGCAGGCTCGCGGAAAACCCGGACCGGCAGACTCTCTCGCCCTCGGAGCGAATTCACGAGATCGAGTCCCAGATCGCCGCCTTCAGGAGGAGAATCTCCGACCTCGAGGAGGAGAAGAAAAAGATTCTTTCCGCAAACAGAAGCTGACATTCCCGGATCCTAGACACCCCGGTCGACGTAGAGCTCTTCCCGGGCGGCATTGTACCCGAAAAGTTCGGCGTAACGTCCCCAGTTGACGAGCATCGAAAAAGCGGTGTCCACATCCTCGTTCGGAAAGGCTTCTCCGATTTTCCGCTTGAGCGGCTCCATGGAAAGGCTCTCCTCCTCCTCCGCTTCGAGCCATTCGAAAACCCTGGAAAAAAGAGGAAGGGTCAACAGACGCTCCCGGATCAGCTTCTTCCGGCCGTTGATGTCCTTTTCCAGGATCTCCTCTCCCAGAGGGGTGAGCGCGATATCGCTTTCGGGGGTGATGACGAATCCCAGGGATTCGGCAGCCTTCACGATCTGAAGCTCTTCGCCCAGTTCGAGATGGAGATCGACGCCGAGCTGGTAGAGATCGGAGGCCCCTCCCTTCTCCTTCAGGATCTTGAGAAGACCGATAATCCGACTGATCCCCGTATAAGGCTCAGGTTCGCCTTCCATCACCCTTCCTCCTTGTCGTATGACGCGCCATGAATTCCTTTGCCTGTCATCAGGAAATGAGAGAAAAAATTTCGTCCGAAAGCCGTTCGAACTCGGGGTGTTTCCGGCTTCTCGGACGGGGCAGATCCACCGCGATCTCCCTCACGACATGGGTTGGTCGCCTGGAGAGAACGACAACCCTGTCGGCCATCTGGATGGCCTCTTCGATGATGTGGGTCACCATGATGATCGTCCGGACCGGCATCTCCGGATCCTGCCAGAGCATGAGGACCTCGTCCCGGAGGGTCACCGAGGTCAGAGCGTCAAGATTCGAGAATGGCTCGTCCATGAGAAGGATCCGGGGTTCGATCGCCAGGGCCCGGGCGAGGCCCACCCGCTGCTTCATCCCTCCGGACAGCTCGCGAGGATAGGCCTCTTCGTATCCTTCCAGTCCCACCTTGTCGATGTAGAATGACACCGTCCGGTCGATCTCGGAAGGTTTCCTTCCACGCGCAACAAGACCCAGAGCCACGTTGTCCCGGACCGATAACCACGGGAGAAGGGCGAATCCCTGGAACACCATGGCCATGTCCGAATTCACCCCGTCCTGGGGACGGTCCTTGTAGAAGACCTCTCCCGATGTCGGCGGGATCAGCCCCTGGAGGATCCGAAGAAGGGTCGACTTTCCGCAGCCCGAGGGCCCGACGATCGCAACGAACTCCCCCTCCTCCACATCGAGGGAAAGGTTGTCGATCGCCCGATAGGAGCGGGTCTCCCGGGTAAAGTCCCGCGCGACATTCCGGAGACTCAGGAAGTCGGACCGTCTAGACGTCATACCCGTACCTTCGCGTCACACGATCGTAGAGGGGGACCCAGAAAAGCCTGTTCGCGGC
>JAKADN010000012.1 GCA_021820445.1 Nitrospirota bacterium | reverse complement strand
TTCCGATCCGTCGGTTCCCTTTTTCTGGAAGGACATGTTCGGGAGAAAGCCTGTCCTCCTGAAACAATGCAGTTTGAGGAGGAGGTCCTTATTCCGGACGTTTCAGCCTTTCGAAGGAGCGGAGGGGAATTGTTTGTCGATCTGTCGGTCCACCCGCTTCCCGGAACCCAGACAATGGTCTGGACAGTCGTCGATGTCAGCGAACGCCATCATCTTCAGGAAAGAAACTCCCGCATATCGAGGTTCAATCTTGTGTTGGCTCGAGCCAATCAGGCTCTTGCGACCCAGACGAATGAAGAGAGCCTTCTTCGTGAACTTTGTGAGCTCGGGGTCCGGACGGGAGGTCTGGAGTTGGCCTGCATTGGAGTACCGGATGAGAATGGATGGATCCGCCTCCTCGCCGCCTCAGGCAAAAGAGAGTTTCTGGAGGGTGTCCGGTTCTCCGTCCGGGAAGAGCATCCCGAAGGACTGGGAGCCGTCGGGATCGCTTTCCGGACAGGAACGGCACAGTTTAATGAAACCTTTGCCCTCACCTCATTCTGGAAGGAGCGGGCCAGGGAGTTCGGATTTCGGTCAGGGGGTGTCCTTCCAGTCCTGAGGGGCGGAAAGCCTTGGGGAGTCTTCATCGTCTACTACCGCAAGGAAAAAGTCCTGCTTTCGGACCTCAAGATCATTCTCGAAGAGTTGGCGATCAATGTGTCTAGGGGGCTGGATATTCTTGAGCTCCAAAGATTTCGCTCCATTCTATCCAGAGCCCTGGAGGCTGTTTCGGACGGCGCGGTTGTGACGGGAGTCGATCGTCGAATTCTCTTTTCCAACAGGGCCTTCACCAGCATAACAGGTTACGGACCCCAAGAATTGATCGGAAGGGATTGCGGGATCCTGCTAGGGGTCGGGAGTGACCCCATGGTCTCCCAGGAATTGGAAAAAGCGGTTCGCTCTGGATACTCTTTTGAAAGTGAGCTTCTTTTTTACCGGAAGGATGGCTCCTCCTTTTGGAATCATCTCTCGATCACACCTGTCAGGAACGAGGACGGCGTTCTCACACACTTTGTCGAGATCCACCGCGATGTGACTCAGGTTCGTCGGATGGCCGACCGTCTTTCCTTCGAGTCCCGTCATGATGATCTGACAGGGCTTCCCAACAGACGTTCCCTGGAGTCCCATCTAGACCGGGTCCTGATCCGGGCTGCTCGTCTGGGAACATCGATTGCCGTCGGAGTTCTTGATCTTGATGATTTCAAGCCTGTCAACGATCGTTACGGTCATGAGGCAGGAGACCTCCTCCTCAAGGATTTTTCGATGAGGGTTCGATCAAGACTCCGGGAAACCGACTTTCTTGCCCGTTTGGGGGGGGACGAGTTTGTCCTCGTGATCGAGGACCTTTCCCCCGGTGCCCCGGATTCGCAGATCGTCCCCTTTCTGGATCGTCTCCATGAAGCCGTCGAGACTCCCTTCGTCCTTCCATCAGGAGAGAGTGCGACGGTGGGTATGAGTCTGGGGGTGGCAATCTACCCGGATGAAGGGGTGCAGGGAGATGAGTTGATCCGTAAGGCCGATCTTTCCATGTACGCGGTCAAGGACCGACGCCATCAGAAAAACTCCTGGTGGAATAGGGGGATACCGGGGGAGAAGGAGGAAGGCCAGTCTTCGTTTGATCCTTTTGGGCCGGATGCCGATACCCTTCTTGGCCGGCATTCCTCGGAATTGGAGAAATTGCAGGAGCGCTTTGTCGAGGATTTTTACTCAGTTCTTGCCTTGACTCCAGAGGCCAAAGAGATCTTCAGTTCTCTCACGACAGAAGAAATCAAATCTTTGAAGGAACGGCAAAAAAACTATCTTGCATTCCTTTTTCGGCCCCGAATGGAGGAAGGCCATGACGATTCTCTCTCCCGACGTTTGGGAGAAGTTCATGCACTCATAGGAGTTCCGGATAATTTGCTCCTTCGGTCGAAGTTCCTGTATTCCAAGCTTTTAGTGGAGCATTTGGATCGCACGAAGCTTTCCGTCCGGGACCGTTTACATCTTTATCTTGCGATCGAGGGGCGACTCGACAAAAACTTTGAAATTCAGCTTGATGGCTCAAGGGCAACGATCGATGGCTACTTTAGTGTGCTCTCTGTCCCTTCTTTTGAAAAAACGCTTGAGGGAAATGTCGCGAGGAACGAGTTGGAACGTCTCTCTGCCCTTCCAGGTATACAAGGTTCTTTTTTATTGGACCCCGACGATATGACGGTCATGGAGGAAGCGGAGAATTCGACTGGAAATATTGCTGCTAAATGGAATTCCGACAAGAGTGATTTTTTTCAAGCGCTTAAGGATCTCCTCGAATCGGTCAAGAAAGGGGACGTTTATTCCGGACCGCCGTGGTTTACTGGTCCGGGAACAATGGCCGGTCAGTCAGTGGCAGATAGTTTCGCGATTCGATCCATCCTGGCTGTGCCCGTATTTGAACAAAATAGGGTGGTCAGGATCCTGGTCCTTCTGGGGTGCTATCCCAACCAGTTTGCATCATCCTGGATGCAGCGCTTTATCAATGGACTTTCTGAACGATGGGGGAGAGAAACTCATTCCTGATCGTCCTGGTTGAGATTTTATGTGGTTGAGTTTTTAAGGCGGATTTCTTGTTGTCCTGAAGAGTATCTCCAGGAACGAGTCGGCTGCCGAAGAAAGTTTTCTCCGAGGGATAAAAACCCAAAGGTCTCTCACCGGCTGAAAATCCTCCACAGGGACGGTCCTGATCCTTCCGGAATCCTCCGGGCGGATCGACAGGGCGGAGATGAATGCGATTCCGGTTCCGAGGGCGACCAGATCTTTAATGGCTTCAGGACTGTCCACCGTCATGATCACTTGAAAAAAATCTGGAGGGAACCCTTTTTCGATCAGCTCCTTTTCGATGATCTGCCGGGTTCCGGAGCCGGGTTCGCGACCTATGGCCGGAAGGCTTCCGAGTTCGACGAGGGGAATTGGTCCTGTTTTTTCGATTTTGGGGAATGAGACCGAATCAATGAGGACCAGACGGTCGTGCTGGAGAAAGGATCGTTCAAGGGACAACCCCTGCGTCTTGGTCGGTTCCCCTTCGATAAGCCCGAGATCGATCTCCGAGGTCTTGAGATCGTGGAGTATCTGGTGGGTGTTTCTCACTGCGAGGCTTCCTGTGATTCGGGGATGTGACCGACGATAATCTGCCAGGACCGGAGGAAGAAGATAGGTTCCGATCGTCATCGAGGCACCTAGCCTGAGATGGCCCTGCGGCCCCCCCGCGCATGGAAGCACTGTGGCCCTGGCCTCGTCCATTTGTCGCGTAATGGAGAGGGCGAGCGGGAGAAGGCGCCTGCCCGCTTCCGTCAATAGAACTTTTTTCCCGGTTCTCTCAAAGAGTGATACCCCCAGATCTTTTTCCAGTGTCTTGATCTGAAGGCTGATGGCGGGCTGAGTCAAAAAAAGGACCTCACCGGCCTGAGTGAAGCTTTGATTCTCGGCCACCTTGAGAAAGATCCTCAGCTGGTCATTTGTCACGACGAAGTTCTCCCCGAATAGGACCCACTTTTCCCTGTTCCGGAAAGAATATTACCATGGGGAAATGACTTTCTGAAGCCGGACATGGGTTCAGGGTCATCCTCAGGAAGGGGGAAGGGGCTTCGACTTGTCCGTCCCCTTTTTCCCTTTTGGTGAATGGTCAAAACGGACGGGAACGCCCCGCACCGTTGTGCAGGTCAGGGTATAGACATTGTAAAGGGGGAAAAAGTTGTAAAGAGAGGTCGCTGTGGTGACGTGGACCAGCCCGTCGGCCCGGAGAGACGGATTTTTCTTGAAGGCGTTTTTCATCGCTGTTTCAACATCCGAGTCTCCCCAGGGAATCAGCCCGAGAATGAAGTGTCGACAGGCCGTTCCCTCAATCTGGCTTCCGACCCTGTGGAATTTATGGGAATCATGGGGGCCCAGGTCCGCCTCCGTTTCGCTGCTCGAGAGAAGACCGATCGCCCCTGTTGATGTGCATCCGGCGGTTGTGAGGAAGAAAGCCAGCGGAATAATTGCGGTCATGAGAAGACGTGCCATCTTGCCTTTGTTCACAAGAACCTCCCGGTCATCTGTTTTTGTCATCGAATCGTCTGTGGGCTGTCATCAGGAGTCAGTCCATTTCCTCTTTCCCAATTAGGTTTTATGGCCGAGAGAGCTGTTAATGCCGTGGGCTTTTTCCCTGCTTTTTCTGGCTCTTTCCATTGGCCGAGATATCGGCCATCGGACCTTTCGTATCGTGGAGCATGGTTGTGGCCACAGGTGGACCGGCGATCGAAGAGTGGTTGCTCTGCTTGTAGGCATAGGGAGTGAATCCCCCGCCGCAGCAACAGGTGCACTCCGGAACGTAGGCCGGCCCATAGCCCGGCATGGCCCCACCACATGCGCCGAGAGAAAGGAAGATCATTGAAAGGATGAGACTTCCAGCTGAAAGTCGTTGTCTCTTTGTCAGGGCCATGGGCTCTCCGGATTGCCTCGGGTTTGGAATGGCTCAAACTTGAAAGAATATCTCTTAAAATGGAAAAATATTAAATTATTATTTATCCACAATTGTTTAAATGTTATCATTGTAAGGGAGGATTGTCCATCGGCCCCTCATCGGCTCAGAAATATAGGCAGCGTAGCGCTTTCTTGATTTTGAAGGTCGCCGGCTTTAAGATGGAAGTATAAATTGTGAGACACGATTACCGGGTAGGGATTTCTCGATATGTAGAAATCCTGCCCGGTTTCGAGTCTTCGGATCTGTCCTGTTGTTGTCTCCCGAGGAGGGAGACTGTTGAAAGGAGTTTTCATGGAACCCGTCATGTTTTCCGGCCCAGTTGTCGAGGGAAGACGAACGGCTGCCTCGCTTAACCGCTTTATGATGAAGGTATATGGTTTGCTGGCCTTCATGTTTATGGCTTCTGGCGTGGGAGCCCTTTGGGGAATGGGGAACGGGCTCAGAGTGGTTGGACCTCACCCCATCCTCCTGGCGATTGCCATGTTCGGAACACTTTTCCTGCTTATGGCCGTTCAGAAGGTGCCAGGAGTCAACCTGGTTGTGACCGCCTTTTTCGCCGCCCTGATGGGCGCTTCTCTGGGTCCCCTTCTCTTTGCCATCCTTCGCTCGCCAGGAGGGGCCGCTATCGTTTCGGATGCCCTTTTTCTGACGATGGCCATCTTTTTCGCCCTCACCCTTTACGCCATCGTTTCCGGGAAAAGCTTTTCCTTTATGGGGAGTTTCCTCTTCACGGGGCTGATCATCGTCGTCATCCTCTCCGTCGTGCAGATCTTCTTTCACCCTCCCCTTTTTCAGGCGGTGGTTTCGGGTCTCGCCTCCCTTCTTTTTTCGGGGTTGATTCTCTTCGATACGAGCCGCATTCTCGAGTCGACTGAAGAGGAGTTGACGCCCATCATGGCGGTGGTCTCCCTCTACCTGGATGTTTTCAATCTCTTTGTGAGTCTGCTGAGACTTCTGGAGATCTTTCGGGGCGAGGAATGATCGTCGCCCCCATGTTCTTAACCTTGAGGAGCCCGAATGCTTAAGGAAAGCCGCTGGATCTGGATGGACGACAAAATGGTTCCCTGGCAAGAAGCCAATGTCCATGTGCTGACACACTCTCTGCATTATGGCATGGCGGTTTTCGAGGGGGTTCGGGCTTACAAGGGGAAGGACGGAACCCACATTTTTCGCCTTGAAGAACACACAGAACGTCTGCTGAACTCGGCCAGAGTGATGCAGATGGCGTGTTCCTGGTCACTCAAGGATGTGATGGACGCCACATGCCGCGTGGTATCAGAAAATGGTCTAGAGTCATGCTACATCCGGCCGATCATCTTTATCGGATACGGGGATATGGGGATTTACGCCCGGAAGAATCCTGTGCGTCTCTCCATCGCAGCTTGGGAGTGGGGGACCTACCTCGGAGAGGAGGGGCTTTCCCGGGGGATCAGGGCAAAGGTGAGCTCCTATGCCCGGTTCGGCGTGAATAATTTTCTTGCCCGTGCAAAGGTGTCCGCCCATTACGTGAACTCCCAGCTGGCCAAATGGGAGGTCAAGGGCGCCGGCTACGACGAGGCGATCCTTCTTGACAGTGACGGAATGGTGGCTGAAGGGCCGGGAGAAAACATCTTCATCGTCAAAAAGGGGGTTCTAAAGACCCCCCCTCTCCGTTCCGTCCTGGATGGAATAACCCGACACTCCGTGATGGCCCTGGCCAGAGAGGAAGGGATCCCGGTGTCCGAGGAGGCTCTGACCAGAGACGATCTCTACCTTGCGGACGAGGCTTTCTTTACGGGGACGGCCGCTGAACTGACTCCGATCCGGGAAATTGATGACAGACCGATCGGATCTGGCAAGCCGGGACCATTAACTCAGCGTCTTCAGTCACTGTTCTTCGACATCGCACGAGGCAATACTCCACGCCACCCGGAGTGGCGGACCACCGTCTCTCCGAAGCTGGTTCCCTGAAGGGGGCCCCTTTCACCGGAAGGGGCTTTCCTCGTATCATCCGCCTCTGCCGGATCTATAAATGAAAGGATTGTTGCCACGGCTGCCCTTCAAAAGACCAAAGGCAAGCCGGCTCCACCCGAATGGGTGCGTTCCCTTCCTGAGCGCACGCTCATTCTTCTGGACGGATTCGGCTACATTTTCAGGGCCTACTACAGTCGGGTCAACTTTGTTTCTCGCTCCGGGGTTCCGACGGGCGCCTTCACTGTTTTTGGAAACATGCTTCTCTCCCTCCTCAATCTGTTTGAGCCCCGATACCTCGCCGTGGTATTCGAGAGCCGGGTCGGCAACGTCCGCACGGAAATTCTTCCCGAGATAAAGGCCAACCGGACACCCCCTCCAGATGACCTTGTCCGTCAGATTCCCTTTATTGAATCCCTCATCCGTGGGCTTGGGATTCCGCTTATCTGGGTCGACGGATACGAGGCCGACGACACCATTGCGGCCCTGGCCCGCCGATGGCTTCTGGAGCAGCCGAATTCCCGCGTTTTGGTTCTTTCCACAGACAAGGATCTGTTGGCCCTCGTGTCCGATCGTCTACAGGTCTATGACCCCATGCTCCAGAAGCTCTTTGGCCCAGGGGAGGTCAGGGAAAAATGGGGAGTGGAGCCGGATCAGATTTCCGACCTGCTGGCTTTGACCGGAGACTCTGTCGACAACATCGGCGGTGTGCCAGGGATCGGACCTAAAACGGCGGCGGCCCTTCTCGCTGGAGGACTCCATGTCGAAGACCTGGCGGCGCACCCCGAGACGGTCTTTCCTGAGCGTCTCCGGCCAAAAATCATCGAATATCGGGATCTGATCCTCAGGAACAAGAGCGTGACCGTTCTTCATGAAGGCATTGAGGCCGACGCTTCTCCGGAAGCAATGGCGATCGGAGTGCCTCATGAAAACGATCTTCGCGCGCTGGCTGAATCGCTTGAAACGGCGACGCTTCTTGCCCGTATTCTCGAATGGAAGGACAAGCAGGCCCGGAAAACAGGGAAAACTCCTGACCGTTCTTCGACATGCGACCCGGTTCCCCCTCCTTCGACTCAGGGCATCCTTTTCGATCCGGAGTGGGGAAACGGGATCTGGGATGGGCAGGTCTGGCGTTGGACCGAATCCCCGGAGGAGCTCTGTCGGACCGGGATGGATGTCTTGAGGTCTGGCCGTTCCACGTGGACGTCGACCTTCACAGCCCTTCTCCGGAGATGTCCCCACCTGTGCGACGAGCCGCTCCCGGCCTTCGATATGGAGCTTGCAGGCTACCTTCTTGATCCCGGGCGCCGTGACTATAGCCTGACAGCTCTCAGGGATCAGCTTTTCATAGCCGGAAATTCCGAGAGTTCCGAAGAGAGAGCCTCCCTCGTCTTCGCCGTTCTTGAGAAGCTTCAACGGGGCATTGATGCACTCTCCCTTGCCTCTCTTCTGACCAATATTGAAATTCCGGTGGCCCGGGTTCTTGTCAGGATGGAACAGGCAGGTATCATGGTGAGCCGGTCCCGGATTGGTGAGGTCCGGCGGACTATCGAAGGGAGGATCGGTGGGCTCGAAAAAGAGATCCACACGATGGCTGGTGGATCCTTCTCCATCCTTTCTCCAAAACAGGTGGGAGAGGTCCTGTTCGGAAAGCTGGGGCTTCCGGCCCCTCGCAAGACCGGGAAGAAGGGCGGCGCCCCCTCCACCGACGAGGAGTCCCTGCAGGTTCTTGCCCCGATTCATCCACTCCCGGGACTCATTCTGGAATACCGGCAGCTGAGAAAATTCCTGTCGACCTACCTTGCTCCCATGGAGGAGGGAACTGGCCCCGACCATCGGCTTCATGGACAGTTCAACCAGACTGTCGCGGCGACAGGGCGCCTTTCTTCTTCAGGTCCGAATCTCCAGAACATTCCGGCAAAGACCGATCTGGGACTCCTGATCCGGAGATGTTTCGTCTCTCCGGAAGGTTCCTTGCTTCTCTCGGCCGACTATTCCCAAATCGAGCTCCGGCTTCTGGCCCACTTAAGCCAGGATCCATTTCTGCTGCAAGCATTTGCGGACAAACAAGATATTCATTCCCGCACCGCGCTTCTCCTGTTCGGAGAGCCGGTGACCCCCGAAACGAGGAGACGGGCCAAAACATTCAATTTCGGGATTCTCTACGGCATGTCCTCGTTCAGCCTTGCCCAGGACCTCGGAATTGCACCCGCCGAAGCCCAGGCCATCATCGATCGGTACTTCAGTGTTTTTTCAGAAGTAGGCCCCTATTTTGAAAAGATTCGAAAGGAGGCGGAAAAGACGGGCCGGATTTCGACGATCCTGGGACGAATCCGTCCCATTCCCGAAATTCTGTCCGATAATCGCAGAATTCGGGAGTACGGGGAGCGGATGGCAGTCAACTCTGTCCTCCAGGGTTCGGCGGCCGATCTCATCAAGAAGGCGATGGTCGATCTTGACCGTCGCCTTTTGACAATGGGGGCCAAGTCCCGCCTGTTGATCCAGGTCCACGACGAGCTTTTGCTCGAACTTCCTGAAGAGGAGATCGAGGCGGTTTCAGAGGCAGTCCGGGAATGCATGGAGGGAGCGGTTTCGCTCTCTGTTCCCCTTACAGTCCGTCTCGGGACGGGCCGGGATTGGGTGGAGGCCCATCCCGTCTGATTTTTTAAAGGAGTGAGTTGATGAATACCCGACCGATTCTCGACAACATGAATCTTCCTCTTCTTGGCATGTCGCTCGCGGCGATTCTTGTGGCGTTTGTGTTTGCCGCCGTGGGGACGTCCTATGTTCTCCGGAGATCCCGGGGAACGATCCAGGAGGCGAAGATTCGATTCTGGGCGAAGATCGGATGGGTTGTGTTTGCCGTATATGTCGTCGGCTACATGACCTATTTTTACAAGAAGGCCGAACCGGTCGTCATCGCCTATCCCTTTACAGCCGGTGACAAGGCCTTGGCGTCCGGACATTACAAGGAAGCCCTTGATGACTACAAAGCGATCGTGGCGCGTTATCCGAACTTCGGGTTGGCCCACTATAAACTTGGAATGCTCTACCGGGTCGTGAAGCAGGTGGACGGTTCAATCGTGGAGCTCAAAAAGGCGATCGCACTCGACCCGAATCTTGCTCCGGCTTACTTTGCCTTGGGGTCCATTCTCTGGACGCGGGGAACCGCCATGGACGCCATGCCCTACTTTGAAAAGGGTCTCACGCTCGATCCGAAAACCCCCGAGCGTCCATTCTTCCAGCAGATCATCGACAGGGCGAAAAAGGAGAAAGCCGGACTCATCAAGCCCGGGACATCCGGACGGCCCCATCTGTCGACAGATTCACCTGCCATTCCGTCTTTGTCCACCCCTACTCCTGGAGCCAAAACCCCGTGACGATGCCATTTCGGACAAGATTGACCATTCTGATCTTTGCCATACCGGGTCTGCTCGACGAATACTGGCTCGGCAACAGATACCTCGATCTCCCGTCCTCATTGCGGCGCCCCGTTCTCGTCTCCGTTGAAGGGGCGATGCTGTTGCTTCTTCTTGTTCTCGTCATGTGGAGCTTCACCGCTCGCAGGCTCTCATCCCGGTCGGCGGGATTTCTCTTTACCTCGGCCGTCCTGATGGGGGGTGGGGGGGCCTTGCGCTTACTCCTCGTCCTGATGGACCCGACGGGGGATCCCCTTCTCAAGCCCCACCTTTTCGAGGTGGGGGGATTGGTGTTTGCGGCAATGATGATCGGAATCGAAGGGCAGGCGGCTCGCCGGTATTTCGATAAAGTCCGAAAATCACGGGATGAGGAAAGGGAGTCTCCCGCGTGATCGTCGTCGGGCTCACCGGAGGGATCGCCTCGGGAAAGTCCTTCATCGGCAGCCTGCTGAGACGGCGCGGGGTTCCCGTGATCGATGCCGACCATCTGGCCAGGGAGGTTGTTCGTCGCGGGACGGAAGGATTTGATGAGGTGATTCGCGCCTTTCCGGAGGTCCTGCTTCACGGGGACATCGACCGACCCGCTTTGGCCAGGATAATCTATGCGGATCCAATCAGGCGGCGCAAGCTGGAGGAAATCATCCACCCGAGAGTCCGTGCTGAATTTCTCCGACAAAAGGCGCGGCTGTCGGATGCTCCTCTGGTCATCTACGAGGTTCCGCTTCTGTACGAGAAGGGGCTGGAATCGGAGATGGATGCTGTAATCGTCGTCGATGTCCCCGAGGGGATCCAGAAGGAGAGGCTTATGCGACGTTCCGGACTGGGTGCGGAAGAGGCGGACCAACGGATCAGCTCCCAGATGAGCCGTGTCGAGAGATTATCCCGGGCCGACTTCATTCTTTCGGGACTTTTGACCGAAGAGGAGACGGAGATCGCTCTAGACGATCTTCTTCCGAAGATTGTAAAAGGATCGAAAAACAAAAAGGGGGGGATTGAATGAAAGAACTCCGAAAGGCGGTATTTCCTCTTGCAGGCCATGGGACCCGATTTTTGCCGATGACAAAGGCTTCCCCCAAGGAAATGCTTCCTCTCGTGGATAAACCGGTTGTCCAGTATACCGTCGAGGAGGCCGTGGCTTCGGGAGTCGGGCAGATCATCATGGTCACCGGTCGGGGAAAACGGGCCATAGAAGACCATTTCGACATTTCCTACGAGCTTGAGGATGTCCTCCGAGAAAAGGGAAAGTTGAAGCTGCTGGAGGATGTTCGACGAATCTCCTTCATGGCGGAGGTCGTCTATACCCGTCAAAAGGAGTCCCTGGGGCTCGGACACGCCGTCCTCTGTGCCAGAAACCTCGTCGGTGAGGAGCCCTTCGCCGTGGCTCTGGCCGACGAGGTGATCGACGCGAAGGAGCCCGCCCTGGCCCAACTTCTCGATGTGGCCCGGGAGTTCGATGCTCCCGTGATCGGAGTTCAGGAGGTGCCGCCCGCCGAAGTCTCTCATTACGGAATCATCCGTGGCCAGGAGATTCGGGAAGGGCTCTTTCGCGTGGAATCCCTTGTGGAGAAACCACGGATGGAAGAGGCCCCGAGCCGGTGGGCGGTGATTGGTCGATATGTGTTGACCCCGGACATCTTCTCGATTCTTGAAAATCAGACTCCGGGAGTTGGGGGAGAGATTCAGCTGACCGACGCGCTTGTCACGCTTGCTGCTCATCGTCCTGTATATGCCGTCAAAATTGTGGGACGGAGATACGATACAGGAGACAAGGGGGGATTTTTGAGGGCGACGGTTCGATTCGGACTCAAGAATCCGGAGCTTGGACCAGAATTCCGGAAGTTTCTGGTCGACCTCCTTGAACATCCGGAAACGTGACCAGGGGGCACGATGGAAGCTGATCTCATCAGGGAGCTTTCACAAATCCTTTCCGGCCTTCCGACATCCGGTGTCCTGGCTGGCATTGGAGACGATGCCGCACTCCTTTCTCCCTCTCCGCATCGGAACCTCCTCGTGACGACCGATAGCCAGAGGGAGAATGTCCATTTTCGATGGGACTGGACGGATCCGGAATCGCTGGGCTATCGCCTGGTGGCGGTCAATGTGAGTGACATCGCATCAAAGGGGGGGGTCCCATGGTCTGGTGTCACAGCCGTTGGTCTTCCCCAGAATTACGATCCAGAGGTCTTGCGGGGAGTTTACCGCGGAATCGCGGAAGCCTGCAGGGAGTATGGCTGTTCGTTGGTGGGCGGTGATCTGTCCCGTGACTCCGGGCGGTGGAACTTTGTCCTGACCCTCCTTGGCACCATTCCCGTAGGAATTTTTCCCGCGAGATCATCTCTTTCAGAGGGGGATTCCCTCTATCTTCTGGGACGTCCCGGAAGAGCCAGGGCAGGGTACCTGTCACTCTTGAGAGGAGTCGGCTCTGAACTCCTTGAGCCCGCCCGGCGGGCATTCCGTCGTCCAAGAGCCCTTCTGGCGGCCGGTCAGGCCCTTTCCAGGAGGCCTGAAGTCTCCGCCACTATCGACAGCTCTGACGGGCTGGAACGCTCTCTTTCGGAGCTCTCCCTCGCTTCCGGGTTGTCCATCCGGGTCGAAGCTCTTCCTGTCACGGAGGAAGTCCGGACCTGGTCCGCAATTCTTGGAGAGGATGCCGAGACTCTGGTCTGGACAGGTGGGGAAGATTACGACATTGTCCTTGGTGTCAGGGTCGGGCAGGAGGAGTCCTTTCTTCAATGGGTCCGCTCTGACCTTCTGACGGATTCGGGAGAGGAGATCCACTATGTAGGAAGGGCGGTGAAAGAGGATGACCAGGCTTCAGTCTTTTTCGACGACACATTAAAATTAATCAAGGGAAGAGGTTTTGACCACACCGTTTCCTGAAAAAAATCAGCCGTCCGGGACGGGAGAAAAGCCTGGAAAGGAAGGATGGAAGGAAAAGGTTCTCCAACTCTTTCTCGGCTCAAACGACCCGTTACGCGACGCCCTTTCATTCGCAACAGGGTTTGCTTCTGCCTTTCTGCCGCCCTTTGGATTCCATAGCATTCTGGTGGCCTTCCTGGCCTACCTTTTTCGCCTGTCCCTTCCGATTGGCCTTCTGGGGTCCTGGACCAACAATCCCTGGACCTTCGTCCCTGTCTTTCTGCCCGCCTATCTTGCTGAGATAAAGGTCGGAGCCATGATACTCAATACAAAGGTATGGCTTCCCAATGTCAGGGCTCTATCCCATATGCCGAAAGATGCCATTCTGGCCCAGGTCCGCAGCGTCCTCTACCCTTTTGCCATCGGGTCGGCAGTTTTCGCTCTGGGTGCCTTTACACTCTCATTTCCGGCAGCCTATGTCCTGATTCGCTGGATCAAGGCGAAGAGGGGGCTGACGCCTCCTTGATATCGATCCGGACTGATCGGCTTTGGGAATGGCAGAGAGGACTTTTTCGGCGACAGGCGGAAAAAAGTCTGGATTTGCTGTCTCCCCAGGAAAGGGCCCGGAGTTTTTTCGGTGGAAGTCCACGTGAGATGAGGTAACGCTTGACGGCCAGACTTCTCCTGAGGCCCAGTTTTTTGTTGTAGGCTTCCGAACCCAGAGGATCGGTCGACCCATGGAGAAGAATTTCCTGATAATGCGATCTCTTCAGTTCCCGGGCAATGGTATTCAGGACAACTTCGTCCCAGTAGGACAATCGGGCGCTATTGAATGAAAAGTAGACCGTTCTCTGGGTAGGCATCCTTCTCTTTTTTTCGGTGGAAGCCGCCACTGGGGCACCAGGAGACGGAGTGGGCGGGGGGGTCTCGGTGTAAATGCGGTGGGTTGTTTCTTCTTCAGGTAGCTTCGTTCGCGGCCACTGGGAGGACCCTTCGGACACGGAGACACCAGGGAATCCGTGATCGGGGGTCGGCCCAGGAGCCATGGAAGAGACGGCCGGTTTGGTGGCACATCCTGCCGATACGGAAAGAATCGTTCCCAGGAGAAGAATCCAGGATCTTCCCTTTGATAGGCTGGTCCGTATTCGCTGCCCCTTTTGGAAAAAGGTCATTACGGGCTCCTTGTCACTCTTGTTTCTGTTCGTTTCTGTCCATTGAAAATATTTGGGAATATAGCATGATCGAAGAAAAGAGACAAAAAAAGACGGGGCCCTTTCGGGCTCCCGTCTTTTTCAAGGGAGAAGTGAAACCCTTGTTTCAGATTACATGGTGATCTTCATGAAATGGGCAACGCGGTTCTTCGACCAGCAGGACTCATTGTGGTCTGAACAGATGGAGTAGTCGGGAATCTCCCTCTTGCCGTAAGACACGATCCGGATCCGCTTGGAAGAGACGCCGAGCCGGACGAGATAGATTCTCGCGGCTTTTGCACGCTTTTGCCCAAGAACGATGTTGTAGGCATCGGTTCCGCGCTCGTCGGCATGACCGGCAATGACAACCTTAACCTCTGAGTGGGCTTTAAGGATGGCGGCATCTTTCTTGAGGATGGACCGGTCTTCGGAAGTCAGGATGGCCCTGTCAAAGCCAAAGCGGACATCCTTTTTAAGGGGATCCATCTCTGAAACCGACTGGGATGCCATGGAATTGTTGTTCTCTGTAGCCGGAGCGGGAGCCGCAGGTGCTGCCTGGGTGCTCTCGGAGGACCCGGAGTTTGCGCCGCCGGAGGAGGCACATCCCGCCAGACCCAAAACGCCTGCAACGACCAAAGCCATCAAACTTTTGGATTGACCGAATTTCATTAGGATCTCCTTCTTTCTCGTGTTTTCGCCGCAGCGAACTTTTGATTATCCGAATCCATTTTATGGATTTCGGTTAGTCGAATGATCGAATTCTTTACTTAATGAATGTGAATGGCCGTCACGGCAATGGAGCTGTGCGTTCTGTGGTAACGGAGGACAACCCTCTGTCCTTCCTGAAGAGCGCTCATGCCGACTTTTTTCCGGCCTTTGAAGATGACGGTTTTCGAAGAGAGATCTCCTCCGAAAACGAATTCAGACTTCTTCCCAGCATTCTTGACCACGGTGATGGTCATGGGAGAGGCATTCATGTCGATGTGCGTAATGGAGCCCACGAAAACAGGAGCTCCCTTACGGGCGTGACGCACGTGCTTCTTGGCGACTTTCTTCTTGGCCGCTTTCTTTGCGACCGGCTTTTTGGCCGTTGACTTTGCCGGAGAAGTCGTGGCTGCCGGCGTTGTCGAGGCCGCATTGTCCGCAAGAGCTGATTCGATGGAAATGGGTGCAATCGTCCAGCCAAGGGCTGAAAGAAGCATGAGGCTCAGCAAACCTTTTTTTAACCCCTTCATTCAATCCTCCTTAAATTGATTTGAAAATTCCAGTGATTGATTTTTCGATGCCTCTGAATCGATAGTCTGTCCTCTTCCCCCGGTTCCGCCTCCTTCACAACCTGACCTGCTTCCGCGCCAGCGGGTCCCTCTTGTTGTTGGCACTGATCGATGACGGCGCCAGACGGGTCTCGGCTCATCAGCAACACACTGTATCTGGGGACCGTGGCAAAAAACATCGAAAACCATATCTGCAAGCAAACTGGTAAATTGTATTAAGAATTCTTGGTCATATCAAGTCCCTCTGAAAAAAAACTTTTAACTCCAGGCTCTCTTGTGGTAGGATGTGAGGTCAAAATACCATCTTGGTGGATGCGGGAATTCTCCGTGGGCGGAGATCCTGTCAATGTGCTTGGAGAACAGCTTGGAGTTGCCGGAAAAAAAGAGACGACGTCGTCGACGGCGAAAGTCTACAGACAGCCCCCCGGGGGGTGTGACCAAGTCTCTGAGCCCTTCTCCCGAGAGGTCCGCGTCAATGGCGGATCGCATAGTCAGCGAGCTTCTCACTTCAGATGAACACCTTGTCTCGCGCGACCTTCTTCTCCGTCGACTGATTCCCAAAAAAAACAAAAATATGAGAGCGGAGGCTGAAGCCGAGTTAGAGGTTCTCGTGCGAGGCGGATCGGTCCTGAGACTTCCCGACGGAAGACTTTCCCATCCTTCTCGTCTTCCCTCCTTGTCGGGCCGATTGGACGCCAATCGGGACGGTTATGGATTCGTAATCGACCCGGAAGGGAAAAAAGATGTTTTTGTCCCTGCACATTTCCTTGCGGGTGCGATCGACGGTGATACGGTCGTCTGCCATATCACGGGAGAGGATTCCCGTGGACGGAGAGAGGGAGTTGTATCCCATGTCGTCTCCCATAGTCGGACCGACTTCCCGGGACTTCTGATTCGGACGGAGGGCGGGCTTTTCGTTCGACCAAGGGACGCAAGAATCCGACATGTTTTTCGGGTCGACGATCCCGTTCCTCCCTTGCCAGAGGGAGAGGGGACTCTTGTCGTCCTGACCGTCACATCCTATCCGGATGTCTCCCCCGTCCCGTCCGGCCGTATCGTATCGGTGTTGGGGGCCGACGGTGATCCTGCGATCGACACCGATCTGGTGATCGCCTCCTTTGGACTTCCTCTCGCATTTCCCTCAGAGGTGGAAGAGGCGGCCCATGAACGGGCGACTTCGGTGAGAATCGCTCCGGAGGGGGATCGCAAGGACATGCGGACCCTTGAAGTGGTGACGATTGACGGAGACTCGGCCAAAGACTTTGACGATGCCATCTCCCTTGTTGCGAATCAAGATGGAACATGGACTCTTGGCGTTCACATTGCGGATGTTTCGTCCTATGTTCTTCCGGGCTCTCCGCTCGACCGGGAGGCGTTCGCAAGGGCAACCAGCGTTTATTTTCCGGATCGTGTCGTTCCGATGTTTCCGGAAGTTCTTTCAAACGGGGTCCTTTCCCTCAACCCCGATGAAGACCGTTTGGCCCGTTCCATTTTTGCCAAAATAGGTGAGGACGGTTCCGTCGTCGACTGGTCGGTCACCCCATCGGTCATCAGGAGCCGGAAGCGCATGACATACTCCGAAGTCCACCGAAGTCTCGCGGGGGATCCTTCGGAGGGATACCGCTCCTGGGGTCCATTTCTGGAAGAGCTTTGGCGCGTGGCACAACTTCTCCGGAAGCGCCGGATGGCAAAGGGGAGCCTTGACTTTGACCTTCCGGAGCCCGAAATCGTATTGGATCTCCGGGGAGAACCTGTCGATATTCTCCGCTCCCCCCGCTACATGTCCCACCAACTTATTGAAGAGTTTATGCTGTTGGCCAACACCCTCGTCGCTTCCCGTCTGTCAGAGCGGCTGGGAACGGCGATTTTCCGGGCTCACGAATCCCCGTCACCAGAACGGATCGAAAATCTCTATTCCTTTCTCGATTCTCTGGGGGTGACAGTCGTCCGGCATGATCCGGTGACTCCTAAAGATCTATCCCTGATTCTCGAAAAGACTCGCGGAACCCCCGTCGAGCACCCCGTGCATTATGCGGTTCTTCGTTCCCTCAAGCAGGCACGTTATGACGAGCGTCCACTCGGCCATTTTGGGCTGTCTTTTTCGGACTACACCCATTTCACGTCCCCCATCCGCCGCTATCCCGATCTGGTCGTCCATCGCCTTCTCTCCCTCTCCTCCCCAGGAGGGAAAGAGGCTCTTATCCCGGCCTCTCTTTCCAGAGTCGCCCAGCATTGTTCCGAAAAAGAGCGAAAGGCCACCGAGGCCGAACGTATGGCGATCGATTTCAAAAAGGTCCGATTCATGTCCCGCCACCTTGGGGAAAGTTTCGACGGGCGAATCACCGGGGTGGCGTCCTACGGAGTTTTTGTCGAATTGGTCCCGTTTTTTGTGGAAGGACTGATCCCCATCAGTCAGCTTGGAAGAGACTATTACGAATATCGGGAAGACCGGCATCAAATCCGTGGAGAGAAAACGGGAAGGACGTTCTCTGTTGGAGATGCCCTTCGGGTCACGGTCGCGAAGGTCGACTTTCAGCGCCTTCGGTGTGATTTTGTTCTCGAAGAGGAGGCAGAAAATCTTTCGGATTCCCGGGGATCCAATAAAAAAAGGCGGCATGGGCATCGGGGACGGTGATCCCCGGGACGGACATGTCGGGCTAATTTGATAGAGGAGACTGGGCTGCCTTGATTTCATTGGCAGCTGTCGTAAGGTCCGCGCTGCTCTTGTCAAACATGTTCTTTGCCCAGACCGGATTGCCGATTTTCTGATATTCCTGGGCTGAGGAAAGGCGACTTCTCGCCGCATCGATATACTTCATAGCTGCGACGATATGATTTTGAAGATCAGCCTGTTTTCTGGCGTCCTTTTCAGAGCCTTGGGCAGCAGCCCGGTAGTTGTAGGCCGCATTCTGGTGGTTCCCGATAAAGGCATTGGTTTGAGCACAGGCACTGAGCCCGAGGAGCGAGAGACCAAGGAGAGAAAGAGACCATCTCCTGACATCAAGACACAGCAAACGACCTTCTTCTGAAGCGACCTCATAAAAGGTGACCATAGGTCCTCCAATTTCTGATTTTTGAGATGAGTCTTTAATACCTCAGATACTGGGAAATAGTCTTATCACAACGACAGGGCAGGGTTCAACACAAGTGGAGCAAAGAAGGCCGGAAACCCGGGCTCAAATGACTCTTTTCAACTGGTTCGAAAAGGGACCTCTGTGCGTTCTTATTAATGGTCTCTTTATCTTCGGGGCACTCCTTCTCCTTACTTCCTGTGCCTCGCTCTCTCAAACCATTCCAGCTGTGTCCGAATCAGGAACCCTTTACCGGACCTCGATGATGGACGCTGCCGTTTATACCCGCTTCCGGGTTTCTCCTGTTGAATGCACGCGACGCTATCTGAATGTTCAGGGGATTGTGGAGGGACAAAAGGCGGATGCCGGGCCTGTCTTACGTGTCAGGATTGAAAAAAACTGGGGCCCCGGATTCGATATTTCGCGCAAACGTGCGGTTCTGGCCCTTTCTGCCGTTATCGAAAAACGCAAGAAGGGCCGTTGGTCGAGACGAACAGTCCATGGATTTGTCGAATTCCGTGACCTTTCTGCCTGCCGTATCCGAAGGGCTGCCTTTGTCCCATCGGATGATTCCTCTGTTCTGGAACCACCGCTCTGGATCATTGACGTCGCTCCTCCTCCACGGGAATTCTGGAGACCTCGTCTTGTCATTCTCAATGCTTACCGCGCTCTTCTGAATGAAACCATTTCGGTCGTGGGTCCGGTTCCCTTTCGTACTCCCGAGCAACTTTATCATCCGGTCTCTCTTGTAAACGGAGTCGTCCAGAGGAAAGATCTCCTTCGGGGAGTGTCTCCCCCCGATTTTTCCGGTCGGTTGAGAGCCACCCTTTGGTTGAAAGGAAAGGACCAGGAACTTAAGATAATAGGAAGTGGAGCTTCTGGACTTTTCGAGCTCAGGTCGGACCATACACGGGGAGTGGGAATATTTTTACCCTTTCCAAAACCCTTCTACCGTTTTCCGGCGAGAAAGTACCGTCTTGCTCTCGCGGGGAGCCTTCTGGTCGACGGGCCATTTGCTCTCGAAGGGCGTCTTGACTTCGACGAGGAGGGACAGATGGTTTCTCTTTCGGGAAGAATCAATGAAGCGGGGGCGGTGGTGTCAGACTATCAGGTCCAGGTTCCCTATAAAACCGGGGAATCTAGCCGTTTTGGCCTTCCCGGGGAGGTCGACTTTTCATTTTCCTTTAATCATCGCCGGGTCGACCTTGTCATGTTGCCGGATGCCAACCGCAGGGTATACTGGCTGGGAGCTTTGAACCAGAATCTTTTGGGAGTGGCGGATCCGACTTGATCCACCTGGAGGTAGAACTTGGAGACTGACAGCGAGGGGAAAAAGCCCGAATCCGTTCCCGGTGACCAGGATTCCCTCGAATTTACACCGAGAAAAGCAAAATTGCTCGGGATTTTCTTTCGTATTTTCACGATCCTCGAGTTTGGTTTTCTGGGTTTCATTATTTTCGATCTTTTCAGAAAGTACATCATTACCGGAAACCTGGACTGGTGGAAAAAGTGAGTGTGTCTGGACCTGGAAGAATCATCCGGGTCCTGTGCTGCTTTCTTCCCGTTGTTCTGCTCACCGGAGGGTGCGCTATTTTCAATCCTCCGACATTCACCCCAAGGCAGCTTTCCGGGGTCGACACTACGCTTTCCTACAGTGCAATACTCCACAACTATCGGGAGCTTGAAGGGCAAAAAGTGGTTGTCGGTGGACGAACGGTCCATCTTGACAACCGGACAACACGGGCCTATGTGGAGCTCGACCCGGCCCCCCTTGACCACAACTTCAGGCCTGGGGTACCCGATGCCACCTCTGGGCTGCTCCTTCTTGTTTTTCCCTATCCCGTCGATCCCTCAGCCCTGAGAGACGGGCAGCGGATAACCGTCATCGCGACGGTCCGTCGCATGAAGCGTCCCGCACTGACCGACAGTGGTCGGACCTTGCGCCTTGTGACCCTCGATGTCCTCGACCTGCACACATGGGTACCGGAGACCGCCATCATGGGGGGCTCTCCTTATCCCGTCATGACCCCTGGATTCACGGGTCCCTATCAGGTCCCCTGAGCCACTGTCCCAAATCTCCAAGACTGTCGAACAGAAGGTCGGGGCCAAGAGTGATAAGGGCCTCCCGACGATGGGTTCCTGTGGTCAACAGGCAAATCCTGCATCCGGCCTTCCTTGCCGCCAGGAGGTCGAACGGGGAATCTCCCACAAAGAGCAAATTTTCTGGAGCCTTTTTCAGCAATTGGGCTGCGTGAAGAATCATGTCGGGGTTTGGTTTTAGCGGGAGTCCGTCCCCCTCTCCCAGGCACAAGGGAAGCAGAGAGCTCCATCCGAAATGTCTGATTATTTCCCGTGCCGAATCCCCGAGTTTGTTCGTGATCACCCCCTGGGATAGTCCTTTTTGAAAAATTTTGGACAGAAGAACAGGAGCGCCAGGCATGGGATAGGTCATCTCCAGATAGACTTTTTCATAATACTCGCGAAAGATGGATGTGCCAGAGGAGACGAGGCCAACGGGTAGGAGCCGGGCTACGGAGTCGTCGAGGGGACCCCCGACGAGATCGAGCGTTTCGCGCTCCGTGAGTTCCCTCTCTTGGCCGAAATGGCGAAGCATATGGTTGAAGGAGTGCCGGATAGGAGTAAAGGAATCAACGAGAGTCCCGTCGAGATCAAACAGGATGGTATCAATGGAGGAAAAAGAAAACGAAATCAAGGAATTTCCGGCGCGTATCGGTTGGTGGTCCCAACGGGGTTCGAACCCGTGTTTCCGGCGTGAGAGGCCAGCGTCCTAGGCCACTAGACGATGGGACCCAACTTGGTTGAGAGTGGGATTATAGCCTAACGCCATCCGGAAAGAAACTATCCCGAGAAGAAAGCGAATCGAGAGGACGGCGGCCCGTCCGGGACATTGGTTTTTCTGATCCAATTAGTGAAGCCTATTTTTCATTAATGTTAAAAAGATGACAAATTTGTTTGTTTTACACCTTTTAATTTCAAACGCTTAAGATTAGGAGAATGACTAATATGGATTTTTTTATACAGGAATGAATTGGCATGATGATTGCTTATGTAAGGGTGATGGATTGCAATGCGCTCGAGGAGGTCGCTCTCCGAAGAAATGCTCTGACTGGGAGGTTCGCCATGGGACATGATAAAGGATATGGACGAAGGTTTTTTTCTGGGCTTCTCGTAAGTCTGGGAATGGCTCTGGCGGCTTGCCAGAGCACTGAAGCGGGGGCGGTCATGGCCCTCGAGGAGGAGGGAGATCCCTCGCGCCATGTCGTCAGGAAGATCGTCGGTGGCGTCGTGATGAAGGTGGTGAAGCATCCTGGACGCCGAAGCGTGGCGCTTCTTATTCGCGAGACCAGGGTTTCCGCCTCCGGCCGCCCCCTTTGTCAGGCTCCAACGGGTCGATTGCTGTCACTTGAAAGTGTCCAGTCGCTCTTCAGGGGGGATCCGAAGCGTCTTCGGAGCGCCATGGTCGTCACAGGCGATCCCGAGACGCCCAAACTTGGGAACCTTCGTCCTGGAGACTGCGTTTCAGTGGCTCCGGATGATGTGGACTCCTCCAAAACGGTCGTCCGGTCCTCGATCGAGATCGAATCCCCCGCACCGATTGCCAGAAGAGAGGATCGCTTCGGAAAGGGTATTGTGGAAATATGGGCCACCCTCTCTCCGCCCCCCACGGTGGCGGCAAAGCTCAAAAAACTCTCGGATCCTCTCCGAAGGACGGCTTCGACGCTCAAGCCTTCCACCAAAATTTCCTTTCACCCTCCTGCGCAGCCGGCCTAATGGAGTTTCGTTTAGATCATGGGCATTGAGGGTTCTTCCGGAATCTGCGAGGACGTGTCATCTTCTGGCATGTTTCGGGCCTATTGATTGTCTTGTGTGCCTTCCCCGGGTAACATGAAGGCATGAGACGCTTTCCCAACGTGCAACCAGTCTGTCGATGAGCGCCGGGTCCGGTGCGGAGAGATTGCTCCGCTTCCAGAGACGTCATCGTGTCACCGCCCTTTTCATCCTGCTGATCCTGACCGTCCTTGCCGGGGCCAGGGCGCTGACTCTCCCGGTGGCCCTCTATCCCTCCATCGATTTTCCCAGGATCTCAGTGATCGTATCCACCCGGGATCTTCCCTTTTCCCAGATGGAGGTCCGGGTCACCCGACCGGTTTCGATGGCCCTCCGGGGGGTGACGGGGGTTCGGGAAGTGCGGTCGCGGACCTCCCGTGGATCCTCCGAGTTCTTCATTCGCTTTTCCTGGAACACCCCTATGGTTCTGGCGCTCTCCCGAGTCAATCAGGCCCTTGCGCGAGTTCTCCCCGATCTGCCTCCAGGAACCCGGTCCCGGGCTATCCGTATGATTTCTGCCGATACGCCGGTCTACCAGATGGCTCTGACGAGCCAGTCTCGTTCCCCGTCCGAGTTGACCGATCTGGCCCGCTACCGGCTTCTGCCATTCCTCGTGAACATCCCGGGGGTCTGGAAGGTCGAGATCGTGGGGGGGCAGGGCCGTGAAGTGCATGTGGAGGTCAATCCCTACGAACTGGCCAGTACCGGCAAGACTATGCAGGATGTCCTTGCGGCCCTTCCCGATCACAACCGTATTGGAGTGGTTGGGCGTCTTTCCGAGTATCACCAGATCCTTCTGCTCGAGGTTCACAATGCCATTTCAGGCCTCGATTCCGTTCGAAGGCTATTTCTCTCGGGGGCAGGACAGGCTCCCCTTCCCCTCTCGCAAGTGGCGACGGTCCGGTTCGGAGTCCGTCCTGCTGACCGGATGGTCCGGGTCAGCGCCTTCGGGAAGCCTGCCATACTCCTGAATGTTTTTCGGGCCCATCGTGAAAATACCCTGGGAGTGGTCGAACGGATCGAGGCCCAAAAGAAAACGTTGATGCATCTCCTGCCCACAGGAGTTCAAAGCCGGGTCACCTATGACCAGGGGCATGTAATCGGACAGGCGATTCTCCATGTGTCGGTGGCCCTTGTTATAGGAATCGGAGTCGCCTTTGCCGTGATCCTGCTCTTCCTCCGCCGCTTCCGCCCCTTTATCCTCGTGGCGACGTTCGTTCCCATGATTCTTGTCCTGGCTCTGGGCCTTCTCGCCGTCTTTCATCAGTCGATCAACCTTCTGACCCTGGGGGGGCTGGCGGCCGGCACGGGTCTGGTCATCGACGACTTCGTCGTGATTCTGGAAGGAGGGCGGCGTCTTCCCTCGCTTCTCCGACCTTTCCTCTTTTCATCTCTGGCTTCGATGGTTGTCCTTTTTCCACTATTCGGGCTGGGAGGGCTGGCCGGAGCCTTCTTCATGCCGCTTGCCCTGACGTTGCTCCTGCTTCTCGTTCTCTCTCTTGCCGTCAACCTGTTCGTGACTCCTTCTTTTCTCGGGGAAGAGAGTGGGACCCCCCCCAGCCGGAGAATGGAACAGTTTCTCGACAAGGTCTTCGTCCTGCCCCGGTGGGGAGTGGGTGTGGCCCTGGTGCTCTTTTTTACGGCGTCAATTCTTGTTCTGCACCGCGATCTGGCGACGAATTTCATGCCCAGGATGGATGAGGGCGCCTTTCTGATCGACATTCATGCCCCCCCGGGGACCTCTCTGGAAGACAGCGACCGGGCCTTTTCGCGAATTGAAGCCTATCTCCGGACATTGCCGGAGGTCGTTTCAACCTCCCGGCGGCTCGGAGCCGAAATGGGCTTCTACATCACGGAACCCACAAAGGGAGACATCATCGTCCGCCTGTCGGACAATCGTCGCAGAACGGTCTTCCAGGTGATCGACCAGGTGCGTCACTATGTCCGGAAGACGGAGCCCGAGCTTTCGGTTGAATTTCCACAGATCCTCGAGGATATGCTGAACGACCTGATCGGGACGCAGGCCCCGGTTGTGGTCCGCATCCATGGATCCGACAGGGCTCGCATGGAAGAGGCCGTTCCGGCGGTGATAGCCCTCCTGAAGAAGATTCCGGGAGTGGTCGATGTGGCACGGGCCGAAAGACCCGTGCCCCCGGCATCGCTCATTCATGTCGAAAGCGAGCTGGCTGCTTCCTACCATCTGACCCCGCGGCAAGTCATCGACGATCTGAGAACCGGGCTGTGGGGCCTTCCGGTCACGACGGTCATGGAAGGGGATATCCCCCGTCCTGTCCGCGTGATGGACTCCCCCCAACCCTTCCGGACCCTCGAGGGAATCCGTCATTTCCCGGTCGAAACGCCCACCGGCCTCATTCCCCTTTCCCGAATCGCCCGGTGGTCAGACGAGCCGGAACGATCCGAACTTGACGAGTTAAACCTGGCTCCGGTCATTTCGGTGTCAGGACGCCTGGCTGGATCCGACCTCGGCACGGTCTCCTCCGGGATCGCCCACGCATTGGCATCGCTTTCCCTTCCTCCCTCCGTCTGGGTCGACCTGGGAGGATATGCGACCTGGCAAAAGAAAAGTTTCAGTCAGTTGACCGCAGCCCTCCTTTTCGCCATTCTTCTCGTGGCCGGGGTGGTGTTTGCCCTTGGCCAGAGGTTTGCCCCGCCTGCCATTCTTCTGATCGGGGTCTTTTTCTCCGTGGGCGTGGCTCTTCTCACCCTGGACATCTTTCATCATTCCCTCAATCTTTCCTCCTTCGTCGGCCTTGTTCTGGTCGCCGGAATTTCGGCCGAAAACGGACTCCTTGTCATCGACCGGGCCCTTCAGTCCCCGGGCGATTCCCGGGAGCGGTTCATACGAGCCCTTTCGGACCGGATCGTCCCGCTTCTCATGACGCACGTCGCGAACGCAATGGCCCTGCTCCCGCTCGCCGTGGCGGCGGGGGCAGGCTTAGACATGGAGCGCTCTTTTGCGATCGCGGTATTGGGGGGGCTCGCCGGTTCCTTCCTTTCCTCCGTTTTTCTCCTGCCGATTCTCGGGTCTGGCTGGTTTGCGGCCTCTTTTGAAAGGACCCCCGAATGACGCGTCTCATTTGCGCCCTCATGCTTTTGGGAATACTGGCCGCCTGTCAGCGAAACCGCGAGCATTCGCCGGTCGCCCCTCCCGCGTCGAGGATCGCCACCGTTCCGATCCGGAAAGCCCCAGGTCCCCCCATGCGCACCCTTCTGGGCCAGGTGGCCTACGATCCGGCCTCTTTTGCCCAGGTGATGGCCCGGCTTCCGGCCCTTTCGGTGGTATCGATCCGGATTTTTCCGGGGGACCGGGTCTCTCGGGGAGAGACAGTCATGGTCCTCAAGAGCCCGGACTTTCTGAGTGCCGAATCGGAGCTTGCGAGCATTCTTGCGAACCCGGGAGCGAAAGGGAGGAAAAGTGTCGGAGGAATCCGCGTCCTGGCCGAACAGAAGCTTCGCCTCCTCGGGGCCTCCCGGAAGGAAATCGAGCGTCTGGAACGGACGCGTCGGCCGGTCGACCGCTACGAAGTCCGTTCCCCTCTTTCGGGAACCCTCATCCGAATCGGACCCTCCGAAGGAGCCCAGGTCAGGATTGGAGACCTCCTGTTCGAGGTGTCCGACCTTTCCAGACTCTGGGTCCAGGCCTTCCTTTACCCTGGCGAGGAGAAAGGGCTCCTGAGGGGCTCGCCGGTTTCGATTGTTCCGCTGCACGAAGAAGGGATTGTCGGCTCAGGCCGGATTCTCCGGATCGCTCCCTTCATCGATCCCAACACCCGAACGATTCCTCTTCGGATCTCCTTGGACAACGCTGGAGGGCATTTCCGCCCCGACTCCTGGGTACGGATCCGGATTCCCGTCGGAGATGGAAAGTCGGCTCCGGTCTTTCTGGTCCCCGAAAGGGCGATCGTTCGAACGAAGGAGCAGAAAACAGCGGTCTTTGTCAAGAAAAAGGAAGGGGGGCCGACCCTGGTTCCAGTGACTGTCATAGGGCATCTGAAAGAAGATGTCGAAGTTCGGGGAGATCTCGAAAGCGGGGACAGGGTAGTGACAGAAGGGATCCTGCCCCTCCTGTCACAGGCCGGCTCCTGATCTCTTGAGGTCGAGTCGCCGGAACACCGGTTGACCGGAGAAGGATAATTTTCCGAAGATGGAAGAACTGGAGCGCCCATGAACGATGACCCCGAAGACATTCATCCCTCACCCTGGCAAGCCGGATCTCCCGCTCCCTGGATCCTGAAGGTCTTTGGAGGACCTCCGTCGGGCCTGTCACAGTGGTTGACCCGCGTGGTGCTGGCCTTGGCCATCCTGTCGCTCGGGCTGTTCACGGTGACCAGGCTCATGCTGATTCACTGGGTCTTTCTGGTGCCGGCCTCGCTGGGTTCTCTTCTGGCACTGGGAACCCTTTACGTCGTTCTCGAAATGCGCCGTCCTCCCGTTGCTGTTCTCGAAATTGGGCCTGATTGTCTGATCGTGAAACGGCCGGGGGGGGAAGAAGAGCGGCTCTCTCTCGATGACGTCTCTCTCAAAGAGAACCCCGGAGATTACCGTTTCGAGATTGTCCATGTGCCGGACGGGAATGTGGTCCTCTCTGTGGCCAGGGACGCAGTCCGGGATGTCTCCCTGTATGAAACGATCCGGAGATTTCTCAGCCTGCCTCCATTTCGGCGCCCCCCGGTCCCGGTCGCGGCCTCTTCCCGGAATCGGTTTTATCGCTGGTTCATCCTGTCCTGGGGGCTGATCATCCTGATCATGATCCTGTGGGCGCTCTACGAAAACTATGCGGCTCCCAGATCCTACGAGCCGTTCTCCAACCCCTGAGAACCAGTCACGACTTCGCATGGCGGCTGAACGCCTGCGGACTTCTTTGAACCTTGGGCCGGATTTGGTAAGATGGGAAATCCAAGGTGATACGCGAGGGGTGGGGGACCCGTCTGTTTCCATCGATGATCAAAGGGACCGGGCCGTTTTCTGCGGAAGCCATAAGAGGGCCCCGACAGAGCCGGAATCCGGGCGGACAACCAGAAAGGGACGTGATGCGCTATATCCGGTTCTTCAATGAGATCAAGCTTTCCGATATCCCCCTTGTGGGCGGAAAGAATGCCTCCCTGGGCGAGATGTACCAGGAGCTCGTCCCCCAGGGAGTCAAGGTGCCTAACGGGTTCGCGATCACGGCCGATGCCTACTGGGATCTCCTCAAAAAGGGCGGAATCATGGAGACTCTCCAGGAGACCCTGAACGGCCTCGACCGCCATAATATCGCCGACCTCGAACGTCGTGGAAAGATGGCGCGGGACCTGATCCTGGGGGTCAGCATTCCGGCCGACATGTGGGCGGAGATCGAGGAGGCCTACGGGCTCCTGGGAAAGGAATACGGAGACTCACCGGACGTGGCGGTCAGAAGCTCGGCCACGGCCGAGGACCTTCCCACGGCCTCCTTCGCGGGTCAGCAGGATACCTACCTCAACATCCGGGGACTCCAGCAGCTCCGGGAGGCCTGCCTCAAATGCTTCGCATCCCTCTATACGGACCGGGCGATTTCCTACCGCGTCGATCACGGATTCGACCACTTCTCCATCGCTCTCTCCATCTGCGTGATGAAGATGGTCCGCTCCGACAAGGGCTCTTCGGGGGTTCTCTTCACACTCGATACCGAGACGGGGTTCCGGGACGTGGTCTTCATCACCGGCGCCTACGGGTTGGGAGAGAATGTCGTCCAGGGCAATGTCGACCCCGACGAGTTCTACGTCTACAAGCCCACTTTCAAGACCGGTCATCGTTCGATCATTCGGAAAAACATGGGAAAGAAGCAGTTCCGGATGGTCTATGCCAGCGGGAACGCCAAGGTCACCGTGGCGAACGAGCGGGTCAGCGCGGAGGAGGCCCAGACTTTCTGCCTCTCCGACGATGAGATCCTGACGCTCACCGATTACGCGATCAAGGTCGAGGAACACTACACCCGGAAGGCGGGGGTGGATCGTCCGATGGACATGGAATGGGCAAAGGACGGCGTCTCCGGAGAGCTCTTCCTGGTCCAGGCCCGGCCGGAGACGGTGGAATCCCAGAAGAACAAGGCGGAGTTTCTCGAGGCCTACACCCTCGACGAAAAGAGCCGGGTCCTGCTTCGCGGAAAGGCGGTCGGACAGCGCATCGCCTCCGGAAAGGTCCATGTCATCAGAGACCTTCGTCATATCCGTGATTTCAAGCCCGGGGAAATCCTGGTCGCCGAAACCACGACACCCGACTGGGAGCCGGTCATGAAAACCGCGGCCGCGATCATCACGAGCCGGGGAGGGAGGACCTGCCACGCCGCCATCGTGAGCCGCGAACTCGGAATCCCGGCGGTGGTCGGAGCCGAGGGGGCGATCGACGCTCTCTCCTCAGGTCAGGAAGCGACCGTCTCCTGCGCCCAGGGAGATACCGGCATGGTCTACGAGGGGCTTCTGAAGTTCCATGTGGACCGGACCCAGCTCGATGCCTTCGCCCGTCCGAAGACCAAGGTCATGATGAACCTCGGAGACCCCGACCAGGCCTTCGGCCTTTCCTTCATCCCCAATGACGGGGTCGGTCTGGCCCGTATGGAATTCATCATCAACGGCTTTATCAAGATCCATCCGATGGCGCTTGTTCATCCGGAGAAGGTGACCGATCCCAAGGTCATGGCCGAGATCGAGTCGATGACGGCGGGATACCGGGACATGAAGGACTATTTTGTGGAGAAGCTGGCCTTCGGGATCGGAACGATCGCTGCCGGTTTCTACCCCAAGCCCGTGACGGTCCGCATGAGTGATTTCAAGAGCAACGAATACGCGAGCCTGATCGGAGGCGCGGCCTTCGAGCCTCACGAGGAGAACCCCATGCTGGGATTCCGGGGTGCTTCCCGCTATATCAGTCCGCGCTACGAAGAAGGCTTCGCCTTGGAGTGTCAGGCGATCCGCCGGGTGCGTGACGTGATGGGACTGACCAATGTCCGCATCATGATTCCTTTTTGCCGGACTCTCAAAGAGGCCCGGGGCGTTATCGAGGTTCTTGAAAAGAATGGCCTGAAGCGCGGGGTGAACGGCCTCGAGGTCTTCGTGATGTGCGAAATTCCCAACAATGTCATCCTGATCGATGAATTCGCCAAATATTTCGATGGATTCTCCATCGGTTCGAACGACCTGACCCAGCTGACCCTGGGTGTGGACCGGGATTCGGAGATTCTGGCGGAGTCCTTCGACGAGCGGGACGAAGGGGTTCAGGCCCTCATCCGCATGGCCGTCGAAGGCGCAAAACGGAACAAGGCCTACTCCGGCATCTGCGGGCAGGCTCCGAGCGACTTCCCTGAAATTGCCGAAGCCCTGGTCCGCATGGGAATCGACTCGATTTCCCTCAATCCCGATACAGTGATCAAGACCACACTCAAGATCCTCGAGGTGGAGAAGAGTCTCGGGAAGAAATAACAACTTCGGTTTCCGTCAACATCAAGAGCGCGGTCCGGATTTGATCGATGAGAGTCCGGACGCGCTTTTTTTATTTCGGGTGGAGATTCAATGAAGCCAAAATCTTCCTCTCTCGTCCAATGCTGGAGACTCTTTCTGTCCCTTCTGGTCGGTGTGCTATCAATCCTTGATTGCCGGCCGGTCCAGGCGGATTCCGGGCCTGTTTTCGAGCTGTCCGGAGGGGAGCTTGTCTTTTCACAGCAGGCCGCCTTTTACGATGCCATGGTGGGAGAGCTTATTCCCCTTTCGGGCCTTTCCATCCTCTCTTCGGGACAGACGCCGGCCTTCTTTCATGTTTTTGTTGCGGGAAACGTCATTTCCTTCAACCAGCCTGCCGTTTCCCCCCAGGAGTCGATCGATGGACTGACGAAACAGTCCTATGTCGGGGGGGTGGCTGCCGTGGGTCTCCGGATTCCCGCCTCCTGGGGATTCTGGGAGGGCGATGTGGGGGGCGCCTATTTCAATGTCGACCAGACCCTGACCCCAGTGAGTTCCGTCGGAGGATTGTATCTGCAGACCGAACTGGTTCTCGACCGGCTCGGACCGGGGAGTCTCGACCTGTTCGGAAGCTACATCGGGAGCATCGACTATCTTTTGGGAGAGGGGCGCTACATGGTGGATGCTGGAGGCCTTATGGGGGACAGGATTCTCTTCTATGCAGGACCAGAGCTCATCGGCCAGGGCAACAGCAGCTATGAAGCCCTTCAGGCAGGCGGGATTTTCTCGGCAGAAGTTCGTCCCATCCATACCATTTTTTCTCTGGAGGCCGGCATTCTCAATTCCTCGGTCTGGCCGGGGATCGGCGGATACGAAGGGTTTTCCTTCTATTATTCCTACTAAGCCTACTAAGGTTTTTTGAGAAGATCGGACTTTTTGTGAAGAATGCCCTCTTCTCGTTCATTCGGAACGGGAAGAGGGCATTTATCTTGACGCATTCCCTAAAAGTCAGGGAGCCGGGAGGGGAGGAGGGGCCGATCCCGGTGGCGGTGGAGGGGGGGCTCCTCCTGGTGGTGGTGGCGCTCCTCCCGGTGGGGGTGGAGGGAGGGCTCCTCCAGGGGGAGGAGGCGGTGGTGCCCCGCCGGGGGGAGGGGGCGGGATGGCTCCTGTGGCGACTCCGGAGACCAGCGTTCCGTGCTGCTTGGCAATCCCCGACAGGGTCTGTCCCGTCATGCCCGATTGCGCATCCTTGGAAATGGTCTGTCCTTGGGTCGAGGCGACGCCTGAAACGGTCTGGCCAAAGTTGGCCGGTGAGGGACTCATGTGAACTTGTCCCAGATTGGCGGCGCCATGGGGGTGTGGATGCACGGCCGGGTGAACCGGCGGATGGACGGGGGGCGAACCTCCCATTGGATGGGCCGATGCCGGCTGGATAAAGGCCAGGATGGCAAGTGTGGCCCCTGCCAGGACCCCACATGATCGTTTCGCTATCTGAACATCCATTGCACGCTCCTTTCTCCTGTCAAATCCATTGATCGTCAGACTTTCAGAATACACCCCCATTCCGGTTGCGGCAAGAACTCGGGGGTGTGATCGCGATCACCCATGCATCGGTTATTCTTCTTTTTTCCCCCGGGGTTTTAAGAGGAGGGGAACCCCGGTGAAGGCGAATTTTTCGCGGATCTTCCGGGTCAAAAACTGGAGATAGGTCGGGGAAAGTCCATCCGGCCTGTTGGAGAAGAGCTGGATGACGGTCGGGGCGATCTGGACCTGGGTGGCGTAGTAAACCCTGACGGCACCCGTCTTGAGGCGGGGAGGAGGCGTGTGGGCCATGACGGGGAGAATGACGCGGTTGAGGTCGCTTGTGCCGATGCGCCGGTAGTACCAGGAGCGCACCGTTTCAATGTGACGAAAGATCTGGGAGATGTTTCGGCCCGTCAGACCCGAGATGTTCACGACAGGAGCAAAGGAAAGAAAAGGGTAACGTTCTGAAAGAAGGGAAAGGTCGGGTGTCTCTCCCTTGGCCACGGCATCCCACTTGTTGAAGGCGATGACGAGACCCCGTCGGGTATCGATGACCTGGCGGATGATCCGGAGATCGCCATCGGTCAGACCGTCCGGGGTCGAGACGAGGACGACGGCGATCTCGGCATTCAACAGGGCTCTTTCGGTTCGGATGATCCCATAGAGCTCTGAGGCCTCGGCGAGCTTGCCCCTCTTCCGGATTCCGGCGGTGTCCACGAAGCGGTACGGCTTGCTTCTCCAGGTGACCAGGGTATCGATGGCATCGCGGGTCGTTCCGGGGATGGGGCTTGTGACCAGACGCTCTTCTCCCAGAAGATGGTTGATCAGGGTGGATTTCCCCACATTGGGCCGTCCGATCACGGCGATCCGGGCCGGTTCTTCGAGTCGCCTCCGGATTCTTTCGCGGATCTCCTCCTCCGATTCGTTCGTGAGGACCAGTCGGTCCGGATCGGTCTCGATATCCGTGGAGCGCGGAAGAATGGAGGAGAGGGGGAGGAGAAGCTCTTCCATGCCCAGTCCGTGGAGGGCGGAAATCGGCTGGAGTGGTTCGACGCCGTATTTGTAAAAGTCGGCCAGAAGAATCGATTCGCGGGTCGGGGAGTCGCTTTTGTTGACGGCGAAGACGGCGGGCTTTCCCGATGCGCGGATCCGGTCCACCACGTCCCGGTCCATCGGGTTGAAGCCCTCGCGGGCATCGAAGACATAGATCAGGGCATCGGCCTCCTCGAGGGCGAAGAGGGCCTGTTTCCGGATGGCCTCTCCCAGGGGATGGTCGTCGCCGAAAAGAATTCCTCCTGTGTCGACAAGCCGGTAAGTCCAAGGTCCTCGGGTGACGGTGGCATAGTGGCGGTCCCGGGTGACCCCGGGCTGGTCTTCCACGATGGCCCGGTTTTCTCCCAGAAGACGGTTGAACAGGGTCGATTTTCCGACGTTGGGACGGCCGAGAATGGCCACGAGTGGCAGAGAGTCAGCCGCCCTGGGAGAATCAGACATATCAGTCTCCACGGTGATGACGAAAGAGGAAAGACGTCCCTAAAAAGGGAAGGACAATCAATCCCGGTCGAGGAATTTCGGTTTTTCGGTGTACTCGGGAGGCGGGGTCCTGCGAATGAACCGGTTGTAAACCCATTGCGCAAAAATCGTCAGAAGTCCCCCCACAAAGAGAAAGGCGAAGCCGGCCATGAGGATCTGGCCCATGTGGTTGACCATGGGGTACTGCGGATGACCCTGGGACATGAAGTTCCCTCCTCAAAAAAATAATTTTATCATGGCCACCTTTCGCGCGCAATTGCGTCGCTGCGCCGGTCTGGATTCCAGGCTGAAAACGGAAAAGGGATCGGGGGAGAAAACGAACCGTTGTTGAAAGAGCCTTTCCCTTTGTCTCTTCAGATTTTTCGACAGGATTTTTGATCCGGCAGAATCTTCCGGGTAGAATCAATGAAGACGGATTTTCGGTGACCGTGGGAGCGTCGGGGAGGAGGGGAAAAGGCTATGGCTGTGGAAGCGGTTGAAACGGAAAAGCCTTATCGGGTCCTGATTCTGGGAGCCGGGTTCGGTGGACTTTACACGGCGGTGTATCTGTCCAGGTTCCTTGGAAAGCATCGTCCCGATGTCTGGGTGACGGTCGTGGATCGCCGGAACTATTTCCTCTTCACCCCCATGCTGCATAGCGTGGCAACCGGAGCGCTCGAGCCCCGCTACGTCGCCCATTCCATCCGCAAGATCTTCCGGAAGACCAGGGTCCACGCCCACGTCGGGAAGATCGAAGGGATCGACCTGGAAAACCGCCAGGTGCGTACGACCCATCGCGCTCTTCCCTATGACGACCTGGTGATCGCCCTGGGGTCTGAGACCAACTTCTTCGGGAACCTGGACCTCGAACGGCGGGCCTTCACCCTCAAGAATCTCGAGGACGCCGCCCGCGTCAACAACCACATCATCCGACAGTTCGAGAGGGCCTACTGGGAAGAAAATCCCGAAATCAAGCGCGGTCTTCTGACCTTTGTGGTGGTGGGGGCCGGTCCGACCGGCGTTGAACTGGCGGGCGAGATTTATGAGTACGCCCACCGGGAGCTGTTGCGGGACTTCGGACGCAGGATCACAAAAGACGAGATCCGCGTGGTCCTTGTCGAGGCGACCGGCCGCATCCTCCCGTCTCTTCCGGAGAAACTCTCCCAGGAAGCCATCCGTCGTCTGGAGTCGATCGGGATCGAAGTGATGCTCGGGACCCGTCTCGAGTCCTGGGACGGAACAATGGTCCGCCTTACATCTGGATCGGGTTTTCTTGCCTCCACGCTCGTCTGGTCTGCCGGAGTCAAGACCAACCCCCTGGTCCGGGAACTCCCCCTCGACAAGGATCCTTCAGGACGGATCATCGTCCGCTCGACGCTTGAAGCCAGAACGATGGATCATGTCTGGATCCTGGGCGACAATGCACACGCCATCGATCCCTTCGAGCAGAAGCCCTATCCTCCCACCGCCCAGACCGCCGTCCGGCAGGCCCGGGTGGTCGCCCACAACATCGCGGCCCGTCTCATCAAGAAACCCGAGATCACCTTTGCCCATCGTCACGTGGGGGGGTTCGTCTCGATCGGGGACAACTACGCCCTCCTTTCGGCCAAGCAGTTCACCCTGACAGGGATCCTGGGATGGTTTTTGTGGAATCTCGTCTACATCAACAAGCTTCCGATCATTCGCTACCGTCTGTTCTCCACATTCGGCCTCTTTCTCAAGGTCTTTTTCGAACGATCGACCACAGAGGTGGATTTTTGTCCCGAGGAAGAGAAACAACCGGTTCGGGAGGCGGGCCGGATGGCGGGTTGATCCGGGGCTACGGCGAGATGACCGCAACCTGACGGGAAGGGCCGACCGGAACACTCTCCGGTCGGCCCTTTTTATTTTGACCCGGCCCGTTCTTAATTTTTGACGATAAGTGTGTAATTTAAGCTAGTTTCGTTTTGTACATTATCAAATCCATTGATTGTGAATGCGACAGGATTGTCTGCACAGCCGTTGGGTGGGACGCTGAAATTGAAGCTAAAGCTTCCGGTGGTGCTGTTAACCGATGTGTATGTTGTTCCAATTGCAGTGTTTATTGGAGATGTTTCTTGGACTTGGACTGTTGAAGGCCCCGATAAAGTATCGGTCAAAGTTCCGGTGACGGTGACGAGCAGGTCGGTGCCGGTGCAGCCGGGAGCATAGATCGATCCGTTGGCGGGGGAGAGGTTGGAGAGGACCGGCGGCGTGTTGTCGATGATGAAGGCGACGGTGGCAGTCCGGGTGTTCCCGGCGTAGTCGGTGGCGGTGGCGGACAGGCTCGCGGGTCCCGAAGGACTCTTTGTGGTGTCGAGGGAGGTGATGATGGGGTTCCCCGAGACGGAGCCTCCGGGAAGCTCCACGTTCTGGCCGGTCATGACCATCTGGGCGATGCCCAGGCTGTCGGTGGCCGAAGCGGAGATCCCGATCGTTCCGTTGTAGTAGAGTCCGGAGACGGGGTTGGTGATGGCGACCTGCGGGGTGCCCGGATCAGGGAGCGATGGCGAGGGAGAGGGCGGAAAGAGCGGGCCGGTATTGAGGGCAATCCCGTTCAGAATGCCGTCGGTCAAAGCCGGAGTAAGCCCCGACTGGTTCTGCCCGCTCCACAGGAAGATCAGCGCCTCGGCGGTGAGATCCTGGCGGAGAGTCTCGGAGGAGAGGGTGTAGCCGTAATAGGTGAGCGGGGTGGGATTGCCGGGGGTGAGCCCGTTGAAGACCCCGTCGCCTTCGTCTTCTTCGAGCAGGGTCAAGAGTCCCATGGGATTGGCCGTTCCCGGGGCAAGGCTTTTGGTGGTGCCGATGTGGTTGGTCAGCTGGGAGAGGCCTGCCAGGAGAAGCCCGTAAATGCCGGAAGCGTTCGCGCTGGCGGGACCCGTGAGAAGATTGGACGGCGGAACCTCGGCCGGGTCGAATCCCAGAAACTGGTTCCAGTCGCTCCGGGCCTGGGTCAGGGCGGCCTCCGGAGCACTCCCTTGTGCGATGAGGGTCTGGGCTTCGGTCGCCTCAAGGGAGGAGAAGGGGGTCAGGACGACCGTGGCCCGGGTGAGATCTTCTGCCGGAAGAAGTGTGGTCAATGATTCTCCGGTGGTGAAGGTCACGGTGGCTCCGCTTGCGATGTCGATGGTCGACCCCCCGGTCAGGGTGAAGCTGATCGGTCCTCCTGCGGGATCGAACAGGCTGGTGATGGAAAAATTGCCGTTTCGATCGGTGGTGACGGTCCCGAGAGGGAGGAGGGAGCCGTCGGACTGGTACTGCCCGACGGCGACCGTCCCTCCGACGATGGGACCGTCGTAGGACACTCCTGAGGCCGTGAGGAGAGAAGGGCCGTTCAGTCCTTCCGGTGTCTGGGGGAAGGTGAGGGTCGTTCCCTTGCATCCTCCAAGAAGAAGCAGAAGGGAGGCGGACAGGGCCAGGCGAACAAAAGCGGGACGCCGGGGGCGTCCCGGTGAAGGGTTTTTGGGCATCATGGCGCTCGTGGATAAAGGGTGATAGAAAAGGATCAGAAGGCGGTGGAGACTCCCAGGAAAATCCGGTCGGCGGTGAGGTTTCCCCCTGTCACATTCGGAAGCTGCCCCGTGAGGGGGAAAAACCACCGGTCCTCGAGGGTCAGTCCGATGTTCTTTGTCAGGTTGAGAGTTGAGCCAAACCCCAAATCGAAGAGATCCAGAACGGTCCTCCCGCTCTCGGGTGAGGAAAGGGCGAGCAGGCCCACGCCTCCACCGGCCACGACGAAGAAGGAGAGGAGTGGGACGGGATGGATCTCGTAGACCAGGTTGGCCGTGAGGGTGGTTTCCGAGAGGTGGCAGTTCTGGCATAGGGAATCCCCGTATCCTCCGTCGATCTCGCCTCCCAGGTTGGGAAGGAAGAAATAGCGAAGGTTGGCCCCAAAGGCCAGCCCTCCGTTCTCGATTCCGGCCGAAGGTGTGACGACGATGGGGTCGTCGGCCCGGGCGGGGACCGGACTGACCAACCTGAGGACGAGGATCGACGCCAGGAGGATGAGGATCGACGATCGGGGAGAGATAAAACCAGTCAAAGGGAGACTCCTTGGGATGTGTTCCGGCTTGCAATCGGGAGCCGGTTCGTTCAAACAGCCGGACCCGAAAAGCATCTTTGATGCCAAAATCCATTTTCTATGTAATTTCAATAATAATTTTAAATATATTGATGGTTTGATTGGGGGAGGGGCTTGAAGGGCGATGGAAAAATGTCGGATGAAACAGCCAAAGGTGACCGGAAGACAATGAGAATCCTTATCATGGAGGAACGGTGATCGCTGGCGGATCGTCCCGTATCGGGGGAAAAGGAGAAATTCCAGAGGAGCTTGCCAGACGTCTGTCCCTGCGGATCGGGCCAGTTCTGTCCCGACTCCAAAAGGAGGGGATGGCAGTCTGGGTGGTCGGGGGGGCCCTGCGGGATCTTCATCTCGGACGGTCGCTTCGTGACGTGGATCTTGCGGTCCGGGCTTCGCGGGAGCAAGTCTCCGCTCTTTTTCCGGGGGGGG
>JAKADN010000078.1 GCA_021820445.1 Nitrospirota bacterium | reverse complement strand
GTCGGGGGAATCGCCCCGCAGTTGACCGGGACGAAGGGACCGTCGGCGCTCTGGCTCAGCCGGTGGACCGTCCGGGAGAAGACCTCCTTGCCGGTGCCGGTCTCCCCCTCCAGAAGCACCGGAAGGGCGGTCGGGGCAAAGAGCCGGATCTTCTCGTAGACCTTCCGGATGGCGGGGCTCGTCCCTTCGTAGAAATCCTCCCCGCCCTTTTCCGCCATCTCCTCTTCCAGGGCGAAGGTGCTGTTGCACCAGCTGATCATGGTGTTCACGAGGGAGTCGGGAGAGGTTCTGAGAAGGGTGCCCCAGATCTTTCTGAGGGTGAAGTCCTCCCGTTCCGATTCGGAAAGACCCGCCAGCGGGGAGAGAAAGTCCCGGAGGGTGTGGAGGCTTTTGCGGTCGGTCCAGAGGAAGTGGACGCCGAAGCCTTCGTCGGCCGGCCGGACGACCCGGGCACTCGTCTGGAGAAGCCCCAGGGAGTCATGCTCGATTTCCAGGGTGAGCCAGGAGTTTGGCGGAACCAGATTGGGAGCGGCGATCCGGCCCCCCGAGAGGGACAGATCCCGGAGGGTCCCCCGGACGGGACTCCGGCCCATGGAGGGGGATCGAAAGGAGACGCCGGCGTTCACCGCATATCGGTCAAACTGTCTCATCGCTGTCTCTTGGTTAAGAATGCAGGGAGCAAGCCCCCACCCCGGGAGGCATCGATCGGAAGCCCGATAGAAATCATCCGTGAAGAACGGATGCCGTCTTAATTTTTCAACATCAGCATAAATCTGCAAAATTACAAAAATATTAAGGGGAAATTTCCCCTTTTTACCGTTCGAAGTCTACCCCCATTTGTGACAGAGGTCAAACCCCCTTGAAATCGCCTTTCCGACCATGCGATCCTGAAAGAACGCCTTACCGCCATGACAGGCGTGATCCAGGAACGGTCTGGGCGAAGCAAATTGAGGAGTGGAGTCCTTGGACGAACGTCCGCGATTCTGGAGTGAGACCGCCCGGGGCCTGACCCCCTACGTGCCGGGAGAACAGCCCAAGACCGGCCGGTACGTCAAGCTCAACACCAACGAAAATCCCTATCCCCCGTCTCCCCGGGTTCTGGAAGCCATCGCCCGGGAGGTCTCGGCCTCGCTTCGCCTCTATCCCGATCCCGATGCGCTCCTCTTCAAAACGGCCGTCGCCGACACCCACGGGGTCCCGGTCTCCTCCGTCTTCGCCGGCAACGGCTCCGACGAGGTCCTGGCCCACGCCTTCTGCGCCCTTTTGAAGCACGACCGCCCCCTTCTCTTTCCGGACGTGACCTACAGCTTCTATCCGGTCTACTGCGCCCTGTACGGAATCTCCTTCCGGACCGTCCCCCTCACGGAGCAGTTTGCGATCCGGGTGGAGGACTACGCCGTCCCCAACGGGGGGGTGATTTTTCCGAACCCGAACGCCCCCACCGGATGCCTCCTCTCAGTCGACAAGATCGACTGGCTCGCCAGAAAGAATGGCGCATCGGTTCTGGTCGTCGACGAGGCCTACGTCGATTTCGGGGGAGAAAGCGCGATCCCCCTGGCCCGGAGACATTCCAACCTCCTGGTGGTGCAGACCCTCTCCAAGTCCCGCTCCCTGGCCGGGCTCCGGGTCGGCTTCGCCGTGGGCCACCCGGATCTCGTGGAGGCCCTGGAGCGGGTCCGGAACAGCTTCAACAGCTATCCACTCGACCGCCTCGCCATCGCGGGAGCGGCCGCAGCCTTGGCCGACCAATCCTATTTCGAAGAGACGCGGAACCGGATCGTCCGAAGCCGCGAGCGCCTCTCGGAGGGACTGTCCTCCCTGGGCTTTTCGGTGCTCCCCTCCGCCGCCAACTTTCTTTTCGCCACCCATCCGGAGCGTTCCGCCCGGACCCTTCTGGGAGAGCTCCGGGAGCGGGGATTCCTGGTGCGCCATTTCGATAGGCCGCGGATTTCCGGATTTTTGAGGATCACGGTGGGGACCGACGAGGAATGCACGTCGCTGGTGGAGACACTCCGGGAGATCCTCTCTCCCGAAAAAACGGAGCGGGCGACCGGTGGGCGGTAGAGGCCGGACGGCGTCTCCCCTTTCCCGCGCGGCCTCCGGCGGGTTCGTCGCGGCCGTCATTGCGACCGCCGGCCTCCTTCTGTCAGGCGATCTTCTCCCCGCCCGGGCGGCCACGCCGGCCCTGATCTCCGATAATCCCGTCACCGTCCCGGACGAACTCGACCTGGGAATCGGAACCCAGGACTGGTACTACCGGGAGACGGCGGGGGACGGGGACAACGCCGGCCTCCTCGAGGGGCACCTCCGGACCATTTCGTACTGGGGGCCGGTGATCCTGGGGGCCGATCTTTCCTACATGGGCTCCTATACCGGTCGCTACACCGGCTCCGACCTGATCACGGGCACGCCCCTTTCGATCAACATGGCCGAAACGGTCTTCCAGAGCGCGGTGCATCTGGGGGTCCTGGTCCTGAACACCCCCACCGATTCCCTGGGATTCTGGGCCTCCTGGGGCTACCACCAGCAGATCTGGATGACCCCGGCCCAGGCCGGAGGCTACGAGGAGAACTACCAGATCCCCTACCTGGGAGGGTCCTTCTACAACCAGAATCCGGTTCCCGGAACGGGATGGACCTTTTACGAGGAAGGGGGGTACCGCTCGGGGCTGTCTCCCTCCATGACCGCGACCCCTTCGGGCAGTGAACCCATCCCTGCCGGGACCTTCAATCTGGGATCGGCTTGGAACCTTCACGGCCTGGCGGGGGTGCGCTACCTCTTCACCCCCCACGTGGGCCTCTACCTGACGGGGAATTACAGCTACTGGGCCTTCGCCCAGTCGACCAACACCCTCACGGCGGGAAATCGCCAGTTTCTGGAGCCCTCCTCCATCACGAGCTATTTCGGTGTGGAGTCCGGGGTGACCCTGGAATACTGACCCCTTTTCCCAAGGGAATCAGGCTCCGATGAGAGAGGATGAGAGGACCTTTACCTTTACCGTTCCCGAATCCCCATTCCCGAGGAGGATCCATGACCGCGACCCCCCGTGAGGCCGCCTCCGGCCTCATCGCCTCTCCCGACGCCACCTCCGTTCCCGTCCGGGCCGCCCGGGTCGCCCGCTCCCTCTGGCACATCCGGCAGATCTTCTCCCTCGACAAGGCCCCCGACCCGTCCCGGAAGGACACGCTGTCCCAGTGGTTCGAAACCTTCCTCGGGATCCTCGGGATCGAAGTCCGTCCGGTCGGGGATCGGCCCGCCCAGACCGCCTTCCTGATCGTGGCGAACCACACCTCCTGGCTCGACATCCTGGTGCTCCGGACCCTTTTCTCCACCTGCTTCATCGCCAAGGAGGAGATCGCCAAATGGCCGGTGGTGGGACCGATGGCCCGGGAGGCGGGGACCATCTTCATCGGCCGTAACCGCCTCTCCTCCTTCCGGGAGACCCTGGCCGCCTCCCGGAGGTCCCTCGACCGGAAAATCCCGATCACGGTCTTTCCGGAGGGAACGACCACGATCGGTGACCGTCTTCTCCCCTTCAAGACCGGGGTCTTCGACCTCTGCACCGAAACGGGATACCCGGCCCTTCCGGTCTCGATCCGCTACGAGTCCCCCGAAGGACTCCAGCTGACATCGATCTCCTACACGGGGAACGAACACTTCTTCCGCTCCTTCGGACGCGTCCTCCGGGAACCCCGGGTGGTGGTCCGGATCTACATCTCTCCCCCCGTCTACCCCGAGGGACGGGACCGGAAGTCCATGGCCCAGGCCGCCCAGGAAGAGGTCGCGACCGGCCTGGCCCTTCTGGCCTCCTCCCGTTAGACTCCTGACCCCCTGACATCCCGGCTCTCTCCCGAAGTCCCGTTTCTGTCAACGGGACTTAACAATTGTAAAGGGAGGTGACACGCTTCGAGGGTGCCCGGGAGCCCGTCCCGGATGGAGAGTCCCATCGGGCGCCCCTTTCCTGTTTTGGCTTGTTTTGGCATCCGGATTGCTTTTAAAAGAAGCATGCCCTCATTGTTCTGTCGTTCGACCGGAATGGTCCCGAACCGTCCAGAACAAGAGGAACCGTCCTGGACGCCCATATCGCGGAAGGTCAGGAACAAGGGAGTTCGGGCGGGGGGGACAATCCCTCCCGCTTCCCAATCGTCGTGAAGACCCTGGCCGGACAGGGATTCTCCCGGGGGATGCATGGCCCCCGACGGGAATGAGGGACGTTCGGACAGGGAGTCTCGGGCCAGATCCCTTCTGGCTCATTCCTCATGGCCCCCTTTTCGGGGGCCTTTTTATTGTCCGTGGCCCCCCGGAGGATCTCCCACCCGTTGAAGTCTCACGGAGTTTGGAGGATCATACCCGGGTCCGGACTTCCGCAAAGGATGGAGAGTCCATTTCCCTTCCACTCCGGGCCGGAAGAAGAACGGCGCCGGCCGGTAAATCAGGAGATTCCGTGGCCGATTCCCTGGTTCTCACCATGTCCTGTCCTGACCGGGTCGGGATCATCGCCGCCGTGACAGGCTTTTTGGCCGAACACGGGGGCTGGATCACCGAGGCCAACTACCACGCCGATCCCGGGACAGGATGGTTCTTCATGCGCCAGGCGATCCTTGCAGACTCCCTGGATTTTCCGACCGAAGACTTTCCCCGCCTCATCGCCCCCCTGGCGGAGAGGTTCGGACTCGACTGGTCCCTCTCGGAGAGCCGGATCAAAAAGAGGACGGTCATTCTCGTGAGCCGGCAGGACCACTGCCTGTCCGATCTCTTTCACCGCTGGCGAACGGGAGAGCTGAACATCGAGATCGTGGCGGTCGTCTCCAACCACCCCGACCTCGAATCCTTCGTCGCCTGGCACGGGGTTCCCTTCCATTTCGTCCCGGTGTCCCCGGAGGACGGTCCGGCTCCCTTCGAGGAAATCGCCCGGATTTTTGCAGAGGTGCAGGGAGAGGTCATGGTCCTGGCCCGTTACATGCGCATTCTCCCCCCGTTCCTCTGCGAACGCCTCCCGGGCCGGATCATCAACATCCACCACAGCTTTCTTCCGTCCTTCGTCGGCTCCCGCCCCTATCACCAGGCCTACGAACGCGGGGTCAAGCTCATCGGGGCCACCTGCCATTATGTCAGCGCCGAACTCGACGCCGGGCCGATCATCGACCAGGACGTGATCCGGGTCGACCACGGCGACTCCCCGGAGGAGATGGCGCGCCTGGGGCGGGACATCGAAAAAATGGTCCTGGCGCGGGGTCTCCGCTACCATGTCGAGGACCGGGTCCTCATCCATGGAAACAAGACGGTCGTCTTTGCCTAACTTTCGGGGCCTGACCTTCCGGGAGTGTCCAACGGAGGACGGGTCACTCGGTTCTGCGGGAGGTACCGGGCCCGGGGGACAGCCGATTCCCTTCGAGCCATTTTTCCAGATGGCGGAGGCTCTCCTCGAAAGCCTCCGAGATCTTTGCCACAAGCGCCGTCACGTCTTCCACATCCTCTCCCGATCCCCCGGAGACCCGGGAGCAGAGACGGGAGAGTCGGACGGCCCCCATCTGGAGGGCACTCCCCTTCAGGGCGTGTGCCAGGTCCCGAAGCCTGTCGGGTTCCCTCTCCCCCAGGGCCTCTTCCATCTCCGACAACAGGCGGGTCCCCTCCGAATGGAAGTCGTCGACAAGGTCCGGCAGAAACCGCGCGTTTTTGACGACATGGGACAATTTCTCAAGAACCATCGGATCGAGGATCCTGACGGAAGCGGTCGGCTCCAGGACCGATCTCTCGGCGACCCGCGCGATTGTGTCAAGAAGCCTCTCCGGATCGACCGGCTTTCCCAGAAAGGCCTCGACACCTTCGGCGAGACAGGCCTCCTCCACTTCGGGGGTCACGGCGGCGGTCAGAATGACGGTCGGGGGACAAAAGCGGGAGGTCATTTTTCGGCAATTTTGCAGAACGTCGAGCCCCCCCATCTCCGGCATGTTGTAATCGAGGATCAGGAGATCGAAGGCCCCGTCCGGAGAGGACTCGAAAAGGGCCAGCGCCTCCTTCCCGCTTCCGGCGGCGACGACCGAATGGCCCGCCTCCTCCAGAAGGCTCGAGAGGACCTTCCGGTTGACGGGGTGATCCTCCGCCAGCAAAAGAGACAAAGGGACCCCACGATGCGCTCCCTGTCCGGTCCGTCCCTTTTCGAGCCGCCTGAGGGCCTCGAGAGTGCCCCGAAGGAGGGCGGGATCTCCGGAAAGGAAGACCGGGACGCGGGGAACGGAGCCGGAGCCCACGATGTCGGGATGAGTTCCGGAGGCCGTATTCCCGAAGAGGATGAGGGGCAGGGTCTCGAGCATTGGAGAGGCCGCGATTCGCCCCCACTCTTTCATTTGGTCCTCCCCCGCCCCGGAAAGATTGATCACAAGAGCCTCGAAGCCGCCGGTTGCCTGACGCGCACCGGCGACGGCCGTCGCTTCCGAAAGGCTTCTGACCGGGACCGCCTCCATGAAAGGAGGCAGGAGGCCGGAAGAGGGGGAGGACCCGTCAGGATCCACCCAAAGAATGTGAAAAGGTCTGTCGGGAGCATTCTCTTGCGACTCTCGGGGGACTTCATCCTCCGGGACGAAGGAGAGGGGGATCTCGAACCAGAACCGGCTCCCGGCTCCGGGACGGCTCGAAAACCCGATCGCGCCCCCCATCGCCTCCACCGTCTCCTTGGCAATCGACGTTCCCAGGCCGGTCCCTCCGTATTTCCGGGTGACCCCCTCCTCTCCCTGGGCAAACCGCATGAAGACCCGGGGGCGAAGCTCCTCCGGAATGCCGATCCCCGTATCCTCCACCTCGAACCGGAGTCTCCGGGAGCCCCCGGCCTCCATGCTCTCCGAAACGGAGAGCACGACCTGCCCTCGTTCGGTGAACTTGACCGCATTCCCCAGGAGATTGACCAGGACCTGCCGAAGGAGCCGGCCGTCTCCGATGATCCTTCCCCCGGACACCCCCAGAATCCGGAGGGAGAGAGCCAGTTTCTTGTCGTGGGCCAACGGCGCGATGGTCCGCATCGCCTCTTCCGCGAGAGAAAAAAGGTTCAGCGGCTCCCGGGCAACCACGAGCCGGCCCGAGTCGATTTTCGACATCTCGAGGACATTTTCGATCAGGCCCTTGAGAGAAAGGGCCGTCGCGTTCAGCATCCGGAGAAGGGCCCCCTGTTCCCGGGTCGGCCCGGTCTTCCACAGGAGTTCCCCGATTCCAAGCACTCCGGAGAGGGGCGTCCGGAGCTCGTGGCTCACATTGGCCAAAAAACGGGATTTGGCGCGATTGGCGGCCTCTGCCGCCGCGACGGCGGTCCGGAGTTTCCGGATCATGGAGAGGGTGTAGAGGGGATGGAGCAGAATGGCCAGGAGAAAGGCGGCATAGAGCCCCGGGTCGTGGGTCCACAACGGATTTATCCGGTAGACGACCGTCAGCCCGGTCGCGGCCATGGCGGTCGCCGCCAAAAGGTAGGACGGGCCGTACCGGAACCCATTGCCGACAATCATCCACAGATAGAGAACGGCCACCGGTGTTCCGGCCTCCCGGGAGGTTGCCAGAAAAAAAGTCGTGAAACCCGAATCGAACACGATTCCGACCACTCGCCGAAACACGCTGATTTGGGGGTTGTGGGCAATGGCCAGAATAAAGAGGAATGATCCCGCAAGAAATGCCAGCATCAGGGCCCGGAACTCTCCGGGAGAAAGCATAGTGAAGGACGGGTCGAAAAGCCCGAGAAGAGTCACGATCGTTCCGGCGACAAAGCGGATGAAGGACTGTTCGTGTTCGCTGTCCGGGCGTGATTCAAGGCGCTGCCTGAGGGCCTTCAGCCCTTCGCGAAAGGTCAGGCGCCCTTGGATGGCCGGGGCGGGCGGGGGGAGGTCTTCATCCATCCTGATCCGGCATCCCTTCCATCAGGGTCCTGACCTCGTCGAGACGCTCCGAGAAGGCCCGAACGCAGGCCGGATCGAAGAGGATGCCGGAGAAATCGCACAGGTACTGGTGGGCCTTCTCGAAGGGCCAGGCGCTCTTGTAGGGCCGGGGGGTGGTCAGGGCGTCGAAGACATCGGCCACCGCCACGATCCGGCAGGAGAGCGGGATGGACTCGCCCTTCTGTCCTCCCGGATAGCCGCTTCCGTCGAGGCGCTCCTGGTGGCCCAGGGCGATCTCTCCGCCCAGACGGAGAACCTCGGAGGTGCAATGCCGGAGGATCTCGTACCCGATGGTGGGATGGGTCTTCATGATTTCGTATTCCGGAGGCGTGAGGGCGCCCGGTTTCAGAAGAATCTGGTCCGGGATGCCGATCTTGCCGATGTCGTGCATGGGGGCTGCGAGCTCAAGGGTCTGATTGTATTCGGGAGAGAGACCCAGGGCCTCTCCGATGAGACGGGAATAGGTCGCCATGCGGACGATATGGTCTGCGGTCGTCTTGTCGTGATACTCGCCGATTTTCCCTAGAATGAGAAGGGACTCCTTTTCCCGGTCGAGAATCTTCCGGGTCGCCTTTTCGACCTCTTCCTGAAGCCAGGAGGCCCTGGACCGGATGATCTTTGCACTTCGCTGAAGGGCTAGAAGATTGGTGCAGCGGACGCGGACTTCGAAAGGGTCGAGGGGCCGCATGAGAAAATCGGTCGCTCCGGCTTCGAGGGATTCGTACCGGACATCCCGTTCCGAGAAGATCGTGACAATCACGACAGGAACCGTTTCGCAGTCGGGAATCTTCCGGAAGCGACGGGTAAACTCAGCGCCCGTCATCTCCGGCATCCGGTAATCGACGATCACCAAGTCGGGAGAATGGTCCGAGGCCTCGGCAAGGGCCTCTTCGGGAGAAGAGAAACATGAGATCGCGATGTCGGAGGATATCGTATGCACGATCTCGTCCAGGACCCTCCGGCCGACGGCAGAGTCGTCGACCACAAAGACGGGGACCTTGTAGCCAATATCGGTTCCGGCATAATCCGGAATAAGGATCGCTTCTTTTTCCATCGGAGCTCCTTCTTACATTCTTCGGGTCTTTTCCCCGGGAATATGACCAAGAGAACTCCCAAAGGGGGCCACAAAGGCCAAGATGTCCTTTTTTTCGGGATGGAGGTCCGCTTCCTTACGGAAGTATGCGTTCTCCTCCCAAGAGCAAGAATCCCGAGAAAGTATGACCATCCTTCATAAAGGTGAGCATTTTTCAGGCCGTTGTTCTATTGTATCCGAAATTTTACACCCAATGGAGGTAAAAAGGATTTTGAACAAAGAAAAGAGTGTTGCCGATGATTTTCTGGAAAAAAGGCTTCAGGTGGCCGAAAGGCCTGAAGACATGGGGGGAGAGAGGGATCGTCCAGCGTGCCCGTTCTCTTGTCCTCAAAAGGAAAAGCGATACGGTAGCGAGTAAAGGATAATGGACCCATCGGGAGTTCCTGGAGAAGATCGTCGCGGAAGAGGTGGCCGGAAAACACCACAAACGGACCGAGATGGGGGTCCGGATGGCCCGCTTCCCCTTCGTCAAGACCCTGGACGGATTCGACTTTTCCGCCCAACCCTCGCTCGACCCCAAGCGTGTTCGGGAGCTTGCGGCCTGCCGGTGGGTGGCCAACGGGGACAACGTGGTCTTGCTGGGACCTCCGGGTGTG
>JAKADN010000077.1 GCA_021820445.1 Nitrospirota bacterium | reverse complement strand
CGGGGGTCGCGTCCTTCAGGGAGGAGAGGGCGCAGGCCCGGGCCAGCGCCTCGGGGCTTGTCCCCTCCGCCGGCAGGAGCTGGACGGCCTGGCGGTTCCCGAAGGTGATGGTGCCGGTCTTGTCGAGGAGGAGGAGATCGATGTCTCCGGCGACCTCGACGGCCTTGCCCGACTTGGCGATGACATTGGCCCCGAAGGCCCGGTCGATGCCGGCGATTCCGATGGCCGGCAGAAGGCCGGCGATGGTCGTGGGAATGAGACAGACCAGGAGGGCGATGAGCACGGTGGGACTTGTGGAGAGTCCGGCGTAGGAGAAGAAGGCCGGGAGGGTCCCCACCACCACGAGGAAGATCAGGGTGAGTCCGATGAGGAGGATCGACAGGGCGACCTCGTTGGGGGACTTTTTCCTTTTGGCCCCCTCCACGAGTCCGATCATCCGGTCGAGGAAGGTCTCTCCGGGATTCGACGTGACGGCGACGCGAATCTCCCCGGCCAGGACCCGGGTTCCTCCGGTGACGCCGGAGCGGTCGCCCCCCGCCTCCCTGATCACCGGGGCCGACTCCCCGGTGATGGCCGACTCATCGATGCTGGCCACCCCCTCGAGGATCTCGCCGTCGGTGGGGATGAACTCCCCGGCCATGACGAGAAAGAGATCGCCTTGCCGGAGCGAGGCCCCCGGAACCTCTTCGGTTCCGGCATCAGTGAGCCGCCGGGCCGTGACCTCGGCGCGGGTGGTCCGGAGGCTCTCGGCCTGGGCCTTCCCCTGAAACTCCGCCAGCGATTCGGCGTAGTTGGCAAAGAGGAGCGTCAGCCACAGCCACAGGGCGATCACCGAGGCGAAGAGCCCCTCTCCGGTATGCCGGATGAGGGCGTCGAGGGCCATGAGCGTGGTGAGGAGGCTCCCGACCTCCACCAGAAACATCACGGGATTTCTCCACAGACGGAGCGGGTCCAGCATGACGACGGCCTGGCGGATGGCCGGGAGATGGAGAGAGGTCATTTGGTTGTTTTTCATCGATGGTCCTTGTTGTTGGGTTTGCCTGCGAATCCTTTCCGGTTATAGTCCCGATTCGCGTCCGCCGGCAATTGGCCGGGAGAATGACCCGGGATTGGCCGAACGGCCAATCGGAGTCCCCATCCTTCTGTCGTATGATCACAGGATCAGATCATATTCCGATGCATCAGTGTCGGTAGGGCGGAGGCGGCAATGGGAGAGGAAAGAGAGGCACAGGAGATCTCGCCCGGGGAGATGTCCCCGGCAGGGCTTGGCCGGGGCCGGCTGAAGATCTATCTTGGGTGGGCGCCGGGAACCGGGAAGACCCGGCGGGCCCTCCTCGATGCCCGGGCCCTCCGGGCCCAGGGGATCGATCTTGTGGTGGGATGGTATGAGGAAAAGGGGCGCCGGGATCTCGACGACCTCCTTGCGGGGATGGATCGCATTCCTCCCCGGACCGAGGTCCGGGCAGGCCTTCTTCTTTCGGAGATCGACCTCGAGGCCCTCCTCCGTCGCCATCCGGCCACCGTCCTCATCGACGAGCTGGCCCGCTCCGGAGGGATCTCCGGGGCGATGCCCCGATGGCAGATGGTCGAGCTTCTCCGGGATCGGGGGATCAGTGTGATCACGACCCTCAATTCCCTTCACATCTCGGAGCTTGCATTGCCGGCCGCCCGGATCCTGGGACATTCGGTGGGCGAGGTTGTGCCGGTGGAGTTCGTCAAGGGGGCGGACGAGCTCGTGCTGGTCGACCTCCCTCCCGGCGAACTTCTTGCAAGGATCCGGGAGGGCTCCGTTTTCGGGGTCAACGCAAAGGGAGCCGTGCGCTCACCGCTTCTTTCGGAGAGGACCCTCTTCCAGCTTCGGGAGATGACGCTTCGCTTTGCCGCGAAGGTCCTCGATGACCGGCTTACCCGCCAGGGGGGAGAAAAGGGGATCTTCGAGCGGGTGACGGTGCTGGTCTCGACCCACCCCGAATCCTTCGCCCCCCTTCTGGACTATGGCAGTACACTCTCCCGACGGCTTGGAGGGGAGCTCCTGGTTCTCCATCTTGAAAAAATCCCCTTGTGGGGCCGGTGGTTCGGGACGAGGCGCCCGCTACCGGAGTCCCTGGAAGCCCGGGTTAAAGATGCGGGGGGGAAGCTCTCGATCCTCCGGACCCGCCATGTCCCCTGGACCCTCTGGCGCTTTGTGGAGCGCACCAAAACCACCCGCCTGGTCCTCGGCCACGCCGGAGAGTCCCATCCCTGGAAGCAGTCCTTCGTCCGCTCTGTTCTCCACCACTTTCCCCGGATCGACGTCGAGGTCGTCCTGGTCCCGACCCTCCATCCGATCGTGCCCGAAAGCGATGAGCCTTTCGCCCCGGAACTCCCGCCCCCGTCAGAAATTCCCCAGAAGGAGAATCGGGGGCGGTTTACCCTCTTTTTGGGGGCGGCGGCCGGGATCGGAAAAACCTACCGGATGCTTCAGACGGCCAAGGAGCAGCAGGATAAGGGGCGTCGCGTGGTCGTGGGGTTTCTGGAGACCCATGGTCGGAAGGAGACGGAGGAGATGGCCCGGGGGCTGCCGGTCATTCCCCGAAAGATGGTTCCCTATCGGGGGCTGGTTCTCCCGGAGATGGATGTTGAGGCCATTGTGGCCGCCTCTCCGGAGCTGGTCTTGGTCGACGAGCTGGCCCACACCAATCCCCCGGGGTTTCCGTCGGCCAAGCGGTATCAGGATGTCCTCCGCCTGTTGGGGCGAGGGATCGATGTCTTTTCGACCCTCAATGTCCAGCACGTGGAAAGCCTCAACGATCTGGTGGAGCTCCAGACCGGGATCCGGGTCCGGGAAACCGTTCCCGACAGCGTGGTGGTCATGGCCGACGATCTGGTTCTGGTGGACCTCACGCCCGAGGAGCTGCAGCGGAGGCTCCTGGAGGGAAAGGTCTATCCCCCCGAAAAGATCGTGAGCTCCCTCGAGAACTTCTTCTCCACCAAGAACCTGACGGCGCTCCGGGAATTCGCCCTGATGCGGGCCCAGGGGTCGGGATCGGCCATGGGACGCATGGCCCGTCGGGGAGGAGTGGTCCTGGTGGGAGTCTCCTCCCGGGAGGCGGATCAGGCGCTGGTGCGGCGGGGAGCCCGCCTGACCGAGCGTTTGGGCCTGCGCCTTCAGGTCCTCCTCATTCGGGAGACGCAGGGGGGAGAGGAGGATCCCCGGCGACTCCGGCAGCTCGTGGAGTCTCTGGGAGGAACCCTTCGGATCGAGACCGGATCTCCCTGGGAGGAGCTCTTCGTGACACACTGCCAGAAGATTCGACCGGTTTTCGTCATTCTGGGGCAGTCGGCCTGGCGTCCGGGTCTTGAGTCGACGGCCGAAAAGATCGCCCGAAAGCTCACGGCCTATCCCTTGCTGATCGTTCCTCTCGACATCCGCGACCATCGGAGCCCCGATTCGGCAAGGTAAGAGAGATGAACCCTCCTTCGTGGGGGGGGATCTTGCTTCCGGACGAAAAGGCAGGGAGGCTTCATGAGCGAGCGGCGGTCACGGCATCGTGAGGGTGGATCGAGAAGGGGGAAGGGAAGGGAAAAGGTCGTGTGTTGTGATGAGAGAGGAGAAGTTCCTGACCGCAAGGACCTCTCTTCATGATTTCCGGAGCATTTGGCACACTGTCGCCGGGGGCGATTCTTTTTTGAAGGTGATGACTAAGAGTAAAGGCGATGCGTCACTTGCTTCCGTCAATCTTCCGGGCAATCTCCTCGACCCACCCCCGATCGACCTCCAGGACAGAGGCAATTTCCTCGGGAGAGAGGACTCTCTTTGAGAGGAGCTTTTCAATATCCTCTTGCCGGCCCTCCTGGCGACCCTCCTGCCGGCCTTCCTGACGACCCTCTTGCCGACCCTCCTGGCGGCCTTTCTCGAACCCTTGTTCAATTCCTTTTTCAATGCCCTGATCCCGCAACAGGTCGATCACCGTATACATTGTTTTATTCTCCCGGCATCAAAAGGAACGAGACAACCTCAAAGTCAGATCTTTCCGTCAATCTTCCGGGCAATCTCCTCGACCCACCCCCGATCGACCTCCAGGACAGAGGCGATTTCCTCGGGAGAGAGGACTCTCTTTGAGAGGAGCTTTTCAATATCCTCTTGCCGGCCCTCCTGGCGACCCTCTTGCCGACCCTCCTGGCGACCCTCTTGCCGACCCTCCTGGCGGCCCTCCTGCCGGCCTTTCTCGAACCCTTGTTCAATTCCTTTTTCAATGCCCTGATCCCGCAACAGGTCGATCACCGTATACATTGTTTTGTCCTCCCGGGTGACGGTGGTGAGCATGGAGAGCATCTCCTGGGGGGAGACCTCCGGATGCACGTGGACCGCATAGTCGATGACGTTTGTTCCTATGGATATGAGTATATCACGGTTTTCCCCGAGCTCTTCCATGAAGTCGGTCACCACCTTAAGGAAGGCGGGAAGGGGGTCGTGGATGTGCTTCATGGCGGCAAGGCTCACCCGGGGCTCGGGGTCGGCAACCCGCCGGCGAAGCTCGTCATCGTCGATCCGGCTGAGGTCGATGACATGGAGGGCGTAGTCGGGCATCCCGACCGCCAGCTCGGGGCGAAGACCCAGGATCTCGGAGAGGCGCACCGGCTGGCTCCAGGGTCTCTCACCATGGTGGATCAGGATGGGAACGACGGGAAGGGGCGTCTTCCCCTCCCGGAGAAAGCGGGCCCAGAGGGCGGTGACGAGACAGGCCAGTTTGAAGGGGAGGTCCCGGGCGGAGGAGGACTTGTGCTCGAAGAGAAAGACGAACTCCAGGGGCTTGCCGTCCACGGTGGCGTCGGCTAGGAGGAGGGATCCCACGAGATCGCTTCGGAAGGAGGTGGCGAGCCCCTCTCCGATGGTCTCGCCGGAGAGGTAGGTCAGGGAGGCGGGATCGATCCGGGAGGCGAAGGGAGCGTCGAGAAGGGAGAAGAGGGCGGGAAGGTTCGCCTTGCCCGGGCCGAAGACGTCCTTGAAGAAGGAGTCGTGGGGCGTGGGTGTGGTGGTCATGGGAGCCTTTCGTATTGGCTTTTGGATTGAGTCAGGATGATCGGACACGATACTTTCGTGGATTTTTACGGAGAAGTCAATGGAACGGGAAGTGCGGAGGAGTTTTCCCATCTCTCGGTCAAAGGGTCAGGGAGAGTGTCCTTCGGAAGATCCGAGATTGTTTTGTGTTTCTAAAGCATTTCCATCTAATATGTTTTCTGTTTATTCCCCCCTTCGCAAGCTTGCCAAATGACCCTTCCTGAAATCCCTGTGGCACTCTGATTCCAGAAGACAGGAAGAGGGGACCCGAGTCCGTTCCCCTCTTCGCTTCTCCGGAGAGGGCTTCCCGGAGGAGAGACAGACCCCCTTTCGGAAGGGACTCTTTCATGGAGACGGATGTGGCGCTCTATCTTCTCAACTCCCCGGTGATCAGCGACTTCGGCCACTGGTCCTATCAGGGGCCCCTGACCGTGGCCGAAGCCCGGGAGATTGTGGCGGAGGGGTTCGTCTCGGCCATCGGCCACCTCTCCACCGCGAACCTCCTGTCGAGGATCCTGGGCCGTCAGGTCCCGGTCAACCGGATCCCGGTCGTTCTCGAACCCGGCGATCGGGCGCTGGTCTTCCAGCTGGAACGCCGTCTCCCCGAGGGGAGGATCCTGGGCGAGGCCGAGCTCCTTCGGGCGGGCTTTCGCCTGGGACTTCTGGAGCGGCTTCCGTGAAAGGGCAGGCCTTCCGCCTTGATCTGTCAGGGGGTCGCCTCCACTCTCTGGCGCTTTGCGCCCTCCTGGCCGGCGGGCTTCTGGCCGGCTGCGGGACCTCCCCTCCGCCCAATCTTTTTGAAGGGAGGGCCCCTGTCATCGGGGAGGGGGGGCAAGGGGGGCCCCTTCGGCAGATGGGGACGAAGGGCTTTCAAGGGGCTCTACCCTCGGGGCTCCAAAAAAATCGCCCGGAGCCCATGGCTCGCTCGTTCTGCACAGGGACCTCCCTCTCCCGGGATGGTCGCCGGCTCTCTTTTCACATTGAGGGAACGGGACAGGGAGGAGAGAGCGACGGCCCCGATGCCGTTCTCCATCTGGCCCGCCAGGATGCCCTGAGGCGGGCGATGGACTGCGGAGGAGACCGTCAGATCGTCCGGAGCTTTTTCGACAATGTCTACCACATCGGCGATCGGGAGGGGCAGGTGCTGGAGCAGGATCTCGTGGAGACCCTGGCCGCCTTCGCCCGCTACGAGGAGCGCTCCCCCCACTGCAGGATTTCAGATTCCCGCCTCACCTGTCAGGTGGTTCTTGTGGGGGAGCTTCGGCTTGAGGAGGTCGATCCCGGCTTCGGGATCAGCGGGATCTCCCTTTCCCGGGGAGGGGTTCTCCCGGTGGGATCAGATCTTCGGATGGGCCTTCGGGTCCGGGTTCCGGGAAAGGCCCCCGTTCGCCTTTACCTCTTCGATGTGGACCAGGCGGGGGAGGGGGTTTTGCTCTATCCCCTGCCGGCAACGCGGGAGGGGAGGCTCCCGGGAAACCAATCCCTGACCCTGCCTCCTCCCGGGAGCCGGGAGAGCTTTCGGGTGGCTCTTCCCCCGGGAGCCTCCCGGACGGTGGAGCGACTCTTCGTCATCGCCCTCCGGCAGGGAAGTCTCGATGTGCCGGTGGTGGCCACCCCCGCGGGCCCCGGCGGCCTTTACTACCGGATCCCGGATTTTCGGAAAAATGTGCTGCACCGGCTCTTTCGCCTGAAAGGAGCCGGCTCGCTCTGGACCTTACGGGAGGTCCCCTTCGAAATCGTCCCGAAGGCGGCTAAGGGATCGGATCCCCTGGCCGCCCCACCCGCGGTTGACACACATGTCACCGCGAAAAACTAAAAAAAGGAGCATGCCATGAAGATTCCCTCCCTTTTCCGGGCCCTGGGGGCCCCCACCGTCCTGGCCCTTTCCCTTGCCGCCTGCGCCCATACCACCGGCAGCACTCCCGGCAACAACATCTTTGCCCATGCCCCGGCCTGGGTCCGGCAGGGTGGCCACGGCGTTCACGATGCCAAGAATGGCGCCTTTTTCTATGGAGTGGGAGCCTCCCAGGGGATCGAGAACATCCCCCTGGCCATCGAAGATGCCAACCTTCGGGCCCGGGCCGCCCTGGCTGCCGAGTTCCAGACCTACGTCTCCCGACTGAGCCGCGACTACCAGCGCTCTCTGGGGGGAGGCCCGGGACTTCGTCAAAATGACGAGTCCCAGGGGATCGAGGTTCCGCTGGAAGGATTCACCCGAATGGAGGTCAAGGGGTCGTCCATCGTCGACCACTGGCAGGATCCGAAGACCGGGACGATCTTTGCCCTGGCCCAGATCGATCTGAAGCAATATGCCAAGGACCTTCAGGGGTACCACCAGATGGGGGAAGAGCAGAAGCAGTCGATCCTCAAGGACATGAAAAACGCCTTCGACGAGCTTCATGCGAGGGAAGCCCAGAAGAACTAGCCACCCCCGTCCGGGAGGTCTTCCATGCGTCCGTTTCTCTTTTTGTCACTCTCCGCCGCCGGCCTGATGGCCGTCGGCCTCGCCTCATCCCTTCCCGCCCATGCCTCAGGGAAGGGATCCCTGGAGGCACTCTACCAGAGGGCCTCCTCCGGAGTCGTGGTGGTCTTCTCCCTTCCTGAAGACGGAGCCGGCACCATGGGGGCAGGCATTGTCCTGAGCCGGCGGGGACTCATTCTGACGAACGCCCATGTGCTGGCGCCTTCGTCCTCGGGATCTCTCGCGGGGAGGACCCTTCGGGTCTACTTCCGGCCTCCCCGGACCACCGGGAACTTCCAGGACGACCTGACCCGCATGGCGCCGGCCCGGATCCTGGCCCTTTCCCGGAGACTCGATCTGGCCCTTCTGTCGGTGGGGCCCGTCCCCGCCGACATCCGTCCCCTTCCTCTGGCTCCCTCCCGGGAGATCTCCCCCGGGACCCGGGTTCTGGCCATCGGCCACCCCGAACAGGGGGGGCTCTGGACGCTGACCTCCGGGATCGTGAGTGCCCGGATCAACGACCTCGGCGGGGTTCCCGGCAAGGAGGCCTTCCAGACCGATGCCTCCATCAATCGTGGGAACTCCGGGGGGCCGCTTCTCGATCGTCGGGGTGAGGTGATCGGGGTGAACACGGCTATCGCGAGAAAGAGCTCCGACGGCCTGGCCATCACCAGCGTGAACTTTGCCCTCCGGTCGGGCGTGGTCCGGAGATGGCTCCGGCGGAAGGTCCCGCAGGAGGTGGCGGCGATCCTTCCCCCTCCTTCCCCGGACACCTACCCGGGGGGATCCTTCATCCGGCGATCCGGCAAGAGGGACTCCCCGCAGAAGGCTGTCTCTCCGGACCCTCTGACAGGCAGGCGGCAGGGAAGCCTTGCCCAACCGGGCAAGGGGAAGATCGTCACTCCCTCCCGGAAGGCTCCTGTCCCTTATCGGGAGGAGGCGGCCCTTCGCCATGAAAAGGAGTCTCTGCTCCGTATGGGACAGACCATGGAAGATCAGATCAGGCAAACCTTCGGGACGCGTTAGGCGCCCCCGAACCGGCACGGGCCCACAGCTCCTGTGGAAAGACCCCCTCCCGCCCCTTGCTGGGGGCTCCCTTCGAGTGAGGGGCCCAAAACAAAGGAGTTTTTCATGCGCCTCATCAACAGCGTCGTTCTCGTCATCGGCTACATCACCATTGCCTATCTTCTCTTTGAGCGATTCCATCTGGGACGCCATCTGCAACAGTACATCCATTGATGCGGCTGCCGGGAGGCTGTCATGGTTCGCCACAAAACGATCGCCCTTGTCGCTCTGGCACTTCTTCTCTTGCTTCCCTCCCCGTCCCCGGGGGCCTCTCCCTCTCGGGATCCGGTCAATCGCCGCGATCTTCAGTCGGCGGCCGAGTCCGGTAATGCCTCGGCGGAAAACGCCCTGGGGAACCTCGACTACGAGGGGCGCAACGGGACAAAGGACTGGGTCCGGGCCCGTCGCGAATACCGGGAGGCGGCCCGAAAGGGCTCTCTGGCCGGCGCCCGCAATTTCGGGTGGATGCTCTGGAAGGGGGAAGGGGGGGCCTCCGATCCCAAACGCGCGGAGAAGTGGCTCAGGGTGGCGGCCCGGGGAGGAGATCCCCATGCCATGAACACCCTGGGGGCCTTTTATCTTTCCCGGGCCGGCGGCCACGATGATCGGCGGGCCTTCCGATGCTTCCTGCGGGGGGCCCGGGCCCACGACCCCCGGGCCATGTTCAACGTCGGGGCCCTCTACGATCTGGGCAAGGGCGTTCCCCAGAGCTTCTCCCGGGCCGCCCATTGGTGGAAAATGGCGGCCGAGTCCGGGGACACCACGGCCCAGACGGGACTCGGGGATCTCTACGAACGGGGGCAGGGGGTGCCAAAGGACTACGGGAAGGCCACCTACTGGTATGGGAAGGCGGCTGCGGCGGGGAGCCCCCTGGCCCGGGAGTCGCTGGCCGTCGGCCCCTGGTCGCCGCTCCCCTCCTCCCCCCGACTCTCCCGGGTGGCCACCTCTTCTCCCCCGTCTCCGGCCTCTTCCGAAAAAGAGAGGCCCTCAGGAGTTCTTCCCGGACGGCAGGGGGAGAAGGCTGTTCCTGTCGCGAGGTCGGCTGCCCCTTCCGGAGCCCCCTTTGAGGGGATGGCCGTGTCGGGGGGGCCTCATGGGGCGAGCCGGCCGGGGGCTGCGGACCCGGGGACGCTCAAGGAGCTGGCCCTGCTGCGCCAGGAGGTGGAAAGTCTGCT
>JAKADN010000076.1 GCA_021820445.1 Nitrospirota bacterium | reverse complement strand
TCTATCTGGGACAAACCTCCTGAAACCCACAGGAGACAATTCGAACAATCTTGGGAAACCTATTACTACCTTAAACAAGACCCTTTTTGCTCTACTTGACGGGGAGTACCTCCAGGTGTCGAATTCATTACCTTCTGTTTCCCGTCACACTTTCCTGACTTGTCTGCTCCGTTTGGGTATAATGCCCAAGGTCTTGCGTTATGAAGAATATCCCCGGAGGAGAGACGAGGCGTGAAGGTCGATCTGTCGATGAAGATGCTGCTGCACGACCGGCTGAGGTTTGCCCTCACTGCCTTCGGCGTGGCCTTCTCCGTCATGCTGGTCCTGGTACAGGTGGGGCTCTTCGAGGGGCTGATCGGCTACGCCGCCGACACCATCCTCCCCATCCGCCAGGCCGACCTCTGGATCACCTCCCTCAACACCCAGAATATCGACTTCGCCAACTACTTTCCCGAGAACCTCGTGAACCGGGTCCGCTCCGTTCCCGGGGTCGAACGGGCCGACAACCTGATGGTGGACTTCATGCCCATCCACCTTCCGAATGGCTCCTCCGACGGGGTCATGGTCTACGGCCTTACCCACTACTGGGAGTGGGGGGTTCCCTGGAACATCGTCTCCGGCAACCCCCTCGACCTTCGCGGTGGACCCTACATGTTCCTCGATGATTTCGCCATTCACCGCTATGGCCCCTTCCATGTCGGGGAGTACCGGGAGATCGTGAACCAGCGCCTGAAGATCATCGGGGTCATGCACGGCCTCCGGTCCTTCACCACCATCCCCGTGGCCTTTCTCGACTTCTACCGCGCTCAGGCCCTGACCGACATTACCTTCGGCAAGACCGCCTACATCCTGGTCCACCTTGCCCCCGGGGCCGACAAGAAAGCGGTCATGGCCGAAATCCGGCGCCGCCTTCCCTACAACGACGTCTTCACCCGCAAAGCCTGGGCCTGGAAAAGCCAGGGATACTGGATCTTCAAGACGGGGCTCGGCTTCAACATGGGGATGATCGTCTTTCTCGGATGCCTCGTCGGGGTGGTGATCCTGGCCCAGACCCTCTACACCACCACCATGGAGCATGTCAAAGAGTTCGGAATGGTCAAGGCCATCGGCGGCACCAACGGCGACATCTACCGGCTCCTCATGCGGCAGGCGGTGGTCATCGCTGTCACCGGCTACCTCGCCGGTACCGTCCTGGCCTTCCTCATCAAGCCGCTGGCCCGGAAGGGGGATCTCGACCTGATCCTCTCCCCCTCCCTCCTGGCGATTGTCTTCGTATCGACGGTGGTCCTCTGTCTTCTGGCCTCCACCGTCTCCTTTCGGAAGGTCTCCCGGATCGATCCGGCCCTTCTCTTCCGGAGCTAGGGGGGCCGGTGGCGATCCTCGAGGCCCTGCGCCTCACCAAGGTCTACGAGGAGGGGGGATCCCGGGTCGAAGCTCTCCGGGGGGTCAGCCTGGAGCTTGAAGAAGGCGAGATCGTCCTTCTCGAGGGCCCCTCGGGGTCGGGGAAGACCACACTCATGTCGGTGGCGGGCTGTCTCCTCTCCCCCACCTCCGGCTCCCTTACCGTCGAGGGGCGGGGCGTCGACTTCGGCTCCCCTGCGGACATGGTGCGTGTCCGCCGGGAATCGATCGGCTTCGTCTTCCAGAGTTTCAACCTTTTCCCCGCCCTCACGGTCCTCGAGAACGTCCTCTATTCGCTTCAGGTCCGGGGCCGGCGAACCCCGGAGTATGAGCGGGAGGCCCGGCAGATCCTCCAGCAGATCGGCCTCTCCCACCGGCTCGACTTCATTCCGGCCAAGCTCTCCGGAGGCGAAAAACAGCGGGTGGCCATCGCCCGGGCCCTTTCCGGTGGAAGCCGGATCGTCTTCGCCGACGAGCCCACCGCCAATCTCGACTCCCACGTGGGGCTCGAGGTGCTGGAAATCTTCCGGAAGCTCGCGAAAGAGGAAGGCCGGGCCGTGCTGGTCGCCACCCACGATCCGGCGGTCCGGAAGGTGGCCGACTGCATTCTGAGGATCCGGGACGGCCTTCTGATCGAAGAAGGGTCCCAGGATTCGGACCCAAGACGAGGACATTGATGACACGATCGAACACGCTACTGATTGTCTCGGGACTTCTTCTGATGGGGGGAAGCTTCTTCCTTCCCCGGGGAGGGGTCAGCCCCCAGCCGGCCACGGGAGCCATCGCGCCCCGGGAGGGCCGGGTGGTGGCCGAGGGGCGCCTCATGGCCTGTCCCGACGCCCTGGCCACCGTCCGCTCCGAATACGCCGGGACGATTGCGCGCTATCCCGCCCGGGAGCACGAAAGGGTCAAAAAGGGAGCCCTCCTGGCCGCTCTCCGGGCGACCGATGTCGAGGCCCAGCTCGCCGAAGCCAAGGCCGGTCTTTCGGTGGATCTCGCCAAAAAGGCCCTGGCCGAAAACCAGTTCCATCGAGCCGAGAATCTCTGGAACAAGAGGGCGACGAGCTTCGCTTCCTACGACCAGGCCCGGAAGACCCTGGCCATGGCCAAGGCCCAGGCGGAGCGGGGAGAGGCCGACGTTCGCCTCACCGAGGCGATTCTCGCCAAGACCCGGATCCGCTCCCCCATCGAGGGGATGGTGGTGGCCCGCTACCACAATCTGGGAGAATACGTGAAGGTGGGATCCCGGATCGCGACCGTGGCCGACCTCTCAAAGACCCGGGTGGAGGCGGAGGTGGACGAGTTCGACGTTGGCCATGTCCGGATCGGACAGCCGGCGGTCCTTCATGCCGAAGGGATGGACAAAAACTATTCGGGGGTTGTGATTTCTATTTCGGAGAGGGTAACGCGCAAGCACCTGATCCCCGAAGACCCCTCCCGCCCCACCGATACGGGCGTCGTGGATGTCAAGATCGTCTCGGCCGCGCCCCTGCCCTTCAAGTTGGGACAGAAGGTCGATGTCCGGATCGATACCACCCGGACCGTTCCTCTTCCGGGAGATTCGGCCACGACCCGGTGCGGGGGCTCCTGAGAAGGCGCGCAGGGGAGAAGAGCCTCTCCGAAAGCCTCTCCTCCAGGATCTTCCCCTCCCGGGGATTAAAAAAGAGGGGGAAAAGGCTTCGGTCGCTCGCCCGCCGTTCCGGATGGCCGCCGTTCTCCCGGGCCCGTTCGAGCCCCCTGACAAGATCGACTCGAAGAAGGTTGGAGTTCGTTCCGACACGTTGGCATGAACGGGGGGTCCCGACTTTGACGAATCCCAACTGATGTTCATAGAAACGCGCATGAACGGGGGTCACCTCTACCACCGCGTCGGTGTGTCCCAGAAGGGGGCCTCCCGCCAGGAGCGCCGCATGAAAGAGGCGGGCCAGGGCGGAGGGTGATCCGAGACCCGGAGCCATGGCCAGGGCGTTGAACTCGCAGAGGCTTCGTCCTTCCCGACGCAAGGCCGCGATCTCATCGGGATAGCTCTCCTCGGCCCGCAGGAATTCCTCACCCGATCCCACCGTCACCGTTCCCAGATCCTCCCCCCCCGCCTCGGAAAGAAGAAGGGTCGCATAGCCGGGACCCTCCGGAAGAAGTCCCTCGGTGCGATAGCCCATGCGGGCATACATCCGGGCCACCAGAGCCTCCGCCCGACCCAGATCGGATGGGCTTTCGGCCAGTCGAAGGGAGAGGGTTCGGCCCGAAGGGCCATCCAGGAATGTCGCCAGGGAGTCTTCCCCGGGAAGGGCATCGATCAGACAGGTTGTCATGGAGAACCTCGGGACTGGAGGGCTGGTCGTCTGCGGGGCCTTCCCGCAATTTCGTCCATTAAACACGAACAAATCCTTTTTGTCGATGATTTGCGTCACAGGAAAAAGGCGTCGAGAGCGTCTGAGTGAGGAGTGAAAGTTCGAGAAGGACTCTGGATGGGACTCTCCCGGAACGCCTTTCAGGGAGGACTGGCAGGGGTTGGAAACCGGGCGGAAAGCTCTTTGGCCAAGGCTTCCGAGGCGCGCAGGAGGCGCCCAAGGACTTGCCGCATGACGGAGGAGTTTCTTCCGTAGGGATCGGGTATCTCAAGAGCTCTTCCGGAATCCCAGGCTCCGAGCCAAGCGGACTTCCGGACGGCCCCCTCCCCGAAATCGAGAAGAAGATCCCGGTTCGAGCGGTCCATGAAGAGGATCAGGTCGGCCCATTCGGCGAGAAGCGGACTTGTGGTCCGGGAGCGATGGGCCGAAAGGTCGATACCGAAGGAGCGGGCCTCCCGCACATAGTCCGGGGGTGCGGGAAGGTTCTCCTGGTGGGACAGGCCGCCGGAGGAGACCTCGAATCGTTGGGAGGTAAGGCTTCGTTTTAAAAACAGTTCCGCCGCCGGGCTCCGGCAGAGGTTGCCATGACAGACCACCAGGATCCGGGGATGATCCGGGAGGGTCAGAAGGCGGGAGCGGGAGCGGAGACGCTCTTCCGGGTCTGCTTCAATCAGTCCTCCGAGGCGGGAGAGAAGACGGCGGGAAATCACCGGCCCTTCCAGTCCCCGACCATTGATGCTGGCCTTCTGAATTTCTCCAAATTCTGGGTACTCCCGTCCCTCTATACTGAATTCTCTTTCAAAAGGATACATTTTCGGGGGAAAGGAAGGTTCCGTTCCTCATTCCCTGGTGGGAGTCATTCTCCGCACTTTCCGGAGGAAGGTCAAGACGGAAAATCCCGGTGAGATCGGTCCTTCCCTCTTTCCTCCAGATCGGGGTCAGGGTTTGTATTCGATGACCTGGGCGTTGACAAGGGAGATCCAGATATTTCCCAGGCTATCCGTCGCGACTCCTGCTGGAGCGGCGGGGAGAGAATATTGGTAGCAGGGGGTTGAGGACGAACAGGTCGCGCTGGCAATGGCCAAAGCGGTAATTTCGACGGTGGTGCTGTTTCCGGCGTCGATCACCCAGAGGTTTCCGGAGGTGTCGAAGGCGAGTCCCACCGGTTGTGTGAAGTGGGTGATTTCCGGACAACCGCCGGATTGGCAGGAGGAATTGATTTCCACGACCCCGGGGGAGTAGGAGGATCCGGTTCCGCTGTTGGCCACCCAGGGGGTCGTTCCTGTCGTTGTGACGGCGACGGGATCGGAAAACCCGAGAAAGGTTGGGCAATTGGTGGAGCTGGAACAGGTTGTGGTACCAGAGGTAATTTCCGTGACCGTTCCGTTGCCGGTGTTGGTGACCCAGACGTTGTTCTTACTGTCCACCGCGATCCCGGTGGGGGAGGTGAACCCGGAAAAGGTCTTGCAACTGGAGCAGGAGTTGGCACCGGAGGGGATTTCCGTGACCGTTCCGTTGCCGGTGTTGGTGACCCAGATGTCATTAGAGCTGTCCACCGCGATCCCGGTGGGGGAGGTGAACCCGGAAAAGGTCGGACAAGAAGAAGGTGAAGAGGAACAGGTTGTTGTACCAAAGGGGATTTTCGTCACCGACCCTGTCGAGGTATCGTTCGTGACCCAGATGTTATTCTTGGAATCCACCACGATCCCGGCGGGACCAAAACCCAAAGGGAACAGTGGACAGTCCGAGGCGGTGGCACATGAGGTCGCCTTGGCTGGTATTTCCATGAGACCTGTGTTGGTGGTAACCCAGACATTGTTCTGGCTGTCGATTGCGATCTTTCCGAAGGAGGTGGGTGAGCTATTGCCGGTAGGAGGTGAGAAGGAGGTCGAAGGAGGAGGACTTCCGCCCGTTCCGCCCCCTCCCGTTCCACAGGCGGGAAGGGACAAGAGAAAAATCATGAGAATGAATATGCGACCTGCCCGTTCGACATTCTGTCTCATCCGTTTTTCTCCGAACCTCTGAGGGGGATTGAGGGGGCTCGAACTCTTCAGCTTCGTATGCTCTTGAGCATCCCCATTATGAGGTAAAAAATGAGTTCTTTATCTAATAAAGACCACAATCGATCCTTCAATCCCTTTCGCCATGTCCTTGATCCCAATAAGTTGGGGTCTGAACTTGAAAATTCTTCATTCTTTACGGATGATCTCATTGGGCCGGGAAATGCCAATCATTCATCGTGATTCTACTACTTAAGTAGGGGAATAACAATTGAAATGTCGCAATGAATCCTAAAAAGACAGGGACACCTTGTCTGGAAGATCTTTCGAGAATGAAAAGGAAGGAATGGATTAGCAACCCGACAGGAGGAGGAAGCCTCCTCCCGACCGAGCGAACCATGTTGGTGTCAACCGGGAGGGAATGGAAGTCCGCCGAGGAAGCAGAATGAGAAGGGGGTCGGGCCAGACTCCTACGTTATCCGGGATGATAAAGGGTCCCGGCAATTTGCCGGAATGAAATTCTATTGCGGGTTTGGAAGAGGGGAGGCTCCGGTCCAGACCCATTCGACCTCCCCTCCCTTCGTCCGGGAGTCATTCTCCAAAACTTCGTTCCCCGGAATAGGCCCGCTCAAAAGGACGGGATCGTATAGCTCAGGTTGGTATTCAGCTGGAAGGAGTTGTTGACGAATCCGGGGGCGGGGGCGTTCCAGTAGTTGTCGATCGCCTGGAGGGAGAAGGCCAGGGAGTCGAGCACCGGGATGGAGATGCCCGCGGAGAGATAGGCCAGCCAGGCGCGGGTGTTGTTGAACTCCGGGGTGATGTAGGAGTTCTCGTTGACGGTGATCCCGTGGGAGAACTTGTAGAAGTAGGTCACGGTGAAGGTCGCTCCGACCAGGTTCTGGTCGGCGCTCGCCACCGCAAACTGCTGGTCGGTGTAGCTTCCAGTGAGAGTCAAATTCAGCTGCTGGACGGAGCTCCGGAGGACGGTATACCCGAGCCCGGCCCCGTAGATCTGCTGGAGATCGAGCCCCGTCGTCGAATTGTGGTCGTAGAGGGCCTGGACCAGGGCATAGAAGTCCCGGGTAAAGTATTCGTCCTGCTCGGCGTCCCCGTGATAGATGGAGGTCGAGATGGAGGGGGTGTTCGGCTGGGAGATGGTTCCGTAGGTGCTCGTGAAGCCCAGGATGGTCCGGTCGTCCGGCTCGAGCCAGGAGACGGTGGGGGCGGTCCGGGTCAGGGCGACCCCGAAGTTGAAGGTCTCCAGGCTCTGGGTCGCCTCGACGAAGCTCGCCCCGCCGGCAAGCGACCCGGTCCATCCCTGCCACGGATGCTCGTTGCCGTTGACCGCCTTTTCGTAGAACGGGGCATCGAGCAGATGCGTCACGGAGGCGACCGGAATCCGGACAGGGCCCGAAAGGGTCGCGACAGTGAGCGTCGGTCCCTCCACTGAGAGAGGCCCCTCGGGAACCTGACGGTTCGGGTGCCCCTGCCGGACCCGGACCCCCTTGAAGAGGACCGCGAAGGGCTCGGGAACCCGGAGCGAGCGCACGAAGATCCACCCGATCGCAAGCTTCCCCGCGCCCTCCGAGGTGAAGACGATCCCTTTGGCATCCCCCGAGACCAGGCGCCCCTTCAGGGTATCTCCGTTCTTGAGCGTCAGGAGATCGGAGGAGGGGGAGACGGGAGCCGCGGCCCAAGCCTCATGGACGAGGACTCCTGCGACGAGCGCTTCGAAAAGGACGACCGTGAAGATCCGGCAGAGGATCCAGCAACAGAGGGACCAAGTTCTCCCGCCATGGGCTCCCTTCGGGAAGGACTCGAGTGAGGGTTCCATCTCTGCCTCAGGCTCTCTCAGGCCGTTTCAGGCCAACTTAGTTCAATTCAGGTCATTTTAGGAAAGAATCGAGGTGCACTGCGGGCAGCGGGTGGCCCCCAGGGGGATGACCGAGAGGCAGAAAGGACAGGTCTTGGTCGTGGGCGCAGCCGGCGCCTCCTCCTTCTTGGGCACCAGGGCGGTCAGGCGATTGACCCACCGGATCAGCAGGAAGACCGAGAAGCCCACGATCACGAAGCCGATGATCGTGTTGATGAAGAGCCCGTAGTTCAAGGTCACCGCCCCGGCCTTTTGCGCCACCGCCAGAGTGGAATAGGGCTCGGGAGGAGTCCCCTGCCGGAGGACCAGAAAGAGATTGGAGAAGTCCGCCTTCCCGAGGAGGAGCCCGATCGGCGGCATGATGACGTCCGAAACCAGGGAGCTCACGATTTTCCCGAAGGCGGCCCCGATGATGATACCCACGGCCATGTCCATCACATTGCCGCGCATCATGAACTTCGTGAATTCCTTGAGCATCTTCCTGTCCTCCCCCACGGTCTTTCTCATCCTCTCCCCCGCCTTCCGGAAACCGGTCCAAAAAATGCCGGAAAATGCCAAAAAAAGGAGGAGAAGAGAAGAAAGACCAAGCAAAACAGGCCGGGAGGGGATCGTCCCCCTCCCGGAACTTTCGCGATTACTGTCTCGTTTACTGGCAGACGGCCGACGCCCGGAGCTTGTACTGCTGGACGATGCCCACCCAATCCCGGTCGGAGAGCTGGGTCTGGACGTTGGACAGCCGTCCGCTTTGGCACTGGGCCAGAAGATCCTTGTTGGCCTTCACCGTGAGATCGGTGGGAGAGCTCAGGTGAAGCACCCCGAGATCGCCCTCCTCGGTGACGTGGACGACGGTCCCGGCCGTTCCCCGGGGGGAGTCCGAGATCGACGACGATTCGATGGAGACGCATCCCGTCATGGTGAAAAGTCCGGCGGCCAAGGCCAATGCGATCGTTTTCTTCAAAGTGTCCTCCTTGTTGTTCGACCCGGGATCCGGGTCGCGTCCGTATTCGGTTCGGAGAGAGCGGCTCCCGCTTCCTCGTTCCTTATCTATCGGTCCTTCTTGAAGGCTCCCGTCGGATCCGAGATGACGATCTCGACCCGCCTGTTTTTCTCGCGGCCCTGAACGGTCTTGTTGCTCGCCACTGGATAGAGGGCACCGTACCCCTTCACGCGGGCGATCCGGTCCCGGCCCACTCCCATTTTGAGGAGAGCGGCTTTGACGACTTGCGCGCGTTTTTCCGAAAGGGCCCGATTGTAGGCCGCGTGGCCGGTGCTGTCGGTGTACCCTTCGATCATGATCCTCCGTCCCGGCTCGCTCTTCAGGTAGGCGGCCAGCTTGTCGAGACGATGCAAGGCCCCCTTCCGGATGTTGGCCCGGTTGGTTTCGAAGAGAAGGCTTCCGAGGGTGAAGACCAGACCCCGTTCGGTATTCTTCGCCTCGAGGACCGGTTTTTTGGGAGCGGGAGCGGCCGCAGGTTGAACGGCAGGCGGTGGCGGAGGCACCGGAAGACAGTCGGCCTGGGCCCGGAGCTTGTAATCCTGGACGATGCCGACCCAGTCCCGGTTGGAAAGCTGTGTACGGACATTGACGAGCCGTCCGGAGGGACATTGCGCCAGGAGATCGGCGTCGGCCTTGGCCGTCAGCGTCGTTGGCGAGGTAAGGTGGAGAACTCCCAGATCTCCTTCCTCAACGACGCGGACCGTCGTCGCATTCGACGCCGGAGGCGTATCAGAGAGGGTGGAGGAGGGGATAGAGACGCATCCCGACAGGAGGGCGGCCCCTCCCGCGAGACAGGTCACCAAGAGTCGTTTCACGCGTTCCTCCTTTTTTTCCGGAGTCGGAGCGTGACTGGGCGGGCAATCTTGGAAAGGCCCCCAGCCCCTCCGACCGGATCGTGGTCGATAAACCTCTAAGTCCATCCTTATCGATTGCCGATTGAAATGTACTGCACTGTTTGGTTTGTGTCAATGAATCGGGCCGTGTTTTTCGTCACAAAGAATCGTAGGGGGTAAGGAGTTTCTGGCCTGACATGATCCTCCGGGATCCATACACCGAGCCCGGGGTCGAGTCTCCCTCCCCGTTTTCCCCTGTGGCCCCCCAAGGCTAGGACTTTCTGGAAGTTACTACCCCCAAATGGAAATCTCTTCTTCTCTTGGAGAGAGCTCTCCCCTCGTTTTCCCCCCGCCTCTCCCCTTGCTTTTTCCCTCCAAAAGGATAAAATGCAAAGGACCGTATCGTGACA
>JAKADN010000075.1 GCA_021820445.1 Nitrospirota bacterium | reverse complement strand
GTCCAGCCGTGGGCCTGGATCAGGGCCTGCATCACCGTCATCCCCTTGTTGTAGTAGTAGGCCCCGGGACCGGCCACTTCTCCCATCAGATAGATCTGGTCGGTCTTCATTGGGACGATGATGATGTCCTGGGGATAGATCCGGATATTGTTGGAGAGGTCCTTACCCTCATCGAGTTTTTCGATTGAGATCGTGCGAGGTATATTGTCTCGGATCAGGACAACGTGGTCTTCATCGGCCGCCGGACTGGCCCCCCCTGCCAAAATGATCGCCTGAAGAAGCCGGATGTTGTGGGAAAAGGCAACCGGGCCCGTTTTACCCACCGCTCCGGAAATATAGAAGAAGTTGTTCCCCATCCCCTTGACTGTGACCGTCACTTCGGGGCGCTTTCTAAAGACCGCCGAAAGCCGGTTGGCGATCCGGCGTGCCAGTTCCGGCCCCGTGTATCCCTCCGCCCGGAAGGTGCCCGCAAGCGGCATGGTGATCGTCCCGTCCGGTAAAACCTCGTAGCCCCCGTTCAGCTTGGGCTCGTCCCAGACGTTCACCAGGAGCGAGTCGGCCACCCCGATGCGGTAAAGACCCGCCGCGCGGGAAGGGGAAACCCTCGCCGCGACAAGAACGAAGGTGAGAAGAAGCAAAGCCGAGATCCGTAACAGGTGAGGCCAAGTGCGTGTCATGCCATCCTCGCTGGTTTGGGGGTGAAGGGTGAATCGGTCGATCAAAAATTGCTTTCAATTGAAAAGCAAGATTCTTGCCAAAACTTCAGGAGCCTTGGGGGAGTTCGGCGGGAAGGGACCTATCCCGATCGCCGAGAAAGTCCGAGAGGAGGGCGGCGACCTCCGGAAGGGTCCGGGAGCGGGGGGAGCAGAGCCGGTCGGGAAGACCGGCTCCCGAGAAGCAGTAGAAGCCCGAGGGCCGGGGGGAGCCGGTGCGGAGGACGGGATCGGAGAAGACGGGGTCGGAGGGAACAACCTTCCGCCAGTCCTCGAGAAGATACTCCGGATCCCAGTCCCGGACGATCAGGTGGGGAAGCTCCGGAAGGCCGGGTCCCTCGAAGAGCGCGTCCCGCCAGACGACCTCCCGGACCGGACGGCGTCCGGTCTCCGGATCCTTGAGGGCCAGAAGCGCCTCCCGGATCCCCTCCCCCAGGGCCCGCTCCTCCGGCCCGGGGTTCACGGTTCCATGGGCCTCGACCCCCCGGATGTTCAGGGTGATCCCGGTCCGGGTGAGGGAGAAGGCGCGGGTCCGGCTCCAGTCGAAGCGGCCGATCTCGGAGCTGAAGAGGGACCCCGCCCGGTCCACCGCCTCGGAAAGACCTGGGCGCGCGAGGATCCGCTTCACCCGACCCCGCTCGATCCGCATCGACCGGAGCACCGGGGCCGCCACCTCCCGGAGAAGCGACTCCTTGCCGGCGCCGGAGCGAAGGCACAGGTCGCCCCGGAAGAGGAGAAAGGCGTTTAGGTTGAGGATGCGCCGGGCCGGGCCGAAGCCGTGGGCGCTGGACAGGACCACTAGGTCCCCCGATTTGCGCGAGAGGTCCAGGACCGTCCCCACCGCGTCGTCGAAGACCCGGAAGAACTGCCGGAGAGGCTCGTCGAAGCCCCGGGAGGAGCGTCCCAGGAAGGCCGCCGAGAGGTCCTGGTAAAAGCGGGCGAGGATCCGGTCGAGCCCCGCGAAGTGAATGGCCACCATCCGGGGACCGCCGGAGCGGAGCATCCGGGCGATCGATACCGACAGGGCGATCATGCGTCGGGTCGCCCCCTTGAGGAAGCGGGCGAGGGCGTCCGCCTCCCCCTCTCCTTCCGCGGACGGCTCCTCCAGGGGAAGGGGCAGGGAGCGGGCGGAGAAGCGCTCCCCCTCCCAGTGGAGGACCTGGATCGCCTCCTCCGGAGGAAGGGGGCCCGGCACGGGGGGAAGGGGCACCCCCACCAGGACCGTCTCCGGGGCCGTGCGGGCGAGCAGAGAGTGGGGGGCCCGGCGGGAGAGGGCCTTGAGACTTGCCACCTCGGGGAAGTAGGAGCCGGGGGCCTTGCGGCATCCTTCGAGGAAGCCGGTCGTCCCGGGACCCTCCCCCGTCAGGAGCATCGTCCATTCGGCGGCGGCGAAGGGGGGAAGGCCCGAGGAGAGCGGACCCACCACCCCGCGGCCCAGAAGGTACTCGAGGTTTGGAACCCAGCCCCGGTGTATCAGGGGATCCAGGATCTCGAGGGAGAGGCCTCCGAGACCCAGAAGGACGACGCGGGACGGCATGGCCTATCCTCCCTTCGCGGGGGAGAGGGTCGAAAGGACCGACCGCGCGGTCTGTTTGGCCTGCCGCACCCACCGCTCCTTCCTGTGGACAAGGGAGCGTGGATCGAGCAGGGCGGCAAAGTCCCGGAGGGAGTGGCTCCGGAGGACCGGGAGCCGGGGGATGGAAAAGGGATCCGCCCTCTCCCGGTAGAGCCCCGGACGGGAGGTGGCCAGCGCCGAAAATCCCGCCTGCCGGGCGAGGTCTGCGACCCGGTGAGAGGTCCGCCCGCCGGGGGCGGACATCGCCGCGCTCTTCTGTCCCGAGATCTCCCGGACCCGATCGAAGGAACGGGCCAGCTCCCTGCGGCATTCGGCCTCCGGCATTTCGGAGAGGAAGCGGTGGGACTCCCCGTGGCCGCCGATCCGGTAGAGGGGCCGGGCGACAAGCTCCGCCGCCATCGTCTCCGTCAGCATCCCGGGGGATCCGATATGGCCGGTCGCGACGAAGAAGGTCGCCGGGATCCCGAGACGGGAGAGGATGGGCAGGGCCTGGGTCAGGTCGGTCTCGTAGCCGTCGTCGAAGGTGACGACAAGGGTCGGCCGTTCGTCTGAGGTGACGTCTGACGTGGCCTCTGAGGAGGCGCCTGAAGAGGCATGGGAGGAGTCCCCGGAGTGGGGATGGGAAGGGGCCAGCAGGTCGTCCAGGGCGAGGATGCGGTAGCCCTCCTGCCGAAGGTGGGCCATCTGCCGGGCGAACTCGAGGCGGGTCACCCCGTACCGGGGATCGGCCAGGGGGGCGGGGACCCACCCCTCGGACGCCCCGTCCGGAACGATCTGGTGGTACATGAGCACCAGGGCCTCCATCAGGACTTCTCCCACTGGAGGCGGGAGGCGCCTCGGACGGAGCGGATCTGGCGGACGAAGGCCAGAAGGATGGCGGCGTTTCCCGAGAGGAAGTAGAGGGGAAGGGCCAGGAACCGCCCCGGACTCTGACGCATCAGAGCCAGGAGACCCAGAAGATAGAAGGCCGCCTGGAGGAGGAAGAAGGAGCGAAAGAGCGCCCCGGGAAGGGCCGCCGAGGAGATCAGGAGGCCCAGGAGGTAGAAGGGCTGGAAGGCCCGGAGGACCTTGTGGGAGACGAAGACGAAGAGGGCCCGGAGATCCTTCGTCCCCAGGACGGGGAGAAGGAGGGCGATCTGCTGGAAGTTCCCCCGGGAGATGCGGACCCGGCGCCGGAACTCTCCCGCCGCGGTGGCGAGATGCAGCTCCACGGCGACGGCCCGGTCCTCGTAGACGGTCCGGAATCCCCGGGCCAGGATCAGCATGGGGATGACGAAGTCGTCGTTGATGGTGCCGGCGGGAACTTCAGGAAAGAGCGCCCGGCGGACCATGTAGAAGGCGCCGTGGGCCCCCAGGGTCGAATGGAAGCGGCTCTCGGCGATGCGCTGGAAGATCTCGAACTCGAAGTAGCCCCGCTCGCTCTCGCCCCGGGCGTCGAGGGAAGGGGTCGCCTCCCGGGCGATGCGGTAGCGGCCGCAGACGACCCCTACGGTGGGGTCGGCGAAGTTCTCCGCCGCCTTCCTGAGGGCATCGGGAGCCAGCATGGCCGAGGTGTCGGTGAGGACGACGAGCTCGCCCCGGGCGCGGCTCACGGCGTCGGTCAGGACCGCGAGCTTGCCCCGCCTCTCGGGAAAATCGAGAAAGCGGAAGCACGGATGGAGCGTCTTTCGGGCGATCTCCGCGGTGCGGTCGGTGGAGCCGTCGGAGGCGAGCAGAATTTCGAACCGGTCGGCGGGATAGTCGAGGGCCAGGGTATTTTCGATCTTCGCCGCCACCACCGCCTCCTCGTTGTGGGCGGGGATGACGACGCTCACGAAGGGAAGGGGGTCGGGAAGGCCCTTCGCCACCGGCTCGGGAAAGAGACGGGCGAGAATCCAGATGATCCCCGGGTAGAGGACGAGGGGGTAGAGGAGGAGGACGAGGCTCCCCCAGAAAAGGACGTCGAAGACGGTCTTCACGGCATCGCCGCCGTCCGGAGCAGGGCCGCCCCGATGGCTCCGGGGGCGTGGGCTCCGGCCAGAGCCGAGGCCTCGCGGTAGACCGCCTCGTTGTCGTCGAACCACCGGTCCTGGCTGAACCGCTCGGCGATCATGGCCAGGCTCCGCGCGCCCATCCGCTGGCGCATGTCGGGCTCGAGAAGAAGATGGAGCATGGCCCGGGCCAGGGCGTCCACGTTCGAGGGGGGGACCAGGATCCCGTTCTCCCCGTCCCGGACCGCCTCTCGGGTCGCCCCGACGCGGGTCGCAATCACGGGGAGGCCGCAGGCCATCGCCTCCCGGGCCGCCCGGGGGAGCGACTCCCGGGTCGAGGCCAGGGTGAAGGCGTCGAAGAGGTTCAGCCACTCCCGGACGTTAGAGCGCTGGCCGGCGAAGTGGACGAAGGGCAGGATCCCGAGCTTCCGGGCCCGTCCTTCGAGATCCTCCCGGAGGGGGCCGTCCCCCACCAGCACGAGGCGCGTGTCGGGGTAAGAGCGGCGCACCACGGCGTAGGCGGCCAGGAGGTCCTTGTGGGCCTTCTCCTCGCTAAGCCGCGCCACGCAGCCGAAGATCACCGTCCATGGACCGATCCCGGGAAGAAGCGAGCGGAGGCGCGGGGCGGTCGCCCGGTCCTCCCGGTAGAAGGTCCGGGTGTCGATCCCGCTGGGGATGACCCTGGTCTTCTTTCCGGAGAGACCGAGACGCAGGAGCCGTTTGTGCTCGTGGTCGGACTCGAAGATCACCAGGTGCGAGGCGCGGTTTAAAATCACCCCGGCGAAGAGGGCATTGGCGTTGGTGTGGATGTTGTGGACGGTGGTCACCCGGACGAGGGGGAGAGTCTTCGCCGCGGCATGGCAGACCCAGGAGGCCCGGATCGACTGGGGGGCGAGCACCGTCGGGTTCACCCGTTCGATCAGGGACCGAAGGGCCTTCGCCTGGTCCCGGAACTCCCCCGGCGTCCGGAAGTGGACGGTGAAGGGGACGTGGCGAACGCCCCCCTTTTCGAGGACGTGCAGCTGGTCGCCTTCGGGACAGGCGACCGTCACCTGGTGGCCCCGGGAGACGAAATGGGGCCCCAGGGCCTTGAGATCGCTCTGGACGCCGCCCATGCCGAAGGGCTCGGTCATGAGGTAAAGAATCCTGAAAGAAGGGTCGCTCATCTGTAAAATCCTCTGACACTCTGGGTCACGCGATGGATCAAGTCGAAGCCTCCGTTCATTTTCCGGATAAAATCCCCGAGACTGTCCCGGCCGCTGACCTCGGTCCGCAGAAGGGCGAAGCGGTAGGTGCCGGGACGGTTGGCCCCCGGGCGGACCGTGAGGGCCGCCTCGTACCCCAGGGCGTCCAGGATCCGGAAATGCTCCTTCCCGTAGATCCCGTTGGGGTAGGCAAAGAGGGTCGATTTCTCCCCCGTCCATTCTTCAAGCAATTTTTTTGCCCGAAGGATCTCTTCCTGAGCTTCCTCGCAGGAGATCATCGAGAGGAGGGGGTGTGTGTGGGTGTGGCCGCCGAAGTCGAAGCCCGCCCGCTTCATCTGCCGGATCTGCTCCACCGTCAGATAGGGCACCTTGGGATCCCGGCCCCGGTAGCGCCGGTGCTCGGCCTCCTCCAGGACGAAGGCGGTCACGGGGAAGACCGTCGCGGGAAAGTGCATCCCGGCAAGGACCGGGGCCGCCTCGTCGTAGTTGTCCCGGTAGCCGTCGTCGAAGGTGATCGCCGCGGCCTTCGGGGGAAGCATCCCGCTCTCGAGCCGTCGCAAGGCCTCCGGCAGGGGGAGGAGGCTCCATCCCTCCTCCCGGAGCCAGCGCATCTGCTGGGCGAAGGCGAAGGGGGTGACGGCCAGGATGTCGGTCTCCATCGTCTCCGCCACCCGGTGGTACATGAGGATCCGGAGGGTTCCCGGGGCGGGGGCCGGCCGGGAGAGGAAGGACCCGGCCGCGCTCCGCAGGAGCGAGATCCCCTTGCGGCTTCCCCGGAAGGCCCGGGTCCGGACGAGGGTGCGGTAGAAGCCCGTATAGCGCCGGGCAGTGTTGCGGATGTCGTAGCGCTCCCGGATGAGGGTCCGGGCCTTCTCAGCCATGCGTTCCGAGTCCTGCCGGTGGTCGAGGGCCCGGAGAATTCCCTCGGCGATCGCGGAAGAGGAGGTCTCGCACAGGATCCCGGTCTCGCCGTCGGTCAGGACGTCGGGAACGCCCCCCACGCGGGTCGCGACCACGGGGACGCCGGCAGCCATCGCCTCCAGCATCACGTTGGGAAGCCCTTCCCAGAGGGAGGGAAGCACAAAGAGGTCGAGGGCCTCGAGGATCCGGGGCACGTCCCGCCGGAGCCCCAGAAAGCGCAGGAAGGGAATCAGCCCCCGGGACTCGGCCTCCGCGCGGATCTCCCCTTCGAGCTCCCCTTCCCCGGCGAAAAGAACGAGGACCTCCGGATGGCGGGCGACGACCGTCCCGAGGGCCTCGAGGAAGCCCCTGTGATTCTTCTGGGTGGAAAAGCGCCCGATCACGGCCAGGAAGATCCGGTCCTCGGGGAGGCCCAGCTCCCGCCGGATTTCGGCCTTCGTCTTTCCCGAAGGGGGGGGGAGTGAGAGACCGTTCTCGATGGGGACGAGCTTGCCCGGGGGAAGCCCGGCGTCGTGCCGCATCGAGGCGGCGACCTGACCCGTCACGCAGAAGACGGCGTCGGTTCCCAGGGTCAGGATCCGGTCGAGGAGGTTCTCGACCCGGACCAGAAGGGGACGCTCCTTTGCCACCACGTTGTGGGCCGAGCTCACCAGGACCGGGGGACGTCCCAGGGCGCCGAGCCGGCCCCAGAAGTTGGCGGTGAAGAGATGGGTGTGAACGAGATCGAAGTCCCCCTTGTTCAGATACTCCCGGATCCGGGGCACGACGGAAAGATCGTAGCGGCTCCTCTTGGGAACGAGCGTCACCGGAATCCCCAGGGCCTCGAAGTCGGGAGCCAGCTCCCCCCGGGACTGGATCACCAGGATCGTGGTCCGGACTTTCGAGTGATCGAGGTTTTTGCAGAGCTTCAGGAAATGGTTCTCTGCGCCGTGGAGGGGGAGGGAGGGAAAGATGTGGCAGACGTGGACCGGCCTCTCCTTGAAGGATTCTGTCACGGGTTCGGTCACAGGTTCAGTATTGCTTCCGGCAATCGGCCGCGACTCAGCCATCGAGCACTCCCTGATAAAGATCGCGAAAGGCGGCAAAGACCACCTCCCGGGAATTGGTCCGTTCGACCCACCGCCGGCCGGCCGCGCCTATCGCGACCCGGCGTTCCGGGTCGCGGGCAAGTTCCAGAAGACGTCGTCCCAGCCCCTCGAAATCTCCGGGGGCCACGAGAAACCCGCTGACCCCCTCCTCCACCATCTCGATGTTGCCACCCACCCGTGACGCCACGACAGGAAGGCCCATCCCCATGGCCTCGAGAATGGCATTCGAGAATCCCTCGCTGTGGGAGGTGAGGACGAAGACGTCGAGGGCAGGAAGGATCGCCTCCATGTCGGACCGGACCCCAAGGAATCGGACCGCAGGAGCGATCCCCAGCCCCTGGACGAGGGCCTCGAGGCGCCCCCGTTCGGGGCCGTCCCCGGCGATCAGAAGGACCGAGTCCGGAACCTCCACAACGAGTCGGGCAAAGCCCCGGATCGCCACATCCACCCCCTTAACCGGCCGGAACCCCGAGGCGATGCCCGCGACGAAGGCTCCCTCCGGAAGGCCCAGAGCGGCGCGGTGGGGACGGGAGTCGGCGACGGGGGCGAAGCGGCCGGCGTCGAGACCATTGTAGATCAGGGCGACCTTCTCCTCGGGGAATCCCTCCATCCGGAGGGCGGCTTCCCGCACCGCCCGGGAGTTCGCGAGCACCCGGTGGGCCAGAGGGTTGGTGATTCGCCGCTGGAAGAGGGCCAGGCGGGGTGAACCCAGGGACCCGTAGTCTCCTAAGCTCCTCCGGGAGATCACGACACGGGCCCCGGAGAGCCGGCCGGCCAGGGTCCCGAGAATGTTGGCGTTGGGCTGGAAGCCGTGGACGATCCGGATCCGACGGCTCCTGAGATAGCTTCGGAGGGAGCTCAGGACGGAAACGGTCGAAGGGTGGTAAAGGCTTTTGAGGGGAAAATGGACGAGGGGGATACCGGCCTCTCGGACCTCGTCGTAGAAGATCCCCCCGGCCGAGAAGACGCCGACGTGGGGGACAACCCCCATTTTGGGGGAGAACCGGGCTAGCTCAGAGACGTAGCGCTCGGAGCCCCCCTGGCGGAGATGCTCGATCAGGTAGAGGACTTGGATCATCAAATTTCCTTAAATGTCATTTGCTGCAATCCAAGATTAAATTTAATAATTTAAATAACATTAAGTATTCTATTTTTATTCAAATAATCATCATTTTTAAAAGCTGATTTATTTTGAGATATAAATTCCAATATTTTTTTTTCAACTGAATCTACAGAGATCGATGTCAAGCACAATTTTGAATGAGGACAATTATTGTTTAGCCAACAGGGAGAACATGGAAGTTTATTGTAAAAAACTAAAGAACCGGGATAACATGCATTTTTTGGATCTTCATAACCACTTAAAATAACCATAGATGGACGATGAGTCCCCGCAGCAATATGATAGGGTCCAGACATTGGGCCTATATAGAGGTCTCCCGAAGCAATAATTGCAACTAATTCCTCAAGCGTTGTTTTTCCCCTTAAATCATCTACATATTGAGAAGATATTTTTTCATTATCTTTATTATCCCCTACTAAAATGACACGAACTTTTTGAGAAATCCTATCCAATAATTCATTCCAATAACTGATTGGCCATTCTTTATTGGGAGCGCATCCACTTGTACTGATAGAAACAACAATCGCAAAGTCATTTCCCCATTTTTTCCGAAAATGATTTAAAAAGTCTTCTCGAACGATGCAATCGGGAATAGTGTTTTGAAGCTCAATTCCTAAACAATCTCCCATTATTTGGGATAAGTGAAAATTTGTAGGGAGAGAATCCTCGCACAAAAGTCGGATCGCATCAGGAGGACATTCATCCATTGTCAAAACCTCATCGATGTAAGGAAGGCCCTTAACTAACGAGGGATATTTCGTATAAAAGCGAATATATGTCCTTGGATTTAACCTTTTTAATTCTCTTAAGGATGGCGTGGCGATTAATACATCCCCCAGGCCATGGGAACGAGTTACATCGATTAGTGAATTTCTCCAAACCTCAAAGAAAGGGAGATTCCCCCGCAAAGTGCGAGCGATCGCCCCTGATTTTCCCAAAATATGCCTCTCTATTTTTTTGCGTACTTTGTATGTTCCAATCAATCTTTTCTCTCCTCATATTATGATTTGCCATAATGTCCTATAGAAATAATAATAATTCAAATAACATCAATTTTTAAAAGCAATAAATATGCCAATTATTTAAATATTGAGAAAAAATTGTCCCAAAAAATAAATAATGACCGACCATTGAGCAAGAACTAAGAGAGTTTAACCATTTATGAATGATAGAAAAGGCTTTGGGGAGGGAGATATGGCCAGCATTGGCTAAGCATCTTTTAGGAGTTATGATGAAAAGTGGTGTTCAGGGGGATTGAAAAGAAGAGGCGTGTCCTGCTGAAATGTGGTTGCCCAACCACAACAATTCAGCAAAGGGAGCACGCCGTATGGAAAAGAATA
>JAKADN010000074.1 GCA_021820445.1 Nitrospirota bacterium | reverse complement strand
AAGGGCCGACGTCCCGAAGACCTTCGTCCGGAAGGAATGGGTCGGCTCGTCCTTGGGAAGGATGTTGGTGAACGGATTGTATTTCTGGAAGGTGTCGCTGAGACTCGCGCATCCCCCCAGCCCCACAATCACGAGAACCCCTGCCAGGATCCCGACCCAACGCCTTCTTGTCTCCCCCACCCCGCGCTTCCTCCCTTGACGGCCTCCTTTTACGGCCGCACAATGACTGATATGCCAATCCGATCGATTTTCATCCGGACACGTTCATGACGACGCGCGCGGTCTACCTGCGGGCCCTGGGACGGGCCACAGGATCCCGACTCCTCGACAACACGGAACTTTCCGCACTCACGGGAACCGCTCCCGAGGCCATTCTCCGCCTCACCGGCATCCGGACCCGGGCCTATGCCCCTTTCGAGGACGAGGTGGATCTGGCCGTCCGTGCGGCGGAGGATCTCCTCCGCCGTCTCGACCGTCCGAAAACACCGGATTTTCTTCTCGCAGCCACCACCACGCCAAAAAGCTTCATTCCATCCACCGCCGCCCGGGTCTCCTCCCGTCTCTATCCCGACGGGGGACCTCCCGTTCTGGATGTGGGCGGCTCCTGCGCCGCCTTCATGACGGGGCTCTTCACCGCCCGAAGCCTGATCGCCTCCGGAGCGGCCCAGGACATCCTTCTTCTGAACACGGAACGCAAGACCGGCCACGTCTGCCCGGTCCACACCCCGGACACGGCCCTTCTTTTCGGAGACGGCGCCTCGGCCGCATGGATCTCGGATGATCCGGGACCGGAAAGAGGCTCATGGCGGCTCCGGGAAATCCGGATCGGCGCCGACGGGAGCCTGGCCCCCCTCATCGCCTACGTTCCGGACCCGGAAACCGGCCGCAAGATCCTTTCAATGGACGGACCAGCCCTCTTCCGGAAGGCCGTCCGGACGCTGTCCCGGGAGATCGGACGCCTTCTCCGGGAACGGGACCTCCCCCCCGGAGAGGCCGGGGCCTTTATTCTCCATCAGGCCAACGGCCGCATCCTGGACGGAATCGCCGCGCGCCTGGAGATTCCGGAGGAACGGATTCCCCGAACGGTGTCCGTCTATGGTAACACGTCTTCGGCCAGTCTGGGGATCACCCTGGGGGAATTTCTCGACAACGGCCCGGCCCCTCCCTCACGACCCCTCGTTTTGGGGGCCATCGGAGGGGGTCTCACCTGGGGGGTGGGGCTTCTGGATCCGGTCTGAGGAATCGTGCCGCATCACAGGACGGAAGGAAGATCGGTCTTTGAAAAGTCCATTCCCTTGAAAAGGAGCGGTTCTCCCGTCGCCCTGGACAGGGCGTAGGAAAAACAGTCCCCAAAATTGAGTCCGGCCGCATGGCGCCCCTTCCCGTAACGCCACCACGCCTCCAGGGCGATGCGGGCAACCTCTTCGGTCACCGGCGAGACCGAGAAACCGGCCCTTCGCATGAAATAGTCCAGCTCAGACCACCCGTTTTCCGTCTGGGAGGCGACGACGATGGAGGCCTCGACCAGAGTGGCAGCGGAGATCCGGCACTCTTCGGCCCCGGCGATCGCCTCCGCGTAGAGGGAGGCGTCCGGTTCCTGAAAAAGAATGGCCACAATCGCAGAGGTATCGACGATCATTTCGGGAGGCCCCGCTCGTCATAGAGAAGTCTGTCGTGGTCGATCGGAGGATGTTTGAGGGTGGTCGCGCACCTTTTCCCGATATCAAGCAGCTCCTCCGCGGAGGCGCGTCCTTTTTTGACCTTCCGGAGACGGTCATACCGCTCCCTCAGGGCGACCGTCACGGCCCGCGTCACCGTTTCCCCCGTTTCCCGCGCCAGAATATGAGCCAGCTCTTCCGTCTCCGGGTTCTTGATGTTGAGAGACATTTTTCCTCCTTTAAAGAATAATTTCTTTAATTCTTTATTTTAGAGGACCCTCTCGTTCGTGGCAATGTCCCCTGAAAATTCGACTCCGGTCTGTCCCGAAACCCTCTTCAAGGAAAACCGCCCCCCGATCGGGCACAGCGAAAAAGACCGGACCCGGATCCTTCGGACAAATCTCATGGGCTCTTTTCGTCCTCCCTCTCCGCTTCTTCCTCCCATTGGCGAATCTTGCGGTGGAGCGAGGTGCGATCGACGCCAAGCCTTTGGGCCGCCCGCGCGATGTTCCCCCCGCAGCGGTCCAGGATCTCCCTGACGTAATCGCGCTCGAAGCGGTCCCGGGCCTCCCGGAGGGGAAGTTCGGGAAGAATCGTCTCCTCTTTAGGGTCCAGGGCGAGAACGGTTTCCGGGATCATCCCCCGGAGATCTCCCTCCTGAACCACAGGACCCGGCACGAGGATCAGGAGGCGCTCCACCAGATTCTTGAGCTCGCGGACATTTCCGGGCCAGCTATGGGCCGACAGCCGGACCAGGGCCTCCGGGGAAAATTCCTTCGGACGGTGTCCGGAATCCCGGCAGAGGAGCCGGACAAAATGGTCCACCAGCGCCGGAATGTCCTCCCGGCGTTCCCGAAGGGGAGGAACCGGAATCTGGACCACATTGAGCCGGTAATAGAGATCCTCCCGGAACAGCCTGGCGGCGATCATCTCGGAAAGGTCCCGGTTGGTGGCGGCCACCACGCGAACGTCGAGGGCGATGGAACGGCTTCCACCCACCCGAACGACCGCCCTCTCCTGAAGAACCCGCAGAAGCTTCGCCTGGGTCCCGAGCGCCATGTCGCCGACCTCGTCAAGGAAGAGGGTTCCTCCCGCCGCCTGCTCGAACTTCCCCTTCCGAAGGGTCAGGGCCCCGGTGAAGGCCCCCCGTTCGTGGCCGAAAAGCTCGCTTTCGATCAGCGTATCGGGAATCGCGGCGCAGTTCACGTCCACGAAGGGTCCCCGGGACCGCAGGGACGCCCGGTGCAGGGCCCGGGCGACCAGCTCCTTGCCGGTCCCGTTCTCCCCCGAGATCAGGACCCATCCTTCCGAGGGGGCGACCCGGGCGACCAGCTCCCTCAATTGGACCATCGCCGGAGAGGAACCGACCAGTTCGGTCTGGCCCGAGACCTTCTCCCGGAGTTCCCGGTTTTCCCGTTCGAGGGAACGCTGGCGGAGGGCGTTGCCGGCAACGGTCAGCACCCGGTCCAGGGAAAAGGGCTTTTCGATGTAGTCGAAAGCCCCGGCCTTCAAAGCCCGGACCGCCGTCTCGATCGTTCCGTGGCCGCTCATCACCACCACGGCGGGAGGGTCGGGCTCCTTTGCGATTTCCTCCAGGAAGCCCAGACCGTCCTCCTCGCCCAGCCAGACGTCGAGAAGGACGAGGTCGGGGGGATCGGAGGCCAGAACCGCCCTGGCCTCTTCGCGCGTGCCGGCCGCGGAGACCCGGTATCCTTCGTCTTCGAGAACGGAGGCAAGGGTCTTCCTGAGGGCCGCCTCGTCGTCTGTCACAAGAATGTGGGCCACGCTCACTCCTCCGGCTGCTCTTCCGCCCTGCCGGCCAGAAGGGAGGCTGGCTCGGGAACGGGAAGGTCGATCGTGAAGACCGCCCCGGCGGGGTGGGCAGTGGAATAGGAGATCGTCCCCCGGTGCTCGCTCACGATCCTCTGAACGATGGCGAGTCCCAGACCCATCCCGGCATCGCGGGTGGAAAAATAGGGCAGAAAGATCCGGTCGACCGCCTCGGGGGGAATCCCCGGACCGTTGTCCTCCACCACAATCCGGAGCACGCTCCAGCCCGGATCATGGAAGACCGACACCCGGATCCGCCCCTCGCCCTTCATCGCCGCGATCGCGTTTTCGAAGAGATTCGAAAAAACCCGGCGGAGAGCCTGGGGATCGATCCAGACATCCGGGAGATCCCGGTCGATCTCGACCACGAACTCCACCTCCCGGTGGGCCGACCGGTAAAGGACGACGCTCTCGAGGAGGACCGGCTCGACCGAAGCCAGCACCGGCCGGCTCTCGGGAAGACGCGCGAAGGTCGAGAATTCGTCGACCAGGTGCTTGATGCCGGCCACCTCCGAGATGATCGTCTGGATAGACTCCTCGAAGACCCGCACCAGATCGCCGGCGTTTTCGGAAAACTTCCGCCGGAGACGCTCCGCCGCAAGCTGAATCGGGGTGAGGGGATTCTTGATCTCGTGGGCAATCCGCTGGGCCACCTCCCTCCAGGCCAGGGCTTTCTGGGCGTTCAGGAGGGTCGTCACGTCGTCGAAGACGACCACGGCCCCCGCCCCAGGATCCTCGAAGCGGTTGTAGCGCATCCTGAAGGTCTGGGGAGGATCGGTCCCGACTGTCACCTCCTCCTCCACATGGAGCCTTCCGGACTGGCTGATCCGGTCGATCCAGAGGTCGAAGGCGTGGAAGGCCGGATGGATCACCTCGCCCAGGGGACGACCCAGAACGAAGGAGCGGGGGATTCCCAGAATCTCCTCCGCAGAGCGGTTGAAGGTGGTGACGATCTTCTCCCGGTTCAGGGAGAAGACCCCCGTGCCGATGTGCTCCAGAACCTTTTCCATGTATTCCCGCCGATGGGAGAGTTCGCGGTTGGTATTGGTGAGGGTTTCGCTCGAAAGGGCGAGATCCGAGGTCATTTGATTGAAGGATTCGACCAGGACCCCGAACTCTTCCTCCCCGGTCAGGGGGACGCGGACCGACAGATTTCCCCGGGCGACCTCCTCGGTCGCCTTTTCAAGGGCCAGGAGAGGACGGGTGATCCGCCGGGCCAGGAAGAGGCCGAACCAGATGGCCCCGAAGATGATCATCATCGTGATCATGAAAAAGACGAGAAGATAGGATTGGCGGATGGGGTTCCGGAACTGACGGAGCTCCCGGTAGTCCGAGAAGGCGTGGGTCAGGGTCCCGAGCTTTCGGGAGAAGGCTTCCGGAACGAAGGCGTCCACAACCAGGACCTCCGTTCCCTCCTTTCGCGGAAGGGTCACCGGAAGGAAGGCACGGACGAGGTCTCCCACGCCCGTACGCGTCACCCGGGTCGTCCCCTCCTCCGGGACCGACGCAAGATCCTCTCCCCGGGGGGCGTCGAGGAGCCGCACGTTCAGGTCGACCGCCCGGGCGAGGCGCTTGGCCCCCCCTGTGTCCCTCCGGTAGACCTCGAGGCCCGCCAGATCAAGCTCCTTCTTCTTTTCCTCCAGAAAGTCCCCCAGATCGCCGTCCGGTCGCCTCTCCTCCCGGACCAGATCGCCGGCCAGGGCCCGGGCGGTCCGAAGGGCGTCCCGCCGGACTTCCCGGTAATACTCCCGGGAGACGGAAGCCGAGGCCCGGAGAGAGTCGGAGACGGGGAAGCTGAACCACCGCTGGACCGAGGTGTTCAGAAATCCGGAGGCCACGATGAAGAGAAGAAGGGAGGGGATCAGGACCATGAGGAGGAAGGAGCCGATGAGGCGCGCCTGGAAACCCGACCCGAATCCTGACCCCGACCGGTTCCAGTAGACCTTCGCCACGTTCCGGAGAAGGACATAGAGCAGAAGGACGGCCAGAACCACGTCGATGTTGAAGAGGAAGACCACGATCACCCGGGCCATGAGGTTCGATCCCCCGGGATGGGCGGCGTGCTGGTACTCGAGCCCGGTCACCAGGAGGAGCCCCAGAAGGATCGTTCCGACGAGGAGCGGCAGCGAGAAGCGACGGATCCGTCGCTTCTCCGGTGTCTTCCCCTCGCCTGGCGTGCGTTCGGAAACCATGGGTCAGGAGACTCCCGCCAGGTGGCCCAGCCCCGCGAGAAAGGCTCCCCAGTCCTCGGGCCTCCTGGGAAGAGGGACCACTCCGGAGGCGGTCAGGGTGAAGGCCCCCATAAGTCCCCCCTTCCCTGTTTCCCGAACGCGAACCCTGGCCCGTGGGTCAGGACCGGTCAGGTTGGCCCAGAGTCGTCCCCGAATCCGGGACTCTCCCACCGTGACGTCCACCGGCCTGGCTTCGAGCATTCCCGGAACCATGGACAGGATGACCCGGAGATCCCGAAGGCGCCGGCCCCCCAGAGTGATCTCCGGGGCGGTGATCACCGCCCGGGCCCGAAGACGGTCGACACGGCCATGGAGATAGCTTCGGAAGGCCAGGGAGCCCCCGGGAAGGGACGTTCCGACTGGAAGAAGGGGGGCCACGGAGGCGAGATCGACCCTTCCCCGAAGAAAAAGGCTGGCGACGGGCTCCGTCCCGAAGGAGAGGATCTGCCCCTGGACCGATAGCCGGCCCCCGGGAGAGCCTGTCCGGATCTCGAGGTCCGGAACCCCCCCTTCGGCGAAGGAGGCCGTGGCCCGAAGAGACGACGAGGAAAGAGTCCGGCCGCCGACGTCTGCGGAGAGCGTTCCCGCGGGAATTTCGAGCCGAAACCGGTTCATGAAGAGATTGGGGCGGAGAAGCGCCCGGGCGGCATGGAGGGTCACCCCCATGTCACGGTCGGCCAGCCGGATGGAGAGATCTGTCCTGACGAGCGTGATCCGGCGGATAGTCGCCCCTCCCGAAAATCCCGCCGGGTGGACTCCGGCCACCCAGCGGGCCAGGACCTCCCGGTAGTTGTCCCGGAGCCCCATGGACACCGCCGAAACCCGCCCTCCCTCTATCGAGAGGGAATCGATGGCAATGACCCGGTTCAGAAGGGAGAGGATATCGACGCGAGCCGAGAGCTTGCGAACGAAGACGAGGGGCGGGACGGACCCGGAAGGTCCGGAGCCCGAAAAAGGACAGGCCATGGTCAGGTTCGAGACCTCGACGGAGCGGGCCGCCCAATGGATCGCGAATCCTCCCGAACCGACGGTGCAGCCGAAGGACTGGCCCAAGGCTCCCTCGAAGCGGGCCTTGAGGGAGCGCTCGAGGAGATGGGTTCCCACGAGACCCAGAAGAAGCAGAAGGGGCAGGAGAAGCAGGAGCCCCAGGCGCACTCCCCTCAAGGGGCCGCGCCTCCCGGTCGGCCGAGATCGCGCTGTCGGACGAAGAACATTTTGGTCTGGTAGAGAATGTCGTTCATGTAGTCACGGTCTTCCGCCGTCATGGACCCGGCCACCGTTCCCGACACGAAATCCAGAAGGTCGATGTAGAGCCGGGCCGCATCCATGTTGGAGACCCCTCCCGGACGACCCGTGGCCGGATCCACCCCCAGGGCATGGACCGCCATCGCTCCCAGAATCGCCGGAATATGGCCCAGCCGGGGCGGCTCCTTCTCCCCCGGTCCAGCCTCGGCCGGGAGCTGGCCCATGATCCCTTCCTTGCCCCGGGCCGCGGCATAGAGATCGATCAGGTCGAGATAGAAGCGGGCCTCCGACGGGCTGAACCGTTCGTCGGGAAGGCCGGTGGCCGGGTCGACGAAGAGATGGGAGGCGACCATCCCGGAGAGGAGGGCCAGAAGGCGCCCTTCCCGAGCCTCCTCCGCCTTTTCCCTGAGACTCTTCTCCTCATCGCTCTCCGCCTTCACATGAGACCCTTCGGGGGTTGGTGTCCGAGGCTCCTCCTCACGGGCCGGCTCCTCGTCGAAGCGCATGCGCCGATCGTTTATAATGATGGAGGGTTCGGACTCCGGGTTTTTCTGGTCGCTCATGGATCATCCTTTCGAAGGGCGTGGCCTGTGCACACATTCTGGAAGGTCTTCCTCCCCCTGTTCGTCGCCATCGATCCGCCGGGGGTGCTCTCGCTTTTCTTCAGTCTAACACAAGGCATGGAGGGGGCCCAAAAAAGAAGGACGGCCGGGGCGGCGGTCCAGACCGCCTTCCTGACCGTCCTCTTTTTCGACGTCTTCGGAACCTCGCTCCTCGACTTCCTGGGTCTCTCCCTCTGGGACTTCACCCTGGCCGGGGGTCTCCTTCTCCTGGTGCTGTCGGTCTCGGACCTCCTCAGGAACCAGGACCCGAAGGAGGCGGGACGCCCCTCCCTCATGACGGGCCCCATCGGGGCGGTTCCCCTCGGGATCCCGATCATCGCGGGGCCGGCGACCCTCACCACCTCCCTCATCTTCTCGAAAACCGTCTCCCTCCCGTGGGCCCTCCTGGCCCTGGGGGTGAACATGGTCCTTCTCTTCGCCGTCCTTCTTTTCTCCGACAGGATCACCCGGATCCTGGGCCAGACGCTCTCGGCCGCGGTGGGGAAGATCTTCTCCCTCCTCCTCGCCGCCATCGCCATCCACCTGATCCACCGGGGGATCAACGGCCTCCTGGGCCTTCCGGGATAAACAACGGCCTGGAAAGAAGATGCATCACCCGGATTTTCGCCGCCTTCCTGTCGAAGGTCCCATCCTGAGGAGTTCGAAGAAGGTCACCCGTCACGAAACCGGGGTGGAGGAGAGAACCAAACCCGATCAGGACGGCTGATCAGGGAAGAGACCCGGAAAAAAACGTGAAGCGATGGCCATGGGAAAAGCGAGACAAAGGGGTGCCCGGGGACCTTCGGACACCAGGACTCCTCTTTCTGCGAGCGAAGACACCACCCTTCTCGCTTGCCGTTCTCCCGTTCCGACAATGCGGGCCAGATCGGCCCTTAACACTTCCCCACGGTAAAGGGCAACCTCAAGAACTGCGGACGCATTTCGAGGAAGGTTTCCCAGCTGTATTTCTTCCTCCGCCCACCTGAGAACACGGATTCGCAGACGAGAAGGATCCATCAGGCCTTCCATGAAACTGACCTGATCGAGACAGGTTTTTAGAAAAAACTCCGTGAAGGCGGCCAGCGCTTCTTCACTGAGTCGCCCTCTTCCGTCAAGGTCATTTCGACGGGGAAGATCGCAGGAGGCGAGATGCTGTTTGTAGTTTGAAACCTGGCGGGCCAACCCACGAGCAACCGACCAGATGGCTCCTGTTTCAAGGACCTCCACGAAGGTTGCATGGGAAAGAAGACGCGCAACACGTCCATTTCCGTCAAGGAAAGGGTGAATCCAGACCAGACGGTGATGCATGGCGGCCGATGCGAGAAGGGTTTCGGTTTTGCCGAGATTCGAATAGACCTCTTCAAAGCGTCGCATGAATCTCTGAACTGAAGTCCAATCCACGGCGACATGTTGCCCAACAACAACATTCTGGTGACGAAACGTCCCGGGCTCGATCCGGATCTTTTCTCGCCCCGATGGATCCTCGACCCACCGAAGGCTGTCCGGAAGTTCTTCGCAAAATCTTCGATGAATCTCTCGGATTGCGTCGATGGTGGCAAACCGGCCCCTGACTCCACCAGCATCGATCCAGGCCTGAACGGCCACGTGAGCTCTGGCCTCGATCTGAAGATCTCTCTTCTCAGGGTTGTCGCTATATTGATTCTTGAGAGCCCGGTCGATATCGATCGGATGGGTGGCATGGCCTTCGATCAAATTGCTGTAATAACAATTCATTGTCCTAACAAGATCCGCCAAAGCCGGAACCATTTTCTCCGGAAGGGACCGACGGAACCCCGAACTCCTCTGTGCCAATTCAAGGGCAAGGTCCATCAATCGAGAACGATGGCGAGACCCTTCTTCAAGAAGAAGAGGTTCCATCAAGCCAAGGGGTCCTCCGCGATCGTCGACCGGAACAATGTCCGGATCAATGTCCTCTCTTTTATTGTTCATAAACCATTATATCTATTTTTTTATTTAAAACTCAATTCTTCTCGGATTCCTTCAAAATGTCCGGTAAAATGTTCCCAGGCTAAACTTCCAAAATTTAACCGAGCCAAAATGTCGCCTGAGATGACGGTTCTGCTATTTTTGAATCTGCAGGTTCTGACGACGGTCAATGAGCCGTCCTCGGAAACGGGGAAGAAGGCCAAAGTCGGAGAGGGCGGCCACTCCCCGTTTGGCATGGACCCCGTACAAGGTCAACGTGGGTGTGGAGAGGGTATGGAGCCATCCAAGGGAGGAGGCGACCCTGATCCCGGTTTCGTCCGCATGGGCGGGAGGAGCCTCGAGAATCTGCTGCTCGACGGCTTCGGAAAAGCCGACGAGAGGCTTATCCGCCTTGAGAAGGGCCTTCTGGACGGTGGCCGGGATCATCGGAGCCCCGAAGAGGTCCTGCCACATCTGAGAGGCGGTCGAGAGGGAGGAGATGGACGGTGTGGGCATCGTTTTCAGGAGACTGAGCAGGCATAGGTCAGCCATCCCTTAAAGCGGGGACCGTACAGGACGGTGTCAATAGGAATGAAAATTCCCCCCTTTTGGGGAATTGAAATTTCCCCCCTTCCCCGTTAGACTGCTTCCGTTTTAGCGACCTCTTCCCCGAGCCGAGACAAGAG
>JAKADN010000073.1 GCA_021820445.1 Nitrospirota bacterium | reverse complement strand
TGGCCGCCGCCTGGATGAGGCCGGCCGCCGTGAGCGAGGTCCAGAAGATGATGAACCCGATGGTCATGAGCCAGTAGTGATAGAGCTCGAGGGTCGGGTTGAATTTCCGCTTCAGGAGCCGTTCCAGGCCGTAGTACATGGCGCCGATCTCGATGAAAGAGGAAAAACCGAGTAGGGCCAGATGGGCGTGGGCCACGATCCAGTGGGTTCCGTGGACGTACCAGTTGATCGCCCGGGTTTGCTGGAATCCCCCCTGGAAGAGCAAGGGGATGCCCATCAGGGTTCCGGTGATCGCCCAGCGAAGGGCCGGCACTTCGACGAAGAGTTTCCACTTGCCCTGCATGGTGAGGAGGGCGTTGGCGATGAAGGCCATTCCGGGAACCAGGATCAGCACGCCGGAGACCGAGGCGAAAGACTTGAGCCACTCGGGAACGGGAGCTCCCATCATGTGGTGCGCGCCGGGGGTGGAGTAGAAGGCGAAGAGCCCCCAGAAGGTCAGATGGGCCAGCTTGTGGCTGTAAAGGGGATTGCCCGTAAGTTTTGGAATGATATACATGGCAATGGACATGGAAACCGGCGTCACCCAGATCCCGAGCTGGTTGTGGGCGTTCCACCACGTCACGAGGGCCTCGTTGAGGCCTGTGATGTGGAAGACCTCGACGCACTGGCTCAGGGAATAGACGGTCGCGAGATAAAGCAGCGAGGCCATCATGATCCAGGTGGTGGGATAGATGCCTTTCACTCTCCGGTTGAGGACCGTCATCCAGACATTGACGGCCAGGGGGACGAGGACAAAGAGGATCACATAGACGTCCACCGGCCAGATGAAATCGGAATATTCGCGGCCGGAGGTCATTCCCAGATCAATGGAGATATCGGCGACAGTAATGCCGAGGTTCCAGAGCCAGATGTTCATGACCCCGAGCCGTTCGCTCCAGAGCTTCGTTCCGCAGAGAACGGGGGTCATGTAGTACATGGCGGCCCCGAAGGCCATGGAAATCCACGCATAGATCACGGTCATCACATGGACGGGCCGGATGTGCCCGAAATTAAGATACGGGGTCCCGTTCAACACGTCCGGATACGCCAGCTTGAGCGATGTGACGAATCCGAGCGTGGTTCCCATCGCGAGCCAGAACACCGACGAGATGATGGCCGTTTTTGCCGCGGTTCCGCTTGGAATCTCTTTCCCTTTCCCTGGTGCCATCACATTCCTCCCTTTACCAAGCAGTTTTCCTTTCTGGTGCATTTCAATTGTCGTTAGCCGAACCTCTTCCCGGCATCCGCTTCCCAATCCCAATGCCAGAGTTTGGCCAGGCCTCCGCGCCTTCACATATCGCAATCCGTGTGCCATCATCTTTTCATTGGTGTTTATCTTTAAATTTCAATGTTTTGTATGCCACGAGCGATGAGATTGGCCTCCTTATGATGCGTTGGGGTTCCCAATAAATTGGAAACGGGTTGTTTCGGGACGACAACCGGAGGCTGGCCCCCTTCATTCCGTCCCATTGAGGCTCCCAGTCGGAAGATGTCCTCGAATGGGGGCGATCCTGGAATCGGACGCAGGCCGACCTCCTGTTTCCTGACGATGCGGAAGGGTGTTGATTCTCCGGAACGAGCGGGAACACGTTTCCGGAACTGGGTGTTGAAAGTAAAGAGGAAGATTGTGTGTTCCTGAAGGGATTAAGAGGAAAAGGGGAGAGGATTGGATTTTATCCTTGGGATTTGGTAGGTATATGGACGAACAGGACTTCGGAGGGATTTCTCCGGCAAGATGAGCCGCTTCCCCCTGCGTTCGCCGCCGAACCTCGTTCGGGGCGGATGCCGGCTCCTCACTCACCTTGGTCTTGAGGGTTTTGATTTGCCTTGCTATTTGCGGGCCTCACAAAGGGGAGAACATTGCCTTTACAGCGGAATTCCCAGAACAACCTCTACCGTATCTTGTCCCACCGCATTGCCGAACAGACCAATTCTTCCTTTCTGCTGATCGGAAACGACTATCGAATCCAGTGGATTTCGCGCCCCGTCAGGAAGTCTCTGTTTGAGGGTGAAGGAACTGTCGTGGGAAAGCTCTGTGCCCATGTCCTCAAAGACCGGGTGTGTTCGGCCCGTTGCCTCAATGCCGGGGAGATGATTTCTCCCGCAGAAAATGGAAGTCCCTTCGGATCACTCTGCCTTGAGGAACGACTGGATTCCTGCCAGGTCCGGAATACCATTCTGCGTGATTCGAAAGGAACCACTGTCGGACTTCTCAAGATGGTCGTTCCCCGGGAAACCGGAATTCTTGAAGAATCCGCCGATAACGATACGGATCTTGAGGCCAGTCTTTTCGAGGCGGGCGGGGCATGCGAGACCTCCTTTCCCTCCACCCTTTCGCGGATTGCCCGGACCACGATTCCCGTTCTGCTTGTCGGAGAGACTGGGACAGGGAAAGAGGTTCTGGCACACAGGATCCACCACTTGAGTCCACGAAAGGATCGGCCCTTCGTTGTTCTGGATCTTTCTGTTGTTCCAGAAACCCTCGTCGACGACTCCCTTTTTGGTCATGCCCGTGGATCTTTCACAGGGGCAACCGCCGACTATACCGGAAAGCTCCTTCAGGCCGACAAGGGGACCCTTTTCCTCGACGAACTCGAGAACATCCCCCTCCCGGTCCAGGCAAAGCTTCTTCGGTTTCTCGAGACGGGAATCATCGAGCATATCGGCAAAAATCAGAGAACGTTGGTCGATGTCCGAATCCTGGCCGCCACCAATGTGGACCCGGTCAGGCTTCTCAAGGAAGGACGGCTTCGGGAGGATCTTTATTACAGACTTCGTGGAATGACTGTGGACATTCCGCCCCTCAGGGCCAGAAAAGAGGAGATCCCCCTTTTGATAAGGTCCTTTAGAATGGCATGGGGAGAGAAGTATGGCGGACCGGTTCCCGAATTCGAGGATTCGGCCATCGACCGTTTCGCAAGCTATCCTTATCCGGGTAACATTCGCGAACTCAAGCATCTCGTTGATCTCTGCCTGGCCCTTTCTTCGGACCCGACAATCACGGAATCCAATCTCCCGGAACCTGTCCTGAAAATTCTTTCTCAGAGTTCTTCTATTCCGGACGAAGGTGAAAAAACCGCTTTGCCGGAACCGGAGTTCGAACCCATGAGGGCGACCCTCTCCTCAGTCGAGAGGAAGATGATCCAAAAAGCCCTTGCCGACAATCAGGGCCGCATTACCGAGACTGCAAAGACCCTCTCGATGAGCCGGATCACGTTATGGCGGAAAATGCAAAAGTATGGTCTGGACAAGCGGCATCCCTTTGCGCAATGACCTCTCGGATCTGGATGATGGCCGGCCCTGAACGACTCAAGTGTTTTCCATTTTTGAGGCTTGGCCGGCCAAATGCCAGGATGTCTCCGTTCAGCCGGTCTTCCCAACAAGGGGGGGCATTCCGGTTGGGAGGGAATGGACTCAAAATGATGCAGGAGTAAATTCGGGGAGCAGTGTGGAAGGGAGCCCCGGAGAAAAAGCGACAAAGCGAGTTCCATGAAAAAACGGACAATACTGGCTTGAAGCTGGTGGAAAGGTGTGGTGCGAGAGGGGGGACTTGAACCCCCACGGGTTTCCCCGCCAGATCCTAAGTCTGGTGCGTCTGCCATTTCGCCACTCTCGCTCGAAGATTCTTCATTCTAGGAGGTTTCTCTCCCTTTGACAATTGCCGCAACAAACGGGTATCGGCTTTTTCTCCGTTTTTTTGCTTTGGGAAATCTCCTTTTTTCCGGCATTCTTTTCGCCCTGACCCGCCCCTCCCTTTCGACACCCCTCTTCGAGTTTCCTTTGCTTGCCGTTCTTCATAGCCTGGTTGTGGGGACCCTTATTCCGCTTCTTCTCGTCAGGTTCGGACGGGACTCCTCCCTCTTTCGCATGTCGGCCCTCTTTGTTGCAACCGGCGATCTGGTTCTGATTGCGGGATTTCTCCTTCACCCTCGCTCCGCTCTTCCGGAGGAGGGTGGTCTGATGGTGACGGCAGGCATCCTGATGGCCGGGGTCATGCTAGTGTCCGGATCGTGGAGATTCCTCTATTGGATCTTTCTCAGCGCTGCGGCCGTCATGGGGATCCTCCTTGGGGGTGTTCTCGCCCGACCGACCGTCGATCCGATTCCTTTTTCGATGATTGCCGCCCATGGAGTCCTGGGCGCCGGGCTCGGACTGTTTCCACTCTTCTGGCTTCGAATGCAGGAAACAATCGCCCGAAAGATTCCGGTTCTTTTTTTCTCAGGGGGAATTTTCCTGCTTCTCGCCCTCGTTCTCCAAAACACGCTCGTCTCGGGATCAATGGCGATTTTCGTCGGGGGAGCCCTCCTTCTGGCCGGGGCGGGAATCGAAAGGGAAGGACAGCTCCTGGGTCTGTTTTGTCTCTCCGCGGTTTTGGTTCTCCGATTTTCAGACGTTCTTCTTCCGGGGGAAGTTCTTTCCCTTCTGGGAGTCCTTCTTCTGGGAGGGTGCTTCTGGGGGTATTTCAGGCAGAGAAACTGAGGTCAGGAGGTTTCCGGAGGAGACGGTGTCGCCGCCGCAACAGGAGTTCCCTCGAGGAGTTCGAGGCGGTTGTCCTGGATTCCGACCTTGAGCGCGCTGGAGGAGGTCAGAGAGGGTACCTGGATCTCGAGGTTCTTCAGGACGGGCAGAAGCATGGACTGAATCTTCCGTGTCAGTTCGGAGGCGGTGATCGTGGACGGATCGACCTGATAGGTGATGAAAGAGGGCGTTTCAGGGTCGACCTCGATCGTCCCCTTGAAAGGGTGTTTTTCGAGAAAACGGGACAGCGTGTCGTAGATCGTCCGGCGGGCCATATCCGTGATGTCCGAATCGGTGTAGGCGGGGAACGGAACGATCAAATCCAATGTCTCAAGGATTTCCCGGCTGAAGATCGGGAGAAAAGCCAGCCTCCTATTCCTTTGGGAAAGGGTGTCAAGAATCAGCTCCGCCCGATTCCCGCGGCGCGCGATCTCCATGTCGTCTCCGGAAAAAAGGGACGTTGCGAGAATGAGAGTGCTTCTGGGAACGGAAAGCGGTTTTCCTCCGGAGTTGATGACCCCCATTCTCAGGTAGTCCGGAAGAAAATCCCAAGCCGACGGATGGGCCTGTTCGATGTTGTCGAGGTAAATCACCGCGTCCGGACGCTCCTCAAGAAGGGTGCGGATTCCTTCCGGTAACGGGCTGGACTTTGTCGATCCAAGGGGGCGCTGGAGAAGCATGCTGGCAAACAGACGATCCGCGTATAGCCCCATGTCACGAACCACAAGCCGCCCTTTGCCGGGATCAAGATGGTGAGCGATGGCCTGTGCCGCCTCCCGTTTTCCGGTTCCCCGCGGTCCGGCGAATAGGAACGCCCCCATCACAGCCGATCCCCCTTTTTTGACATTGTACGCTGCGGCATCGAGAATGGACCGGATTTCCTCCTGAAGCTCGGGACGTCCCGGAAATCCCGGAAGAGGTTCAGTTTCGGGCGGAGCCATCAGAAAAGACCCCTTCTCCTGTTGGTCTTCTTCGGCGTGGAGTGCCTCCTGGGAATTTTGCTTGGGTTGGTCGAATTCGGAAAAATCGATCTTTTCGGCGGGAACTCCTTCGAGGATCTGGCCAAGGGAAAACTCTTCGAGCTCAGAGAAGAGGGATCGACCAAGTTCTGCCAGGTCCAGGAGAGAGGAGAAGCGGCGAGCGATAAAGGGATCGATCTTGTTGATGTCTTCGGCCCCGGCGATCAGCCAGATACTCTTGTCCTCATTGGCCTGGGCAAGCTCCATCACCTTCTGGTTGTAAATTTCTCCATGATAACCGTAGTTTGAAAGCTGAACCTTTGGAAACAGCTCCTCGAGAGGATCCACGAAGATCATCGAAGGCCGGTTTTTTCGACTTTTAAGAAGCAGGCTCCTGAACTCCGTTCCGTCAAGCTTTTTGTCATCGGGAATCATCATGAAGGAGACTCCCGCCTGCTGGGCCAGCTTTTCGGCGATCATGCGGCGGATCGGCCGGTTTCTTCCGATGATCAGAATCGATTCGTGGGACTTTTTCTGCCGATTGGAAAAGAGTTCGTTGGCCCGGTTGACGAGAATCGGTCCCATCGTCTGATCGGTCAGTCTCGACCGGATCACCTCCATCGGTCCGGCCGTCGGATCTTTCCAGTTCTGGGCCTTGCGACGGATGGAGACATCGATGTCAAGCTGCCGAAGCGAACGGCGCAGCTTCCGCGCATAGTCGCTGCTGTGAATGACGACATCCCGGATGTCTTCCGGCGCGAACCCTTCCATGAGGGTGGCCAGCTTTCCCAGGTCAAACCCCTCGATCATGTCGGGAGTGAGCAGGGGGACGTTCCCTGGCAGAATCTCGTTCTTTCTTGATTCCTCAAGAAGAAATCGGCCCAGGAGGGATCTTCTCATCTCTACGTCCGGCAAGGGAATCGTGAGAATCCAGTGGATGAAGGGGGGAGAGGAGAACTGTTTCGGAACATCGTCGGCGTTTTCCGCCGAGGCGATGAGGAGATGGGTCCGGTTGCGAGAGAGTCTCCCCAGAAAAATCTGGATGTTGTGGAGTCCCTGCGGATTGGTCTGGGCGGCCGCTGCAATGACTTTTCCATAGTTTTCGATGTGGATGACAAGGGGATTGAAGGGCTTGATCTTGAAGAGGAAACCCTTCCAGTAGTTGTCCAGGGCAGATCCATCGATCGAAAGGAGGGGTTCCAGGGAGAAATTGTAAAGAGGACGCTTGTATTCGCCGGCGAGTGCTCGGGCGAAGATGGTGCGCCCGAGAGAGGAAGGGCCTGTTAGAAGGATCCCGTTGGGAACAGCGCCGACCGTTTTCTGGGCGGAGGCGATCTGATAGAAAATTTGAGACAGCTCTCCTTTGATTCCCGGGTTCCCTGCAATCTGTTTGAAGTCCTCTCCCGGAACCAGAAGCCTTGTTTTTGATACGGCGTTCGCTTGGTCTTCGAGCCCCATGCGAAAGAGAGCGACAAGGGAGAGGATCATGGCCCCCAAAAGCCATCCGGCTCCCGTCCCCAGGCTGATCATCGATCCGATGGTTGCCGAAGACTTCAGCACGGCCCCCGAAATCAGGAAAAATCCCCCGTAAACGATCGCGGAGCTCCAGAAATAGATAGCCTTGGGAGCCATCTGGACCGGGTTCGGCTTGAAGACGATATCCCCATCGGAGTTTTCCGAATGGACCTGGGAGGGAATCAAGAGAAAACAGAGGGCGGAGAGAAGGGTGACCCCTCCGAGAATCCAGAGAGTCACCGCAAGAGTCGGGACGGACGTTCGAAAAAAAAGTCCGGATCCGATCGTCGCGAGGGCGATGAAGGTCCATGTCCCGACAAAGGGAAGAGAGGGGGGAGGAATTCCTTTGGGTCCCCGTTTCTTCTTCCCGGATTGATAGGGACGACCGAGATTCTTACCGATCCCGGCCAAAACCGCCGCGTGCATGAGAAGAAAGAGAAGGATGACAAGGGTGGACATCAGGGGAAACTGGGCATTGATGGGGTCGATCTCCCGGCGAAAGAAAAGCGAGGCTGAAACCCAGATGAGCCCGACAAGCATGATGATGATCGGCTGGAGCATCAGGAGATCTCCCCGCCATCCGAAACGGCTCCGTTCAAGGCTTCGAGGATCTTACCGGCAAGAGTCGCCGGTATGGAACATTTTCGGGCGATTTCTTCCGGAGCGGCAGACCTGAGCGATGCGATCGAGCCGAAGGTCTGGATCAGCTGTCTCTCCCTGGAGGGTCCGATTCCGGGGATCTCGAGGAGTCGCGACTGTGTCATGGCCTCCTCCCGAACCTTCCTGTGGTAAGTGATTGCGAAGCGGTGGGCTTCGTCGCGGATTCGAAGGAGAAGATGGGTGGCCGCCCTGTGGGGCGGAAGGAGGAGCGGCTCGGGAAGCTCCTCGGCCACGATTCTTTCCAGATGGCCTGTCCGGGTGCGTTCCTTCGCGAGGCCCACGACCTGGAAGGGTGAGGGGGGCTTTCCCATGTTTTTCAACGCCTCCAGTGAGGCCCTGAGCTGGGGTCGTCCTCCATCGATCAGCAGGAGGTCCGGAAGGGGATGGTCGTGGAACTGGCGTTCCAGAACCTCGGCCAGCATTCTGAAGTCGTCCTGTCCCTTCCCGTAACGGATCCTGAATCGGCGGTAAAGGGATTTTTCGGGAAGGCCGTCGACGAAGACGACAAGAGAGGCGACAGGAAAGGCATCCCCCGTATTCGAGATGTCAACGCAGCCGATGGATCGGGGAGCGGCCGGGAGCGAGAGGAGTTCCCGCACCTCCTCGAGGGTCCTTTGCCGGTCATCCTGACTCTTGACCCGTTCTCGAAGCGCCTCCCGCGCATTGTCGATGGCAAGTTCCAGCACGATTTTCCTTTCTCCCCGCTTTGGATGGAGCAGTGATACGCGCTCTCCTCTCTTTTCGGTCATCCATTCGAGGGACATAAGGGCCGTATGAGGCAGGGCATGCGAGAGAAGGATCTCCTGTGGGAGAACCACGGTCTCGGGGGAGTAATGCTGCTCCAGAAAAGCCAGGAGCAAATCTTCCGGTGCCTCTCCGTCGGGATTTCGGAGATGGGCTTCCCGTCTTCCCGAAATCCTGCCGTTTCTGATCGAAAGGAGCTGGATCTGGACCCAGGGGCCATCACAGACCAGGGCGACCGCATCGACAGGGTGGCGTATTGAAAATTCCACCGTTTGCCGCTCGAGAACCGTGTGGATGCTTTCGATCTGCCGGCGGACCTGTGCCGCCTTTTCGAATTCGAGAGACTGGGCGAAACGGGCCATTTCCGCATGAAGATGATCTTCCAGATCCCGGTTTTTTCCTTCGAGGAAAAGACGGACTCCCTCCGCCATTTTCCGGTACTCCTCGGGGGAGACAAGGCCGGCGCAGGGGCCAAGGCAGCGGTGGATCTGGTATTCAATGCAAGGCCTTTCGATCGTTTTTCCGAGATCGAGGGTACACGTTGCCAGCGGAAAGAGCTTCGCGATCAATCGAAGAGTGTCCCTGAGAGCCCCGGGATTCGCATACGGACCGAAATAAAGATCGGTCCCCGGTCGGACCCGACGGGTTACGGTAAGACGGGGATAGGTTTCGGACCAGGAAAAACGAAGATAGGGGTAAGTCTTGTCGTCACGAAAAAGAACATTGAAGCGGGGACGGTATTTTTTGATCAGGGTGTTCTCAAGGATCAGGGCGTCGAGTTCGCTTCGGGTGACGAGTGTATCAATGTTCGTGACCCGCTCGGTCATTTTCCGGATGCGGGGGGAGGCTGGGCGTGTTTTCTGGAAGTAGGACCTGACCCTGTCCTTCAGACACTTGGATTTCCCGACATAAAGGACTTCGTCCTCCTCTCCTTTCATCAGATAGACGCCAGGGGAATCAGGGAGGAAACGAAGCTTTTCCTCGAGGTGCCGGGGAAAGCTCTGTTCGTTGTTCAAAGAGGTGACTCCCGGGAGGAATGATCCCGATATTGTTGTGGGCTTGCGCGTCTCTTATAATAATAGAACGGGTGCATGCTTTTGGCTCAACCAGGGCCTTAGAGCCCTCTGTATCAGTGTAGCATGGAGAGGGAAGGGCTGACCGGTTGGCTTCTGGTCAATTTGTCTGTTCCCAAAGGAGTTTCTGATGGAAGGAAATCATGGAAGGGATCAGTCTCCTTCCCCTGATCCGGACGATCAACCGGATGAGAATGTTCCAATGAAGCGTGAGGAATGGTTTGGCCTTTTGAGGTACTTTCTCGGGGGGTTGGCCGTTGCTGTCTTCTTCTTTTTCATGATGTCCACTGGACCGAAGGGTGTTCTGGCAGGAGGGGTTTCTCTTCTGGTCGGACTGCTAGTCTGGGTGGTTTACCGGTTTGTCTTCCGGGAGGTGGATTAGCAGCGGTCACTCCCGTCTCAGAATTGACCGGACGAACATAACCGGATCGAAGGGGAGGAGGTCGGAGGCCTTTTCGCCGACCCCGATGAACCGGACGGGCAGGTGATGCTTTTGTGCAAGGGCGACGACGACGCCTCCTTTTGATGTGCCGTCGAGCTTTGTGAGGATCAGTCCGCTGACGGGGGTGATTTTCCTAAATTCCTCGAGCTGGGAAAGGGCATTCTGTCCGATCGTCGCATCCAGGACGAGAAGGATTTCGACCGGGGTCTCCGGATCATCCTTCCGGATGACCGATCCGATTTTCTGAAGTTCGGCCATCAGGTTGTGCTTGTTCTGAAGCCTTCCCGCCGTATCAATGATCGCCACATCCAGCTTACG
>JAKADN010000011.1 GCA_021820445.1 Nitrospirota bacterium | reverse complement strand
CCACTCCGACCGGATCCGCACCCTCCTCGACTGGGTGGTCGCCCGGGCGGGGAAGACAGGGATGCTGGCGGAGCAGTACCATCCGGAAACGATGGCCCCTCTGTCCGCCTCCCCCCTCACCTGGAGCCACGCCGAATGGGTACTGACCATGGTCGAGCTCTTCGAATCCGGCCAGGACCGCCATCCATGGGATGACATCCCGTGACTTCCCCGGCCCCGGTCGGGGAGGTCCTGAAAAGGCTTGAAGGCTCCATTCCGAATCCTGACATGGAACTCGACTATCGGAACCCCTTCGAGCTTCTCGTGGCGACAGTCCTGTCGGCGCAAACCACCGACAAAACCGTCAACCGGGTCACTCCCGCCCTCTTTGGACGCTATCCCGACCCACGGTCACTCGCGAACGCCGCGCCCTCCGACCTGGAGGAGATCCTGAGACCGACCGGGTTCTTTCGCCGGAAAGCGGGTCACATCCGGGATCTCGCCCAGGCCCTCCTTCAGAACTTCGGCGGAAGGGTCCCCGACACCCTCGAAGACCTCGTGACCCTTCCCGGTGTCGGACGAAAAACGGCCAGCGTGGTCCTGGCCAATGCCTTCCACAAACCGGCGATTTTCGTCGACACCCATGTGGGCCGCGTCTGCCGGAGACTGGGATGGAGCCGTTCGAATGATCCCGAGATCATCGAGCAGACCCTCGCGAAGATGCTTCCCCCGGAACGGTGGGCTTCCACCGCCTCGCGACTCCTCCTCCACGGACGTTACGTCTGCCTGGCCAAGTCTCCGCTCTGCCAGAGATGCGTTCTCTCCGACATCTGTCCCTCCTCAACCGCACACTGACCCTGTCCTTCCGTTGCACGACACCCGGACAGGAGTATAATCAAATCGAAAGACGGGTCGTCGTCCGGGCCCTTTGGGAAACGGACCGGATGGCGACCATCGGGCAACGTCAGAAACGTCCCGGATTCCAAGGAGGATCAAATGAAGGTGAATGAAGGGGCAATCGATCGTGCGGTTCGGATTCTGTTGGGGCTTGTCCTCATCTCGCTCGTCTATGTGGGGCCAAAGACTCCATGGGGCTGGATCGGCCTGTTGCCTCTCGCGACAGGCGTTATCGGTTTCTGCGCGCTGTATGCCCTTCTGGGGATCAATACCTGCCCCATGAAGCGCAAGGATTCCTGATCTAAAAAGGGAGAAGTCCCTTCTCCCTTTTTTTTCCTTCTCCGGACCTTTTTCGAGCAGCCCTTCTCTTTCAGGCGCGCGAAAAAGAGTCCGGACTCCTGTTTTCTTGAACCGTCCGGGGCCCTCTGTTAGTATAGGAAGGACTAGACGGCTTTTTAATTTTCCATAAAAATCCGACATCGTCCTCCCCCGGAGCGCGGGCTTCTCAGATTCGCCCGTCCGTCTCCTTCACTGTTGACATGGACTCCTGGGTCCGGACTTTACCCAGACAGAAGGACTGTAGTTTTTGGACTATCCGATCGAGCGAATCCGCAACTTCTGCATCATTGCCCATATCGACCACGGGAAATCCACCTTGGCCGACCGTCTGCTCGACCTGACAGGGGCTGTCACGAAGAGGGAATCCCGGGAACAGATCCTCGACGCGATGGACCTCGAGCGTGAACGCGGCATCACCATCAAGGCCCACAACGTCCGCCTCAACTACAGGGCCAAGGACGGGAAGGACTATCTTCTCAACCTGATCGACACGCCGGGACATGTCGATTTCACCTATGAGGTCTCCCGGTCGCTGGCCGCCTGCGAAGGCGCCCTTCTCGTGGTCGACGCCTCGCAGGGCGTCGAGGCCCAGACCATCGCCAACGCCTATCTGGCCCTTGAAAACAACGTCCACATGATTCCCGTCATCAACAAGATCGATCTCCCCGGGGCCGATCTCCCGAGGACGCGCGAACAGATCGAGGAGGCCGTGGGCCTCGATGCGTCGGGAGCCATCCTCATCTCGGCCAAGGAAGGGATCGGGATCGAAGACGTCCTCGAGGCCATCGTTCATCAGGTCCCGCCTCCGGCAGGCGCCCGGGAGGCGCCCCTTCGGGCGCTCCTTTTCGACGCCTGGTTCGACGCCTACCTCGGGGCGGTCATTCTCGTCCGCGTCTTCGACGGACGCCTCTCTCCGGGGAAATCCATCCGGCTTCTCTCGACGGGAAGGGACTATCCGGTCCTCTCGGTCGGAGCCTTCACCCCCAAGCGGGTGGAGCTCGACTCCCTCTCGGCCGGAGAGGTCGGCTTCGTCGTCACGGGCATCAAGTCGGTCCGGGAAACCCGCATCGGCGACACGGTGGCCGACGAGGGCAACACCGAGGTCGCGCCCTACCCGGGATTCCAGGAAACGAAGCCCATGGTCTTCTGCGGTCTTTTCCCAACGGATTCGGACCAGTACGAGGACCTCAAGGAAGCCCTCGACAAGCTTCGGATGAATGATGCCTCCTTCACCTACGAAATGGAGACATCGCTCGCCCTGGGCTTCGGTTTCCGGTGCGGATTCCTTGGACTTCTCCACATGGAGATCGTCCAGGAACGGCTCGAACGGGAATTCTCTCTCTCGCTCATCAGCACCGCCCCTACCGTCGTTTACCAAGTCCGTCTCGAAGGCGGGGAGGAGGTGACGGTGGTGAATCCCGCCGAGATGCCGCCTCCCAACAAGATCGAGACGATCTTCGAACCTTTCATTCTCGGTTCTCTTTACATGCCCACCGAATACCTCGGTCCGGTCATGACCCTTTGCCAGGAGCGACGGGGCATCCAGCGCGACCTTCGTTACCTCGACTCCCGCCGGGTCCAGGTCCAGTACGAACTGCCCTTAAACGAGGTTGTCCTGGACTTCTACGACCGCCTGAAGAGCCTGTCCAAGGGCTACGCCTCCTTCGACTACGAATGGCTGGGCTATCGGCCCGCCGAACTCGAGAAGGTGGACGTCCTCGTCTCGGGGGAACGGGTGGACGCCCTTTCCTTCATCGTCCACAAAGACAGGTCCTATTCCAGGGGACGGCTTCTCGTGGAAAAGCTCAAGGAGGTCATTCCCCGGCAGATGTTCGAGGTGGCCATCCAGGCGGCCATCGGCTCCCGGGTCATCGCCCGCGAGACGATCGGAGCCATGAGAAAGAACGTTCTGGCAAAATGCTACGGCGGGGACATTACCCGAAAGCGAAAGCTCCTTGAAAAACAGAAAGAAGGAAAGAAACGGATGAAGCAGATCGGCCGCGTCGAAGTTCCCCAGGAGGCCTTCATGGCCGTTCTTCGGGTTTCGGAAGGAAGCAGGGAAAAGTGACCCCCTCCCCCGACGAGCCAAATATCACCAAGGACGCGATCTCCCCGAAGAAAAAAGGGCTCGTGAGAGAGCTCACCGAAGGGCTTCTGACAGCCTTCGTCATCGCCGCCGTCCTCAAGCTTTTCATCGTTCAGGCCTTCCGGATCCCTTCGGGTTCGATGATTCCGACCCTCCTCGTGGGAGACCAGATCCTCGTGTCCAAGCTGGCCTACGGCGTCAAGAACCCGTTTCATGACCGCTATCTGTTCCGGACGGGACATCCCCACAGGGGGGACGTCATCGTCTTCAAGTATCCAAAGGACGAGACCAAAGACTTCATCAAGCGGGTGGTGGGGATTCCCGGAGACACCATCCGGATCGTCAAAAAACAGCTTTATGTCAATGGCCAGCTCCAGAAGGAGCCCTATATCCAGACTCTCGACCCATCGGTCACGGACCAGGTGCCCCGGGACAACTTCGAAACGGTCGTACCTCCCCATTCTTATTTCGTGATGGGAGACAACCGGGACGACTCCTACGACTCCCGCTTCTGGGGATTCGTGAAAAGCCGGAAGATCGTCGGCCGGGCCGTCCTGATCTATTGGTCCTGGAACAAGAACAGCGACTCTCTCCGTTTGTCCCGCCTCGGGAAGATCATTCACTGAGCGGGAACGGCGTGCGACAGGAGAATTCATGAGCGAAGTCCTTCTCTCCCGACTGGTCGAGACGATGGATCATTTTTCGTCGGCCCGGATCCTGGTCGTCGGGGATATCATGCTTGACCACTATATCTGGGGGCGGGTCGACCGGATCTCTCCCGAAGCCCCCGTGGCGGTCGTCGGAGTGACAAGCGACTCCTACCGGCTGGGGGGTGCGGCCAACGTGGCCCACAACATCAGCCGCCTCGGAGGCTCCGTCTCCATCCTGTCGGTGGCCGGTAACGACGGAGAGGGCCTCCGCCTCCGGGAGGACATGGAGCGCATCGGAATCGACACCTCGGGGCTGCTCTTTGTCCCGGGCCGCCCCACGACGACCAAGTCACGGATCATGGCCCACAACCAGCAGCTTCTCCGCATCGACCGTGAAGTCCGCTCCGAGATTCCGGAGGAAACCCGGAAGGAGTCGCTCGAGCTCTTTTCCCGCGCTCTCGATTCGGTCCAGGGGGTCATCTTTTCGGACTACGCCAAAGGAATGCTTGTTCCCTCCATGGTCCGAGCCATGATTGACATGGCCCGCGATCGGGAGATCCCGGTATTCGTGGATCCGAAGGTCGCCTCGATCGACTTTTTCCGGGGAGCGACGCTTCTGACGCCCAACCACCTGGAGGCGTCCCGCTCGGCGGGGATCGAGATCACCGACGAGGCCACCCTGCTGCTGGCGGGACAGGCCCTCCTCGACCGGACATCCTCCCAGGCCGTCCTCATCACCCGGGGAGAGGCCGGCATGACCCTGTTCGAAGGAGGAGATTCACTCCACGCCTCCCACATCCCGGCCGTCGCCCAGGACGTCTTCGACGTGACCGGAGCCGGAGACACCGTCATGGCCACGCTGACGCTCGCCCATGCGGCGGGAGCCTCCCTCCTCGAAGCGGCCGTTCTCTCGAATCTGGCGGCCGGAATCGTGGTCGGCATGGTCGGAACCTCGACCGTCAGTCGGGAACAGCTCCGGGAAGTGCTGACCCTCTCCTCGCTTTTCGAAACGAATCGAGGCGTCTTCCGCCCGGCCGGCTTCCGTCCCCGGGTTCGGCTCTGAAGGAGAACTCCATGGCCCAACCCTTCGACCATCCTTTTTTTGCGGCCTTCCCGGGGGCGATGCCCACCGAACCCCAGACCACCGGAGAGACCGATGCGGAGGTCGTCGTCGTCATTCCCGCCCGTATGGCCTCGACACGGTTTCCCGGCAAGCCGCTCGTCCGCGTCAATGGGATCCCTCTCATCATCCACGTGGCCCGGATGGCCCAGAAATCCGAGGTGACGGACCGGGTCCTGATCGCGACCGATTCTCCCGAGATCCTGAAGGAGGCCCAGGCTCAAGGCATCGAGGCCGTCATGACGTCAAGCGGCGCCCATACGGGATCGGATCGGGTCGCAGAGGTCGCCCGGACACTCTCCACGCAGATCGTCGTCAACCTCCAGGCCGACGAGATCATGGGCGATCCCCGCATCATCGACCAGGCCGTCGAACCCCTTCTTAGAGACGATCGCCTTCCCATGTCCACCGTGCGGCGGACCCTTTCCGACCCAGCCGAGATCCTGAATACGAATATCGTCAAGGTCGTCTGCAACCAGAGGAACCTGGCCCTTTATTTTTCAAGGAGCCCCATTCCCATGGACCGGGACGGGATCGGGCCGCAACGCCCCGATCTCCGCTGGGACCAGCACCTCGGGATTTATGCCTTCCGAAAGGCGGCCCTGCTGGAATTCGCGCGTCTTCCGGTCTCCCCTCTCGAGGAGCTCGAGAAACTCGAACAGCTGAGGGCCCTGGATTACGGCTTTGCCATCTATGTCGCCCGGACGGATTTCCCCTCCTTCCGGATCGACACACCGGAAGACCTTGCGCTCTTTGCAAAAACATTTTCGAACGGATCCTCGTAAGAACCGTTCGAAGATCCATCGGATAACGGCGCAAAACCGAAAGGAGAGGGCCGGGACTTCCCGCGTCAGATCCCCTTCGCCAACGGAGGGGACACCCCGGCGCAATTCGCTATGAAATTCATCTTTGTGACGGGAGGAGTCGTCTCCTCCCTGGGGAAAGGGATCGCCTCCGCCTCGCTGGGTTGCCTCCTCGAAAGCCGCGGCTACAAGGTCGACTTTCTGAAGTTCGATCCCTACATCAATGTCGACCCGGGAACCATGAACCCCTACTAGCACGGAGAGGTGTTCGTAACCTCCGACGGCGCCGAAACGGACCTCGATCTCGGCCACTACGAGCGCTTCACATCGCTCACGATGGGGAAAAAGAACAACCACACAACCGGCCGGATCTATTATGACGTCATCACCCGGGAACGCCGGGGAGACTTTCTGGGAGGAACGGTCCAGGTCGTGCCCCACATCACCAACGAAATCAAGCGGGTGATCCTCGAGCGGGGAGAGGAAGCCGACATCGTTCTCGTGGAGATCGGCGGAACGGTGGGAGACATCGAGTCCCTTCCCTTTCTGGAGACGATCCGCCAGTTTCCCAGGGAGGTCGGAAAGCACAACGTCGCCTTCGTGCACCTGACCCTCGTTCCCTATGTCCGGGCCTCCTCCGAACTCAAGACCAAACCCTCCCAGCATTCGGTCCACAAACTCCGGGAGATCGGCATCAGCCCGAACATCATCCTCTGCCGGGCGGAAGAAGAGATCCCCGAAGAGGTCAAGAACAAGATCGCCCTTTTCTGCGACGTCGACTCCGAAGCGGTGATCTCGGCTCCGGACGTGCCTTCCATCTACCAGATCCCTCTCGAATTCTACCGGCAGAAACTCGACCGCTATCTTCTGCGCCATCTCCACATGCGGATTCCTCCGGCCAGGATCGCCCCCTGGAGAGCGATGGTCGGGAGGATCCAGAGGGCCAAGAAGACTGTCACCATCGGGATCGTCGGCAAGTATCTGAACCTCAAGGACTCCTACAAGAGCCTCATCGAGGCGCTGAACCACGCGGGATTCCAGAACGGCATCCGGGTCTCGCTCGAATGGATGGACGCGGAGGCCATCGAAGCCTCGTCCGATCCCGCCGCCCTGTTCAGGGATCTCGGAGGCATTCTGGTTCCCGGGGGATTCGGCTCCCGGGGGATCGACGGAAAAATCCGCGCCATCACCCATGCCCGGGAAAACGGGGTTCCGTTTCTGGGGATCTGTCTCGGAATGCAGCTGGCCGTGATCGAGTTCGCCCGACAGAAGCTCGGGCTCACCGAGGCCACCAGCCGGGAGTTTTCCCCTCATCCCGTCGATCCGGTCATCGATCTCCTTCCGGAACAGCGATCCAATCCAGACCTGGGGGGAACGATGCGTCTCGGCCTCTACGATGTGGATCTCATCCCCGGAACAAGGGTGGCCGAACTCTATGGTGCCACCCGCATTCAGGAGCGCCACCGCCACCGTTTCGAGGTCAACGCGGACTATGTTCCCCGCATCAAAAAGGAAGGGCTTCACATTTCCGGCACCTACGGCGACAGAAAGCTTGTGGAGGTCGTCGAAATCCCGTCCCATCCCTTTTATGTGGCCTCCCAGTTCCATCCGGAATTTCGCTCCCGCCCCCTCGCCCCCCATCCCCTCTTTGGCGGATTTGTCCAGGCCGCCCTTCGCCACGCCGAAGGCGCCGGGATGGAACGGGAGACCCGATGAGTCCCGGACGCCGTACGGGCCCCGTCCCGATCGGGGATATCGCCTCTCCCCCTTTCAAGATAGGGGAGGGCCAGCCTCCGGCATTCATCCTGGGGCCCTGTGTGCTCGAATCGCGGACCCATGCCCTCGAAGTGGCCCACAGGATCGCTGAAATACGGGACTCCATGGCTCTCTCAGTCATCTTCAAGGCCTCATACGACAAGGCAAACCGGACCTCCCACCGGAGCTTCAGGGGAATCGGGCGCATCGAGGGTCTGACCATTCTCGAGGACATTCGCCGGCGATATGCCCTTCCCGTCCTTTCGGACATCCACGAATCGGTGGAGGTCCCGGACGCGGCACAGGTCCTCGACGTTCTCCAGATTCCCGCCTTCCTCTGCCGCCAGACCGATCTTCTCGTGGCGGCGGGAAGGACCGGCAAACCCGTTCACCTGAAAAAGGGCCAGTTCCTGGCCCCCGAGGACATGGGGCCCGCCGCGGCCAAAATCGCCGGGACGGGAAACGACCGGATCCTGCTCTGCGAACGGGGCGCCACATTCGGCTATCACAACCTCGTCGTGGACTTCCGGTCGCTCGCGATCATGGCCCGCACAGGTTATCCCGTGATATTCGACGGCACCCACTCCGTCCAAAGCCCGGGAGGAGCGGGGGATCGCTCCGGCGGAGACCGCATCTTCGTTCCTCTTCTTGTCCGGGCCGCCATGGCGGCCGGTTGCGACGGTCTCTTCCTCGAAACCCATCCCGATCCCGACCACGCGCCGAGCGATGGCCCGAACATGATCCCCCTGGGGGATCTCCCGGATCTTCTGGGCGAGGCGCTGGCTCTCCACCGACTCCGGGTCGGCGTCGGAAGCGACCCGGCCTTCTCCGCCGGGGGAGGAGCTCCCGCGTGAGTGGATCCTCCCCGGAAAAAGATCGCGAACGACTCGAACGGGGACGGCGCATCCTCGAGGAGGAGGCCCAGGCTGTCCGCTCCCTGGGAGACTCTCTTGACGGGACCTTCGCCCGGGCGGTGGAGGCGATCCTTTCGAACCCCGGGAAGCTGGCCGTCACCGGAATAGGAAAATCGGGTCATATCGCACGGAAGGTCTCCGCCACATTCTCCTCGACCGGCACACCGGCCTTTTTTCTCCATCCGGGGGAGGCCCTCCACGGGGATCTCGGAATGCTGGAGTCGAGGGATATCCTTCTGGCCTTTTCAAAATCCGGAGAAACGGAAGAGATCCTGGCCCTCATGCCTCTCCTCGAAAGAATGGAGATCCCCATGATCGCCATTCTCGGCCAGCCCGACTCCACCATGGGACGCAAAGCGGCCTGGACCCTCTCCTCTGCGGTCGCCCGGGAGGCCGGCCCCTTGGGCATCGCCCCCACATCGAGCACGACAGCCATGCTCGCCATGGGCGATGCGCTGGCCATGGTCGTTCTCTCCGAGCGGAACTTCGGCATCCGGGACTTCGCCTCCCTTCACCCGGGAGGCTCCCTGGGTCGGCAATACTTTCTCAGGATCGACGCCCTCATGCACGGGGGAGACCGTCTTCCCGCAGTCTCTCCGGACACCCCTCTCCGGGATGTCATCGTCGAAATGACCGCCAAGAAGCTGGGAATGACAACCGTCACCGATGGCGCAGGATGTCTTCTCGGCGTTCTGACGGACGGCGACCTCCGCCGGACCCTCGAGTCATCCCGATCGAATGCGGCCCCCATTCTGGACATTCCGGCCCGATCCATCATGACGCGGTCACCGGCCACCCTCCCCCCGGAGACCCTGGCCTCGGAAGCTCTGACCCTCATGGAGTCCCGTCAGATCACCAGCGTCGTCGTGACCGACGGGGACAGCGTCGTCCTGGGAGTCGTTCATCTCCATGATCTCTTGCGGGCGGGGGTTCCCTGATGGCCCGCATTCCCCTGCCCGTTCTCCGCAGGCTTCCCGCCATACGGGGGCTCATCCTCGACGTGGACGGGGTCCTCACGGACGGACGGCTTTCCTTCGGTCCCCCGGACGAAATGAAATCCTTCCATGTGCGTGACGGCCACGGCATCGCCCTCCTTCTCCGGTCCGGCTTCCTTGTGGGGGTCATCTCGGGCCGATCGGGAGCGGCCACCGAACGGCGTCTCTCGGACCTCGGCATCAGGGACTTTATCCTGGGAGTCCGGGACAAGTCCTCCGCGATGGACACCCTCCTGACCCGCTGGTCCCTCGACTCCTCCCTTATCGCCGCCATGGGGGACGACGTCACGGACATGCTTCTCCTCGGAAGGGCCGGACTCTCCATTGCCCCCGCCGATTCCCATCGGTCCGTTCTGAGAGCCGTGGACTGGATCACGACGGCTCCGGGCGGAGCGGGAGCGGTCAGACAGGTCTCGGATGCCCTGCTCTTCGCACAAAAAAGAACCGGGAAAGGGACCGGAGAGGATCATCGATGCTGAACCTCGCCAATGCCCTGACCATCGGACGGCTTCTCCTCATTCCGGCCGTCATCATGGCCGACCATTCTCCGAAGGTGGGGCCGAGCCACCTCGCGGCCTTTTTCTTCCTTCTGGCCTCCCTCACAGACATCCTGGACGGCTTCGTGGCCCGCCGCTACAATATGGTCACCGCCATGGGTAAACTTCTTGATCCGGTTGCCGACAAGATCCTTGTGAGCTCCGTGTTGTTTCTCCTGGTGGCCCATGGCCTTCTTCCTGCGATTCTGGCGATCATCGTGGTGGCCCGCGAATTCGCCGTCTCGGGACTCAGATCGGTCGCGGCGTCCCGGGGCATCATCATTCCGGCCGAAAAAAGCGGGAAGGCAAAAATGGTCGTCCAGACGATCTCGATCGCCCTTCTTCTCGACAACAACCGCCATATGGCCATTCCCGGGTCGAACTTCCTTCTGAACTTCCACTGGATCGGACTTCTGACCTTCTGGATCGCGATTGTCCTGACGATCCTCTCCGGTCTTCAGTACCTTCTCTGGTATCTCTGGGTCACGGGCCAGGACGACACCCCATGACGAAGGAGGCCCTCCTTGTCGCCTTTGCCTACCTTCTCGGCTCAATCCCGACTGGCCTCCTTCTGGCCCGAATCCGGGGGGTCGACATCCGCAAGGCCGGAAGCGGGAACATCGGCTTCAGCAATGTCATGCGTGTGGTCGGGAAGGACCGGAGCGGGAAGATCCTGGGACTCCTGACCCTGGCGGGAGACATGGGGAAGGGCTTTCTGGCGGTCCGGACCGGATTTCTTTTCGGGGGGCCCCTCGACCCTTTTCTCGCCGGCCTTTTTGTTTTCCTCGGACACATCTTTTCCTTCTGGCTCCGGGGGAAGGGCGGAAAGGGGGTCGCGACCGGGCTCGGCGTGGCACTCGGGATAGATCCCTTCTTCGGCCTGCTGGTCTGCATCCCCTGGCTCCTCCTCTTTCTCGCGTCCCGCACCGCCTCCATCGCCTCGTTGGGAAGCTTTGCACTCATGCCTCTCCTGGCGGCTTTCTGGGGGCACCTGCCCGCCCTCAGGCGCCCGCCCCTGCCCACGGAGGGGACGACTCTCTTCGCCATCATGGCCATTTTTGTTTTCGTCCGCCATCGCGACAACATCGCCCGACTGATCTCAAAGAATGAAAATAGGCTATAAACTTTACAATAATATTTTTTTATTACAAACTAAAAATATATTATTAATAATAATTTAAAAAAAACCGTGATTGTCGTCACGCCATATACCCCCCTAATGGCTCTTGACATTTATTGGATTTGAGCCATAATCGTACCAGAGTGATCCAGAGGATTATCCGCGATCCAGGTGGTGCGGACATTTGGGAAGGACTCTCTTCCGACAGGCAGGAGGGACGTGAAATGGACACGAAGACGCTCAGGGAAAAAACCTTCACAGTTCTTGTCGTCCCCTCTCCGAACGACCGAATTCGCCGCTATGAAATTTCTGGCCGATGGATTCGGTGGGGTGGAGTGGCCGGCCTCGTCTTCATCGCCTTTGCGGGGGTTTTTTCCGTTCTCGCCTTCCTGCTTTTTGAAAAGGAAGCCCGGATGATCGCCCTCCAGCATCAGAGCCGGCTCCAGAAGGAGGAGATCGTCCGAATCTACCGGAGGCTCCAGGACATTCACTCCACGATGGTCGACGTGGCAAAACTCGAGCGCAAGGTCCGGCTGATCATGAACACCACCGAATCGAACAGCTCGAACGTCGTGCTGGGCCTCGGGGGGCCGGAACACTCCGTGGCTCCGTCGGTCCTCATTCAGAAGGGCCGTCGGGGAATGGACGACCTCATGACCGAAATGGACCGACAGATCGGGGACATTGAACACGGAGTCCTCAATCAGGAGGAATCCCTCGCGGGTCTCAAGCATGTCATTCAGGATCGACAGACTGAATGGGCCTTCACGCCGAGCATCTGGCCAGCCCATGGGGTCGTGACCTCACGGTTCGGATGGCGGACCTCGCCGTTCGGACTGGGCCGGGACTTTCATCCGGGAGTCGACATTGCGGGAGCGATGGGAACACCGATCATCGCCACCGCATCCGGGACCGTCTCCCTGGCGGGCTGGGATCAGGGCTTCGGGAAGACGGTCGTCATCGATCATACGGGAACCATCTCCACCCTGTACGGACACCTTGAAAAGGTGGCCGTTTACGAGGGAGAACATGTCAAACGGGGGGACGTCATCGGATACCTGGGGAATTCCGGACTTTCAACCGGCCCCCATCTTCACTATCAGATTATGGTCAACCGGAGCCCGGTCAATCCCAAACGCTACATCCTGAACCGCTTCTGATCATCCATGATCTCGGAGAGGGGTCTCCCCTCTCCGGAGCCTTCTGGTTAAAATCCTTTGTTTGTTCTAGAATGCCCCTGATGCTGTTGCATCTCTCCGGAAGGCGACTCTTCCGACGACACAACACAAGGTGACGCAGGGGGCCTGATTGAGCCAACGCACTCGGGGGTTGCGCCTTCGAGCCAAAATCTTTCTCTTTTCGGCCGTTCTTCTGGGGATCATCCTCTCCTCGAACCTTTATGCCATCACCAGCCTTTACGCTCTCCACCGGATATTTCTCGAAATCAAGAACCAGTCCGTTTCCGGCCTCCTGATGATTTCACAGATCCAGAACCGGGTGGGGGTCATCCTGGCGGAGGACAAGCGGTATATTCTCTTCGTTCCCCTTCCCCCCCAGTCGCCCTCTCCTGTCGAAACGGAGCTTCCACTTCTCCTGGCCCTTCTGAAGTCCCTTCCCCAGCCGGATGCCGCCACCGCCAACCTCGTACGCGGAACCCAGGCGGCAGAGGTCGGACTTCTTGATGCCATCGGGAAGGAACGAAACGCATTGGCCCACGGCAACCGATCGCTGGCCATCGCCATCAGCAGAGGCTCCACCGGCCCCCTTCTTATTTACATGGCCGGACTCTTGAGGGATCTCAAGGATGGGTACCAGCGGACGCTCGAGAGACGGATCGCCGAGACGACGGCCCGGGAAGAGCAGATGACGACGGTCAGCATCGAGATGACCGCGATCGGGTCGCTCCTCGTGCTTCTTCTTCTGGTCTCCTTCTCCCGGATGGTCCTCGTTCCGATCAATGCCCTCATTGCCGGAACGCGCCGCATCTCCCAGGGAGCCTTTCACAACCCCGTGACCCTCGACAACACCGATGAAATGGGAGATCTCGCACGCGCCCTGAACGAAATGGCCCATCGCCTGGGCGAACTCTCCCGAAAAAAATCCGAATTCGTCACGGTGGCCTCCCATGAACTTCGGACCCCGCTCACCAGCATCCGCGGATTCATCGCGATGCTCAAACGGCAGGCCCTGGGCCCTCTGAACGAGGAACAGCAAAAAAGCCTGACCGTCGTGGGGGAGGAGATCGACCATCTCGTCGATCTCGTCAACCAGCTCCTGGATCTGGGCCGAATCGAGGCGGGACAGATGCGGATCGATCTCCAGCCGCTGGAGCTCCGGACTTTTCTGGGGCGCATCATCGAACGGTATCGCCTGGCCGCCGAAGGATCGGGAAGAGGCTTCGAGGCCCATATCGACGGGGAGCTTCCGGAGGTCATCCGGACCGATGCCAACAAACTGGCCCAGGTTCTGGACAACCTTTTGGGAAATGCGTTTAAATTTACGCAGGAGGGGGAAAAGGTCCGATTTTCGGTCACCCGGGAGCTGAGGACGCTCCGCTTCGAGATCGCCGACACCGGCATCGGAATTCCCCCGGAGAACATTCCCTTTCTTTTCGACAAGTTTTATCAGGTGGCCCCCTTCGACATCCGGACAAAGGAAGGCCTTGGACTGGGGCTCGCCGTCACAAAAGGAATTGTCGTCACCATGGGAGGGTCGATCGAGATAGCCCGGAACGCTCCGAAAGGAACGATCTTCATCGTCTCCCTCCCCCTTTTATACGAGGAGGGATCCCATGAATAGCGTCCGCACAAAGTCCCTGTTCCGGCATGCGCTCTTCCTTCTGCTTCTTCCGGTGGTGGCCTGCCAGTCGCTTCCACCGGTCCGGACTCCTCCTTCCTGCCCTCCTCCCGTCGTCATTCTTCCTCCCTTTGCCATCGCAGAGATCAGCCATCACGACGCCCAGTACTTCGCAGGGATGTCCTACCTCTTTACGAAACACTACTACAGGGCCGCCCGGGCTCTTCTGAAGCAGCGATCGTCCCTCGGAGACCTGTCTTCCGCCGTCCGCGACAGGCTCGTCTTCGCCTGGGCCCTCGCCGACCTTCATCTGGGCCCCGGGAAGCGCCACGAAGGACGAGACCTTTTGAGAACCCTCAACGGGGAAAAAACGCCGACGGAGTTGAAGGAGGCGTCCCAGAGGCTTCTTGCGGATGCACAGGACGCCTCGAGGCTACGCAAGGAGCGGGCCCTGCTCCTCCAGAAGCTCACCCAGGTGAAGAAAACCCTGAAGGAGTTCTCGAATCTGGAAAAGTCCCTGAAATGAAGGCCCAGGGCCGCATCCTGATCGTGGACGACTACGCCAACACGCGCCTTTATCTCCGGACTCTCCTGACCCACGAAGGATATGTCGTCTACGAGGCGGGGAGCGGGCGGGAGGCCCTCGAGGTTCTGAAGGCCGATCCTCTGCCGGCGCACCGTTCCGCGATTCTTCTGGATCTGAAGCTTCCCGACACGACCGGCATCGAGCTGGTCGAACCCCTTCGTGCCCTGGCCCCCCAGGTGCCGGTGGTGCTCATGACCGCCCATGCCACGGTGGAGACGGCCGTCGAGGCGATCCGGAAAGGGGCAGCCAACTATCTCGAAAAACCGATCGACGAGAAGAAGCTTCTGACCCTGCTTGGCGATCTGACCTCGGCTCCCGTCAGACCGGAGAGGCCGAACCGGTCGGAAGAGGGTCTCCCCCTTCCCCTCCTCGCCGGGGAGAGTCCGGCCGTCAAAAGACTGGCCGAACGCATCCGGAAGGCCGCCTCCCACTCCATTCCGATCCTGATCACCGGTGAGTCGGGAACAGGCAAGGAGCTGGTCGCCCGATCCATTCACCAGCTCTCGCCCCGGCGCGAAGAGCCGTTCATCGCGGTGAACACGGGGGCGATCTCACGGGAGCTGGTCAACTCGGAGCTCTTCGGCCACGAAAAGGGCTCCTTCACCAGCGCCCTTTCCCGAAAGGACGGATGGCTTTCAACCGCCGGAAAGGGGACCCTCTTCCTCGACGAAATCGGAACCATGGACCTTTCGACTCAGATCGCCCTCCTCCGGGTCCTGGAGAACAGGACCTTCTATCGTGTCGGCGGGACGGAAGAGCTCTCCTTTTATGCCCGGATCATCGGAGCGAGCAACATCGACCCCCTTCTTCTCGTCAACCAGGGCCGCCTTCGGGAAGATCTCTATTACCGCATGAATGTCTTTCCCATCAACGTTCCCCCCCTTCGCGAACGGGGGGAGGACATTCTTCTCCTGGCACGCCGCTTCCTCGCGGAGGCCTTCGACAGCCCCGGAATCGCCATCGGCATCTCCCCTGCCGCAAGCGAAATCCTGAGGAGCTACCCCTGGCCCGGCAATGTCCGGGAACTCAAGAACCGCATGATCGAGGTTGCGGTGATCCAGGGAACGACCTCCCCGAACCGCTTCGATCTCGAAAAAGACATGATCGCTCCCCTTCTCCACCATCTCCCTTCCTCCACAGAATCTTCTCCGCTCCCTTCCCTGCCCCGGACGCTGAAGGAAGGGGAAAAGGACCAGATCCGGCGCGCCCTTTCCGAAGCGGAAGGGAACAAGAGCCTCGCGGCGAGAATTCTCGGCATCAGCCGAAAGGCCCTCTATGCCAAGATGAGGGAATACGGGATCGAAGAGGAGCCCTGATCCTCTCCCCCTCCTTTCTTCAGGAGTCCCACCACGGCCTCGAGATCATCCGAGGTCCTTCCATTTGATAAGTTCCCCCAGAATCCGAAGGATCGTCAGCACGAGAAGGATCCCCTGAAAAAGACGAATCCGGGAGGATCCCAGCCGCTTCGTGAAGCGCGATCCCAGGACCGATCCCACGAGGGCCCCAAGGACGATCGGAATCGTCGGCGGCGCGAGGCTTCCGGAGGCTACGATCTTGAAAAGGGAGGCGGCGGCGGCCATGGGGAACATGACCGCCAGGCTCGATCCCACCGCCACGTAGGAGGGGTATCGAAAGAAAAGGGTCAGAACGGGGTAGAAGAGGAATCCCCCCCCGACCCCCAGGATTCCGCTCGTGAGACCGATGGCCGACAGGACAGGGAATTCCAGGGGAGACCCGGCCCGGGCCGCTCCGGACGGATGCTCCGAGGGACGGAATAAAAGGAGAAGAAGCGCGAGACAGGTTTCGGCCAGAAAAAGAAGAAGGATGAGCCGCCCGGAAAACCGGTAGGAGAGGAATCCCCCGATGGCGCCTCCGGAGAGGGCCGACAGGGCCCAGAGAACGATTCTCCGGATCGGGACATGGGCCGCCGGTCGGTGGACGAGAATTCCCATGAGCGCCGCAAAGGTGACCTGGATCATGGAGATCTCGGTGGCCTGGAAGGGCGTGATCCCCTGGCCGACCACCAGAGGAAGAAGAAAGAGCAGGGCGGGAAGGAGCACCACGCCTCCCCCGATCCCCAGGAGCCCCGACAGAAAGCCCGACACGCCTCCCAACCCGAGGTAGATCCCCACGAGAACAGCCCCCTGTACCATTCTTCCCTTCCTGGCCCCCTCAGGAGCTTCCCGTATAGATCGTCAAGGTTTCGACGGACTCCCCGGGCAGACTGCCCAGGGATCCGATGGTCCCCAGCGTTCCTCCCGTATTCAGGATGGCGTCGAGGCCGAAGAGGGAGATCGTCTGATCCGACCCGGCGACCATAAAATTACTGGCGGGATCGATCGCCAGAAGCTTGGGGGGAGCCGTCAGGGAGAGTCTGGTTCTGGAAAGAGGCGAAAGGGTGCCCCCTCCCGAGTCATAAAGGGCCGTGATCGAGTAGATGTCGACCGCGGCGGATGCCGGGTCCGGAAGGAGGACGGCCTCGGGCAATGCCGCCCCCGCCAGAGGGCTCTCCCCGGAGTAGGACACGGGCAGGGTCCATGTGGACTGGGGGGCGAGGGGGCCGCCGGACAGAACATTGGACTGGGGCAGCAGAAGAAGCGTGGTCGTGGCGGACGATCCGCTGCCGGTCACGATCCCGGCGAGAAACATGACCCCGTCCGCCAGGGGCAGCAGAAATCCTCCCGTGAGAGAGGCCGTTTGACCGGAGATGGGCTGGCAGGAGGATGGAGTGATCGCCCCGCCCCCCGTCATCTGAACCAGGGTGTTGGCGTCAATGAGGGCGAGGCACCCGCCCGGATCCGCCGGAGTGGTCATGAGCACAACCAGGACCTGGGGGGTCACCGTCGCAAGTGCCCAGGGAGTGTCTCCCGCGGGGAGATTCACCGTCACAAACGGGGCTGCGGAGGAAAGAGGCAGGGGAGCGATCTGGAAGAGCCCCTGGCTCCCGCTCCGGACGAGAAAGACAAGGTCGTTGTCCACGTCGGCACTTCCCCAGATCGTCTCTCCCGAAGGGATGGAAAGGCTCGACAATGCGGCGGGAGATCCGGAAAAGGGAAGGCTGTAGGCCGTTGCCCCTCCTGCGGAAGCGCCCGATTCGCCGGCCACAAGAACCTCGGGAGGGGTGACGGGGTTCGAGGGAATTCCGCAGGAGGAGAGCCCGAGAAAAAGGAGTGTCAGGAACAGTCCGGGCCCCCTCTTCACGGACGGCTCCCGTCGGTGTCCGCAAAGCCCAAGAATCGGGCCATGGGCGCCGATCCCAGGGCCCCGATGGCAATGGTCCCCACCACGACCGAAAAGACGATGAGGGAGGCCTGGGGGGGAAGAGCGTCGTGGGCGAGTCCCAGAAGGGCTCCCGCCATGATCCCGGTCTCCCGGACGACGGACATGAATCCCATCTCCTGAAGAGAGAACCGGGACCTTCGGTCGAGGGGAAGAAGAAGAAAGACGACCAGGGGACGGACCAGAACGACGAGGAAGAGGACCAGCAGCAGGAGACGCATCCAGGAAATCCCTTCCGTCGACCCCGGGATCAGTGTTCCCATGACCAGAAAGATGAAAAAGCTGGCCAGGTAGGCGACGAGATCGTTCACCGTCTTGAAGGCCTCTCCCGAAAAGGGGGAGGCCTCCTTCTTCGCGGCCTCGGAGGCCCGGCCCACGACCATCCCGAGCACGAAGGCGCAAAGGAGGGCCTGGCCATGGAGAAAGAGGGAGAGACCGAATCCCGCGAAAAGGGCCGACAGCATCAGAACCGGCAGATTGTCCCGGAAAAGGCCTATTTTCCGGTGGGTGGCAAGAAGGATGACGGCCATCCCCAGTAAGGCCCCGGAAAGAGCGCCCCAGAGGAGGGAGAAGGAGAAGTCAAGGAGCGTCCCCGAAAGGGATCCCTCCGGTCGGGAGAGCGAAAGGATGAAGAGGGTCATCAGGCTTCCCGTGACGTCCCCCAGGGCGCTCTCGGCCACCAGTGTCTCCGAGACCCGGGGAGGGATCGGGAGCTTTCGGAGGATCGGAAGGATGGAGGCGGGATCGGTCGTGGACAGGATCGCCCCCAGGAGAAGCCCTTCGTAAAAAGTCATTCCGAAGAGGCCATGGAGCGCGAGGGCAAGAAGAACGGCGGTCAGAACAATCCCCATGGACACCAGGAGGGCGATGGCGATCCCGTGGTCGCGGACCCGGTCGATCCGCGTCCGGATCCCGGCTTCGTAGAGGACGAGAAAGACGGCCCCCAGGAGAAGCACATGGCCGGCTCCCATGAGGGACTCTCCGGAAAGGACCCGAAGTCCGGTCGGACCGAGCAGAAGCCCGAGCAGCATGAACCAGAGAATGTCCGGAGTGCGGAGCCTCTCGGAAAGGCGGGAGAGGAAGAGGGCCGCAACCAGAAGTCCGGAGAGAAGAAGGAACAGGAGTGAGGCTTTTTCCACAGGATCCTTTCATGGCCACCGATATACCGGAGAAGAGTTATTCGTGTATAATAGCCTCAAACGGATCTCCAAATCACTTTCCACGCAAGGAGTCCACACCTCATGCCCGTCTATTCCCTTGTGAGCCGGGATCCCGATCATTCCGGAGAGTTCGACCTCTGGCATCCGGAACGGATCCCCGAGGAGGAGTTCGGAGAACTCGTCCTGGAGGCCATGCAATGGACAAGCTCCGCCACCTGGCGGGAACAGATTCTTGAAGTGGGACGTTACCTGATCGAGAAACATGGCTTCTCGGAAGCCGGTGGTGTCTACCGCGTCTCCTATCCCTCCGACTGGTCCAAGCAGACCGTCGGCGACCGTCTCAGGGCGCTTCTGGCCAGGGACCGTTCAGACTAGACCGCACCCCCCGCGAGGCCCGAAAGGCCCGAAAGGCCCGAAAAAAATAATGAACAGCCTGATCCATGCCGACCAGAGCCTTTTTCTCTGGGTCAACAATACACTTGACCGCTCCTGGCTCGATCCGGTCATGGAGGCGGCCACCGCCCTCGGAAACGGCTTCTATCTTTTCCCGATCGGCCTGGCCCTCATGGCCCTGTTCGCCCGAAAGAACTTCCGCCGCGACTTTGTCCTCTGGGCCTCGACCTCCTTCGCCTCCTTCATCATCGGGACAACCCTCAAGCATCTGGTCCACCGCGACCGCCCCCTGTCCGCATTCCATTCGGCCATCGTCTCCCATGCCGTCACAATCCATGTTCTGGGCCCCTCCCTCTACGCCAACTCCTTTCCCTCGGGCCACACCTTTACCGCATTTTCGACCGCTTCGCTTTTTTCCGGCCTGTATCCCCCCCTGGCCATTCCTCTCTTCGCCCTGGCGACCCTGACGGGCCTGTCCAGGATCTATGTGGGAGCCCACTTCCCCCTCGATGTTCTGGGAGGGGCGGCCATCGGCCTTCTCTCAACCTTTCTGGTCATGCGGTGGATCGCCCCCCGGTGGGTCCGGGCAGACGCCACCCCGGACGGCCCGGGGCCGACTCCATGAATCTCCTCGATCTCCCTGCGAGTCAATGGCCGGATAAATTTCAGGAACTGGGGGAGGCCTCCTATCGCGGCCGCCAGACCGCCCATTGGGTCTTCCGGAAAGGGATCACCGATCCCCGGGCGATGACCAATCTTCCCCCTTCCACCCGTGCCCTTCTGGAAGAGGAGAGGAGGCTCGGGATCCCTTCCCTCGAATCGGCGCACACCTCCGTGGACGGAACCCGAAAGCTGGCCCTGCGCCTCGCGGACGGACCGGTCATCGAATCGGTTCTGATCCCTCGCAAGGGACGCATGACCCTCTGCCTGTCCACGCAAGCCGGATGCGGCATCGGGTGCCGATTTTGCCGTACCGCCGCCATGGGACTCATCCGGAATCTCTCCCCCTCTGAAATACTGGGGCAATGGATCCAGGCGATGCGCCTCCTCGGATTTCCCACGGACAGGGCGAAGGAGGGCCTCAGCATCGACCATGTGGTCTTCATGGGTATGGGAGAACCCCTGGCCAACCTCGATGCCCTGATTCCGGCCATCCGGAGCCTGACCCATCCCGACGGCATCGGGCTCTCCCCCCGGAGAATCACCGTCTCGACATCGGGTCTCGTCCCCAAGATGCGCCTTCTGGGCGAAGCCAATCTGGGAATCCAGCTTGCCGTGAGCCTTTGTGCTCCCGATGACCTTCTGCGGCGGGAGATCATGCCGGTCGGCCGGATCTACTCCATCGCCGAAATTCTGGAGGCATGCCGGGAGTTCCCTCTCCGGAACCGGGAGCGCGTCACCTTCGAATACGTCCTTTTGAAGGGCAAGAACGACCGCCCGGAGCAGGCCCGGTCACTTGGACGTCTGTTGGCGCCCTTTCGCTCGAAGGTCAACCTCATTCCCTTCAATCCCTTTCCAGGATCGCCCTTCGAACGGCCGGAAGAGGAGGTCGTGCAGGGCTTTGCCGATATTCTTTCGGGATTTCACATTACGGCGACAGTGCGGAAGTCCATGGGTCCGGACGTGCTTGCGGCATGCGGCCAGCTGGCCCGAGAAAGAGTCGCATCGGCCGGAGCCGAATACTAAGGAGGAGACCGTTCCGTGAGCCAGACCCAACCCTTCATCATGAAGGTGATTCTGTACCTCGGTATTGAATTTCTCCTGATTCAGGGAGGAATGACCCTCAATCTCTACGGGTCGAGACACAACATCGGCGGGCTTGAAATGGTGTCCTGGTTCGCCATCACGGGCAGCCTTGCGGCGGGGGTGGGATTCGGGGCCCTTCTTTCGGAGGCCCGTCCTGAGCCGGAGGCGGGACGGGATCCAGGGTTACTCTGGAGAGTCTCTCCCCAGCTTCCCTGGATTTTCGCCCTGTTTCTGATGTACGGAGAATCCTTTTTCTATTTTCCCAAATTCTGAGTCGAAGGACTCCTTTTTAAGGCTTGACCGCGATCCCCTGCTCCCTGTGTCGGGTGAGGGCCGCATTGAGTGCCTCCAGAAACTTCTGGGGCTCGAATTTCACGACATATTCATCGATCCCGAGCTCCCGCCCCTTCCGCATGTTCTCCGTTCCGCTCATGGAGGAGTTCATGATGACGGGAATGTTCTTCCATTCAGGGTTTTCCTTGATTTTCTTCACAAAGGAATAGCCATCCATGACCGGCATCTCGACGTCGGAAATGATGGCGGCCAGCTCTTCGGGGTTTTTCTTCCAGATCTGCGCCATGGCCGATAACCCCTCTTCCCCGTTCCGCGCCAGCGCGACCTTGTAGCCATCCTTGTCCAAAGCCTTGGACAGCATGTTCCGCGCGACCCCGCTGTCGTCGACCACGAGGACGGTCTTCCCGGTCGACTCCGCCCTGGGCAGGGATTCGAGGTCGTGCTCCTGTCGCGAATACAGCCCCATCTCCTCGACGATGCTCTCGAAATCGAGGATCAGGAGAACCTTCCCCGCATCGGGCCCGTCGGAGAGCTTGATCGTCCCGACGACGCTCGAATCCTTGTGCGTCGCCGAGGAAGGGAGGTTGATCGGGACGATGCTCTTCCAGGAGACCCGCCGGATCTGGACGCTCTGGTGGACGAGAAATCCGAGACGGATGTTCGAAAACTCCGTCACGATCACCTGGGAGGAGGTGATGCCGGGTGGCTCGGTCACCCGCATCCACCGGGCCAGATTGATGATGGGGATGACGATCCCCCGAAGATTGATGACCCCGTCCTGAAAAGGGTTGGCGTTGGGAACGGGCGTGATCTCCGGAAGCTTGATGATCTCGATCACCTTGGCGACGTTGACCCCGTAGATTCCCTCCAGGACTTTCTCGGGATTGTTCTTGTCCACCTGGAAGATGCGGAAGTCCACAAGCTCCATCTGGTTGGTCCCGACCTGAAGAACGAGATTCTCGATATCTGTTTTACCGCTCATCGTCCCTGGCTCCTGACAAGGTGTTTTTTTTCCGGCCTCCGGCCATCATTCCTAGGCCTTCGAGAAGACTGACCGGATCAGCTGGCTCATCCGGTCGGACCGGCCGACAACGATCCCCAGAAATTTTTTCAGAAGATTGCCGGAGGCGACATCCTTCATATGGGACACGCTCTGCTCGATCTTCTCCGAAAAGTCCTGCATTTCTCCGATCCGGCGCTGGACGTCCTCGATGCTCTCCCGCATGGCGCCGAGTTCGGATCCGATCGACTCCACCGTCTTCGAAATCTCCTCGACGGACTTTCGCGTCCGGTCTGAAAGCTTCTTGATCTCCTCCGCCACCACGGCGAACCCGCGGCCCGCTTCCTTGGCGTGGGCCGCCTCGATCGCGGCGTTGATCGACAGGAGGTTCACCTGGGTCGAGATCTCCCGGATCTCGAGCCCGATGCTGGAAATCCGCTCGAGAACCGTCTGGAAACGTTCAAGGTTGGCGATCGACTCCTGTCCTTTCCGGATCATGGTCGAGACATCGATCCGCTCCATCCTCGTCCGGAGGATGTCGGTCATGGACCCGATGTCCCGGTCGTGCATCCGGTTGATTTCCTCGAGCTGGACGATGTAGTTCCTCACAAAAACAAGATCCGCCTGAAGCTCGCCCAGCGCGAGACGCTCCTTTTCGCACATTCCGTCACCCATGGTGCCCCTCCCTGTCGGTCCTTCCGTCTACACTCTGTCTCAGCGGAATCTCAGGTGAAGATGTTCGCATCGAAGCCGACTCGCGCCTTCCCGATCCACTCCAGAAACATCCGGGCTTCTTTTTCCTTGAAAATCGATCCGTGCTGGGGACAGATCATCCGGATCGGAAGGTTCCGGATCTTTCCAAGCCAGTATTCGATCGCCCGCGAGGTGGCCACATAGCGCACATGAAATCCTTCCATATGCCGGACATGGTCCTCGAAGTTTTCCACATAAAGGGGCGTTTCACCCTTGGGATAGATCGCCGCGCCCAGGTCTCCCGTGAAGAGGATTCCCGACGCATGGTCGAAGACGTGGAAGTTCCCGGGAGAGTGGAGAAAGTGGGCCGGGATGAAATCCAGACGGTTGCCGGAGGGAAGGGCCAGGGACCCGCCCCCGTCCGGGATCCCTTCGATCCGGTCCAGGGCCGTCACTCCGTAGTGCAGGAGAAAGCGGATCCAGAGCGCCGAGACGTGGACACGGGCCGGGGTCATGTCCATCCAGGACGCGAGTCCGCCCCCCACGTCGGGATCCTGGTGACAGAGGAAGATGTGGTCGATCTTCTCCGGATCCACGAACTCGCTCATGTTCACGACGACCCGGGAGAAGACTCCGAACCCCCCGGGATCGAGCAGGGTCCCCCGGCCGTTGTCGACGATCAGGTACTGATTCGTCTGCACCCCCTCCTCGAGGCCGGTCTCGTCGCGGCCGAGCCAGACGAATTTGTGGTTGGGGGAATCAAAGACGATCTCCGATGCCATCGCACCTCCTCCTCGATGTTGACCGACGCCCGATCCGAAAGGACTTCTCTGAATGGATCCGGGTCAGTGTCCTTTTGTCACCTTTTTGAGATTCCCGTTGAGTTCGGCCACCAATGAATCGAGTTGCCCCCGGACGGCCGACACATTGCGGGACTGCTTTTCCGTCACCCCCACGATGCCCTTGAGGGTCTCGGAGAGAATCGACGCATGATCGACGATCGAGGCGAAGACCGTTCCCACCCCCTGGGCCTTTTTCTGGCTTTCCTCGACCTTTCCGAGGGTTCCACGGATGAGCGTCGCCGTGCGGGTCGTCTCTCCCTGGGTCTCCCGGATGGTCGAGCCGATCTCCTTGGTGGCCCGGATGGTCCGTTCCGCGAGTTTTCTCACTTCGTCGGCCACCACCGCGAACCCCCGCCCCTGCTCCCCGGCCCGCGCCGCCTCGATCGCGGCGTTCAAGGCCAGAAGATTCGTCTGGCTCGCGATGTCGTCGATCACCTCGACCACCTTTCCGATCTCCTGGCTCCGGGTGTTGAGCCCGTTCACGACCTCGGCCAGGGCGCGCATCGCCTCTCCCGCCTCCAGGACTTGGGAGAGGAGCGCTTCGAGGGTCTGGCGTCCCGCCTCTCCTTCGGAGCGCGTCTTCTGCGACTCGGCCGCCACCTTGCCGGTCGCCGCCACGATTTCCCGGATGCCGGAATCGAGTTCCCCCATCGCCGTGGAAAGGCCCTGGGAGGAACGGCTCTGGGACGCGACCGAATTCTCGAGCATCTTGTCGGCCGTGACGTCCCGGAAGAGGGTCATGTATCCCAGGTTCCGCCCGGAATCAGGATCCGAGATCTTCTCCGTTGTGGAGAGCAGGGAAATCCCCCCGATCTCCATCACCTGGTTTCGCCTGACCTCTCCCGGGCGAAGCCCTTCGAGAATCTTCCGGATCCGGTCCGGATCCTTGTGGAACCGGTGAATGGAGCCGTCCATCACCTCGGAGGAGGAGACGCCGAAGGAGCGCTTCATTTCTTCCTCCATGGCGGAGACGATCGACTTCATGGCCTGGTTCATGTAAAGAATCCGATTTCCCGTGCGGCCGCTTCCCGCCTCCGTTGAGGCGATCGCGATCCCCAGATCGGGGACCGCGTCCAGAATCTTCCGGAGGACCCGGGGGTCGTTTAGAAAATCCTTCTCGGATCCCTCTGAAATTGAGGCCGCCTGCTTCTGCCCTTCCTCGCGACGACTGCCTCCCCCGAACAAACTCATGGAACTCCTCCGGAAGTGATGAATTGTTAGGAGCCGGAAACGCTCACCATGATACTCTTATCGGGACTTTTTTCAAAAGCTGAACATGAGCCACGGGTTATAGGGATTGAGGATGCGGGGGAGGGATCTCGGATGTCCAAATGAAAAAGGGAGAGGCCCGGGAAAACCTCTGATTTTCCTGTGAAGGGCCGGAGTCCCAGGCGACCGGAATGACTCCTGCGGAAAAATGCCGCGCAAGAGGCCTCGCCTCAGACGATCACCGGCTCGAAGCTGGCCAGGATCTGGACAAGACCCGGGATCCGCTCCTTGGCCCACAACCGTCCTCCACGGACATCCAGTCCCTTGAGAAGATGCAGTTCCCGCAACCGTCCCGGAGGGTCGAGCCGATCGAGGATCTCCCGGCCGACCTCCGGAAGGAAGCTCCAGTCCGGGATCTCCCGCTCGAGGACACTTTTCATGATTCGTTCCGTCCAGCGCGGAATGAGGGGATCTTCCTGCCCTTTGGCCATCTCGAGGGGATTCTGGGACCAGACCCCCGACACAAGCAGGAGGAGCCTTTTCAAACCGTTGCTTTCGAGCTTCCTGAGGGATTCCCCCAGAAGAGAGGCCTGCCTGACCCCCGAGAGTGACTGGGAGACAGGAACGACAGGGGTCACCCCTTCCGGGAGGAGAAAGAAAAGGGGCACCGAGATCGCATGGTCCACGCCATGGATTCCTTCGGCGACGGAGATCCCCCGTGTGCGGGCGGAAGCCATCATACGTCGTGCCAGGACAGGGTCTCCCGGAGGGTCGTACTGGTAATGGTGACCGAATCCGGCAAAGTCACGGGAGGAGCAGTGCTCGGGGGCGGCATCGACAAGGGTCACATGGCGGGTTTGCCACCCCGGCGTATAGGCAATGACCGCGGAAAAGGGTTCGGACGAGCGGGAGAAAAGCTCTTGCCGCAACTTCACGAACCCTCCGAGCATCTCCCGATCGGATCCAGCCTTCCAGGAGGACAGGAGATCCGGGCTGTGCGGCGCCATCACCGGCCAAATCTCCATCATCCCTCCTCCGTCTGGGCATTCCAGGGGGCTCCGTCCGGACGTCGGACCCCGACCACGGGACGTCCGGCCGGCCACTCCACGAACGGTCCCTCCGGGCTCGCCGGAAGGTTCTCCCCGATCCTCGGGTCAATGAGGGTGTCACCGCGTCTCAACCGGCCGAAGGACTTCGTGTCCCTGTCCCGGTTCCGGTTCAGGAGACGCAGACGAATGAGGGATCTCCCGTCGCAGAACAGCCCCCACGACAACCCTTTTTCCTTGTGAAGCGGGGAAACGAGACGCAAGGTAGGCCTGCTGTCCCCCTCGACCCTGCCCTCCCTCCGGGAAAGGAGCAAATAGGTCATCTTCAGGGAATCCTTGACGTGGCCCAGAGAGGCCGCGGTTCGGGTGAGGGCGGACGAAAAGGCCATCGGTCTGTCCTCGTGGCACCAGTCTCCCGGATCGTCGAGGGCCGGACAAGGGCCTCTCCGGTCGTTCGGACAGGGAGCGTCCACGCGAAGGTCCGGAAAGAGTGTCATAAGATCGTCCCCAAGAGAGAGCAGGGAACGGGATGAGCGTTTGTCCGCCGGCTCGACGAGGACCATCATCCCTCCCGGAGACAGTCGGGTGAAAAGGGTGGCGAGAAGTTCACGGAACTCCGGCAGACGCGCTTCATTTTCCGCCAGAAGGTTGGCCATAGAGAGAAGATCGATCCCCCCCTCCACTTCTTTGAGGAGCTCCTTTGTCTCCGGAAGGAGGGCCGGAAGGAGACGAAGGCGGATGGGGCCGGAAGGATTCCACAGATCCGAAAAGTCCTGGAGGACGGCCATGGAGCGGTCGACGCACAGAAGATCGATCCCTGCCGCGTTCTCCGGAAGAAAACCCTCCGAAAGCCCACGGACAAACTCCCCGGTTCCGGTTCCGAGGTCGACCATCGACAGGCGCTTTTTTCCTTCAAAAGCCAGGAGGTTCCTGTTCCTGATCTCCCGGGAAATCGCAGCTCCCTTTTCGAAGCCCACCGTTCCGAAATACTCCCCGTAGGCCTTGCGGGATTCGGGATCGTCCATATACCCGGCGTCGAGGGTTCTTTGGGTGAATCCACGTGACAGCGCCTCGAGAACGGCCACCTTTCGACTCTTTTTGTTTCTCATCGCCCTCTGCTACAATAAATTTTTGACAATCACGACCGGGCCGGCAAAAAACCACGGCCCTTTTTCCTCTCATTTCCTACCACAAGATTGGATTCGAATGAAATATCAAGCTCCCCGTGGCGTGAAAGATCTCCTCCCCCCCGAATCCGAACTGTTCCGCCTTCTGGAAGACGAAGTCCGAGAGGTCTTCGGCCGTTCCGGGTTCAGGGAAATCCGGCTTCCCCTTTTCGAGTCCGCCGACCTTTTCGCCCGATCGATCGGCGAGTCGACCGATATTGTGGAAAAGGAGATGTACCTGTTTTCCGGAAAAGGCGGAGAGTCTCTGGCTCTCAGACCGGAGGGGACTGCCTCCCTGATCCGGGCGGCGATCGAACACCGGCTGGCGGAGCCGGGACGTCTGGAAAGACTTTTCTACCAGGGTCCGATGTTCAGACACGAACGTCCCCAGGCCGGTCGCCTGCGACAGTTCCATCAGGCCGGAGCGGAAATTCTTGGCTCGTCGGACCCTGACGACGATGTGGATCTGATTGCCACGGTCAGCCGCCATGCGGGGATATCAAGGGTCCCGGCCTCCCGTCTTCTCATCAACAGCATGGGCTGCCCCGAATGCCGTCCTGGCTACCGGGAAATCCTGGTCGATTACCTCGAAAAGAACCACGACCTTTTGTGCGAGACATGCCGTCGCCGCACAAAGACCAACCCCCTCAGGGTTCTCGACTGCAAAATTCCTTCCTGCCAGCCGGTGCTCGAGTCTGCCCCCCACCTGGTGGAATTTCTCTGCCCGGCCTCCAGAAGCCATTTCGACAGGGTCTGCCGGGGTCTTGAAGGGGAGGGCATCTCCTTCACCGTGAGCCACAGACTCGTCAGAGGGCTGGACTACTATACCGAAACGGCATTCGAGTGGGTTTCTGACGCATTGGGAGCTCAGTCAACGTGGGCGGCCGGCGGTCGCTACAACGGGCTTGTCCGTCACCTCGGGGGTGGCGATGTTCCGGGGGTCGGGTTGGCCATCGGAATCGAAAGACTCTTCCTGCTCAGGGAACTTGCCGGAACGCTCCCCCAAAAAGCCGGAGCGGCCGTCCATCTGGCGGTCCATCCCCTCGAGGAGGCGGCAAGGCCTTATGCCCACAGGATTCTCGCTTCGCTCAGAGACAATGGGATCTCGGCGGTCGGCATTTTCGGTCAGACCCGTCTCAAAAAGGCCTTCCTCCAGGCGGAGAGGGAAGGAGCCCTCTTTATCGGGCTCCTGGGAGGCGACGAGCTGTCGACCGGGACAATCACGATCAAGCATCTGGCGACGGGAATCCAGAAGTCCCTGCCGACATTTCCTCCCGAGTACCTGTCCAAGGCCCTTCGAGAGCCTTGGACCCCGGATCCGGTCTAGGACTTCCCGCCCAGAAGATACACCGTCGCCGCCTGACTGTACTGTCCGGGGTTGGGTGTTCGGGCATTCACGGTCACAGTGAAATTGTGCAGACCGGGAGGGAGATCCCGCCCGGAGTTCACGGTGAAATAAATTTTCCGGTGCTCTCCGGGCGGAATGGCGACCTTCGTCGTTTCGAAGGCGACGCGATCGGAGGGCAATCCGGATTGGGCGATGGTGAACTGTTCAGGCCTGGGGGTCTTGTTGTAAAGTCCCACCTCGAACTGGTCCAGTCGACCGGGGACCTGACTGACCGTCACATGATAGGGGGAATAGGTCACAATCCCGTAGATAAAGAGAGCCAGTGGAAAGAGACTTCCGATCCCGGCCACGACAAAACGGACGGTGCCCGGAGAAAGCTTCCGCCCCTTCATGACCCCGTCCGTATCAACATAGACCCCGTTCTTGTGAAAGGTCAGCAAGGACGGAAGGCCCCTCTTGGCCGAATAGTCTTCGCAGGCCACCACGCATTCACCGCAATTGATGCACCTCGAATAGTTTTTCGTATCCCTCGGGTCGATATCGATAAAGCAGGATTTGACACACAGATTGCACCCGGTGCACTCGTTTCGGCGTTTGTGGTCAAAGGCCACCTTCAGTGTGTCGTCCGTCTTGAACATGTGCTGCCAGAGAGGGTAGGGGCAGACCCATTTGCACCAGTAGTGCCGGACGAGGAGAAGATTGAGAAACATCACTCCCCCGATTCCGAAGATCAGCCAGTAGGCGGTATGGTTGCGGCCCGTGACGAGATCCTGATACAGAGTCTTCGGAGGGATCACATAGGCCGTTATGATCACCGACACGACGAGGGAAAACAGGGTCACGCCCGCCAGGAAGATCGACCACTGGACTCCCTTCCTGAAAAAAGAAACCTTCCGGATCCGAGGGGCGGAAAGAGAGACCTCTCCGATCCCGGGCCCAAGCGTTGCGGACCCGAAGGCCAGCTTGGCCAACCCGTTCGTCCACTCGGCAAAGGTGTTCTGAATGCAGGCCCAACCGCAATAGACCATCCCGAGGACGGCATAGACAGCCGTCATGGCTGTGATCACAAAAAGCCAGAAAGGAAGGATCAAAAAGAAATCGCTCCACCATACCTGGTATCCGAACAAAACGAACCGTCCGGTCGAAAGGTCGATATGAAAGATACCGGTAAATGGCAGGGTGATCAGGAGCAGGATGACAGCGATCTGTACGGCGTAACGAATATGGGTGACCCGGATTTTTTGGGTTTTGACTGGCTGAGTGCCGATTTTCGGCATCGGTATGAGAGGTTGCGTCTGTTCCATGGAATGAGGGCTCCCGTTCCTTGAGTGAATGAGCCGCCCCCGGAGTTCCTACTCCTCGGAATCTTCGTCCCGTGGTCCCTTGCCGTGTCCCGTCTGCTCCAGCTCCCGCTTGAAATACCAGGAAATTCCAAGATAGAGAAAGACGGGGACCAGGACCCCCAGCAAAAAGAAAAGGTAGGCAAACCAGGGAAGTCCCAGAGTAACGTGAACATACCGGGGAAGGTAGGCCCAGGACAAATCCGGTAGGCCTACGATCCCCAATCCCCATATTGCCCCCAGGAGAAGGGGTTTGTAAAGTCTTGTCAAAAGACGGCCGCTTTTCAATGATTTCCCGACTGGCGGAGCGTTCCGGCCGATGGCGACATGCCAGGCATGATTCCGGCGGGAGTCTCTTCGCGCTCGCTGGCCGGGAGTTGACGCCGTCCCTTGGCCACCTGGACCGTCATGTAGATGTTATAGGCAAAGATGATATTGGCCAGAAGGACGAAAAGGCCGAAGATCCCGACCATTTCCATGTAAGGGGCTTCCACGGGCTTGATATCGGCCACATTTCCGTGGAGAAGGATCATTCCGCCCTTGTATCCGGCGATGCAAAAGGCGAGGACCATTCCGACGAGACTGATGTTGTGCATCCAGAAATGAATTTTCAGAAGTCGGTAGCTGTAAAGAGGACCATTGAATATCTTCGGGACAATAAAATACATCGAACCGAAGATCGCCATTTCGACCCACCCCAGAAGATTGATATGGGTGTGTCCGAGCACGATCAGATCGGAGGGGCCCCCTGCGCCGGCCTGGACGAAGTTCCGAAAGGTTTCCACCCCGCCCATCACCGCACCCCAGGAAAAGCCGATAATCGCGTACAGGAGACAGGCGTAGTAAAACTTCATGATGTAATCCTTGATCTTTTCATCCCTCGTCATGACAGACTCCTCCACCGTTCATTTATCGTTTTGCATCCATGCAAAGGCGAAACCCGAAAAAGTCCGAGGCATAGAATGGCCAGGTCGGATTTCTGGCGCTGACCCGGGCGCTGTATTGATCGCTCTTCCAGGATCCCCCACGCAACACAAAGTAGGACTTTCCCTTGACGGGATGAAGAGCTCCCGTCGCATCGACCCGATAGGAATAGAACCGGGCCTTGTTAGCCGTGTTTCCCGGATAGGGTCTATACTTCGAGCTCGTCCATTCAAAGACATTCCCGGCCATGTCGAGAACGCCATAGGGGCTGGCTCCCATGGGATACCGGTTTACGGGGGAGGTGTCTCCGACAGTATAATTCGCATTGGCTCGTCTGGGATCCCAGACATCACCCCACGGCCACATTCTCTTGTCTACGCCCCGGGCGGCCTTTTCCCACTCCTCCTCCGTACACAACCTCCCGCTCCTGAATCGCGCATAGTCCTTGGCATTGTCCATGGACACAAAGGTCACAGGGTAGTCGCCCCTTCCAGGAGGATAGGTTCCGTGTTTCCAGTTGGCGGGCGGAATATAATGGGCCCCGTCAACAAATTCCTTGTACTCCCTGTTTGTCACCAGGGTTTTCTCAATCAGAAAAGGGGGCAGGAAAACCTTGTGCACCGGTTTTTCGTCGAAGTTGGCGAAGTTGTCTTCGGAACCCATCCAAAATGGACCCGCCGGGATCAGGACGAATCCCTGCGGAATTTTGTACCCCGAAGCGTCAACATTGATCTGGGGGGTCGGAGCGAGATTTTTCCCTTCCTGGAGGCTCTTCGATGCTGCGCTGAGTTTGGATGCGTTCGTCCCGGGAAGGGCTTCCGTCAGGACTCCCCCCATCGGACGAAATTCTCCGGGGGCGGTGCCATGCTTTCGGACCCCTGCCGTCGAAAGACGGACGATCCTGTTCGACGCCAGTCCCACGACATGAACGGCCCCGGCAATGAGGATGAGAAGGACAAAGGTGATTGTAATGGCCTTCCAGGGGAGCTGCCAGGGGGACATTTCGGCGGGGGCCAGATCGTCGTCGTCAGAACTGATCCGAGGGGATGCCTTCTTTTCTAGATTGTCGGAGGGAGTTTTACTTTCAAGTATTTCCTTATTTTTTTCCTCTTCCATCCTGCTCAAACCCTTTCCTTCGCGGGCCGCGTCATCGTCTCCAAACCCTTTTTGGGGTCACGGGACCAGACGGTGGCAAAAACATTGAAGACGAAGGTCCAGTGACCGATCCCCATCAGAAGGGCCGCCAGCACGAATCCAATTTTGTGATAGGGCTGATAGACGGCCCTCGCCAATGGATAGACGATCCCCTGATCGAGCATCCTGTTTCCCTCCAGAATGCCGAATGTCAGAAGAACGCTATAGAAGGCCAGGACCCCCGAAACCATGAAAACGAAGCTCAACTCCCCTAACATCTGGCTCCATATCTGTCTCCCGGAAAGTCTTGGAAGAAGGTAATACACCATGGCCATGACAACCGATACCACTCCTCCGATAAGGTTGATATGGGCATGGGCCAATGGGTCCACCAAATGGCCGGCCTGTCCGGTCATATGGACCCAGTGGCGAATTCTGGGGGTGGACTGGAGAAAACCCTGGAGCGTTCCGACAAACAGACAAAAAACTCCGAAAAGAATAAACCGAAGTCCCAGCCGATCTGTCGGACTGTTTAACCGTTCTGTCTCGCTGGCCTGATTCATGATGTCCCTCTTTTCAAATTCAGGAAACCCTTTCAGGGCCCCTCGATCTGGGTCGGCCTTCTCCGGACTTCCCCGAGGAGCGTCTCCTCCGGATGACCTCGCCGACATATCCTCCCAGGAACGATACCTCCGGAACCGTTATGAAGAAAATCATCATGAAGGGAGCCACCGGTATTCCAACCGTCTGTCCTGAGGGATGATAGACTTCATACAGATAGGAGAAAAGCAGGTATCCCATCGGAGGCACGGGAGCCAGCAGCTTTCCATAGGGTCCGATGATGTAACCCGTGACTAGGGAGACGGCAAGCGGTGCAAGGAGATAAGAGAAGAGGATGCCTGTTCCAAAAATGTGATGAAACGCCCCATTCGTCAAACCAAAAACTTTGTCTGCCACCCAGAACAGCAGGAATCCAGAGGCAATTCCAACGATTGCGTTGATCCGGTTTAATTTCTTTTTCAAACACGACCTCTTTGAAAAGGCTGATATCGAAAATTACTTTCCTTTGGGTGCCGGGGGGTGGGCTTCCGCCTGTTCGTGAGGGGGTTTTTGTGTGTCTCCGTCTTCATCGTTGAAAATAATATACTTGATATTTTCATCAAACTGGCCATTTTTGTAGGCCCAATAGATCCCGAAGACAATAATCACAAGTGAAACAAGACCGGTTGCCGTCCACAGATAGGCAACAATCCCTTCTGGCAGTTTCATTGGTAGCTCCTTATATTTTGGCTAACTCCCAAAAGCCCCTTACTTGGGAGGCTTTGGATAATTCGGGGAACCAGGCAACGACTTCAGGCTCATCAAGAGATCGACGAGTTCGTCTTTCTCTTTCGGCGACAACTTGCTGAAAGTTGGCGCGAACTTTCCTGCATGAGCCGTCCCTGGAACAAGGGAGCCTGGATTGTCGAAATAGCGGTGAAGCCAATCGGCAGTGCGCCTCGTTCCTTCCCCGTCCATGTCAGGACCGTCATAGTCGCCTTCACCATAAACGACATGACAATCCCGGCAACCATATTTCTGGAAGACCTGATAGCCGGCATCTGATTTTTTTGAAAAAAGGTAGATGTCGTTTGTCGTCCAGAAGGTCACCACGTTCATTCGTGCCAAAACGTAAAGAACAACTGCTGACAATACCATTAATCCTGAAAGGAGAAATACGACTTTTTCGCCCGTTTTCATTCGGCCGTTACACCAGGATTCTCATTAATAACTGAATAATGGCAAAGGATATAACGCTGATAATACCGACAAAGCTCATCGCGATGATGACCTGTTCTCCGCGTTTGAGCTTTTTGAAGGGACCGATGATATAGCGGGACATGATGGCAAAGGTGATAACCGAGGCCGTGAGAAAAGTAAAAATCACAACAGAAACAGACATTTTAATCGACATGCAACACCTCGCAAACCCGATTGTACACCCGCCTGACAAATATCCGCAACCTTAAAGCAATAAAAAAGGCGGCCTCCGCAGGAAACCGCCTTTTTTATGTATACGGGGCCCAAATTCCCCGCCAAGCTTCTTCATAAAGCCTAAGGATTATTCAGGCTTCACATCGTCGATGAAGAAGGAATAAATGAGTGCAGAGAAAAGCATTATCAACGTGATGCTCCAGAAAACGATAGGACTATTGACATTCCACAAAGGACTCACCTCCCTTTGGATTGTGAGTGGAACACAAAGAAGTTGCCGGGCCTAGCCGTAACGAATATTCCTTAAAAATCCCGAGCAACTTCCGTTCTTTTCATCAACAAACCGACCCAGGTGAAGAAGATCGACACATAGATCGAATTAATCACATAACCCTGATCCCACCACGGACGGGCCAAGTTGGGCGAGGTATGGGCTTTCAAAACGGGAACTCCCTGAACAAGCCAATAATGAAGGTGTCCTGGAAGCTGGGGACGCGCTCCGAACAGGGGAAAGGTCAGAAGTTCCGCCGTGACCACTGTCATCACAAGAAGAAGAATGATGATGCCCGGGATATTGTTCGTCCCCTCGAGCATTCCATCAAAGCGTTCATTCAAAAGCTCTTCGACATCAGCCATAATGCCTCTCCTTTCAGAGGTATTCATGGGACCACCATTTCGGTCCGATTTGAGTGTCAGCTATACCCGAAGCCGAGCTCTTTGAAAGAGTCATCAAAGAGCTCGGCTCCTATTGAAGAACTACTTGAGGCTCATCATGTAATCAGCCAACGCATTCAAATCTCTCTTAGAAAGATAGTTGAAGGCGGGCATCTGAGACATGGGCTGAACCGCGCGGGGGTTGGCGTGATGGACAAGATGCCACCCCTTGATGGGCAGACGGCTCCCGACATGGAGAAGATCCGGAGCCTTACGGTCCGAACCGAAAACGGTCGGGGACTCTCCGACAAAGTCCGAAACCCTGGGAGGGGCACCGAAATACTGCCAGTCCTGGGTCTGTTCAGGAAGAAGGGTATGGCACCACCAGCATCCTTCCCGGACAAAGATAACCTTTCCCTTTCCGATCATGGTCGGACGATCCTCACCCGTCATGAAGGGATCTTCGATGGTGAACCCGCTCTCCGGACCGTAGTCTTTGGACTTCTGGATGGCTGTTGCGGAGGGGGGAACCTTGCTCATCTCCATGGCCGGAAACAACACTGTAATGGACAACGTCACAGCAAACACAGTTCCGGTCATCATAACGCCAAATTTGTACTCGCGAAATGCCATCTCGCACTCCTTAACGCTCTTGAGTTTTAATCTGTCTTCCATTCAGGAATGAAAGACATTCCAGATGCGGAAGTGATCCGCACCCCAAGAAAAGGAGGCCGGGGACCCCGGCATTCCTTTCCCATCCGGACACCCTATTTCTTGCGAGAAGGATCGAATTTCGCCCGTCCAGCAATCCCCGACATACAAACAAGCAACAGCACCATGCTACCAATAGCAGTCGAAGTTCCCATAAAGGCCGCAAAGGACGCAACTCCCTGACTGGCGCCCCCGGGTGTCATTCCACAACAATGGCTCGGATCGGAAAGCTCTTTAAGTTGTGCGCTTGAAAGCGATGTAATTGCACTTAACATCCACATACTGGCACCTCCCAAATTTTTAGGATTCAGACCTTTTGACTCCACAGGAAAAGCGCATGATCACCAGCCTTCGCGCTTTCTGTGATAGGAGTAGGAGTAAAGCCCGATAAGGGCACCAGCAATCGTGGAAAGCACCATGATCCAGTAAATCCAGATGTAGGATTCACGCCATGTTTCAAACCGATGGGCACCGAACCACTCCTGCAGACAAAACCCGACAACTGATCCGCTTCCCACTGCCGAGAAGGCTGCACCGAGCCAATAGGCCACGATACCTTTCTGATGACTTTGAGCCACGACAACCCCCTTACAAATGTAGATAAGGAATAAGTGCCTTGATCCGCACCGATCCTTGCGGACCCGTATTTTTGAGGGCATTACACCTCGAAGAATACGCTTTGGAGAAATCGTTGTCAAGACAATCCTCAAGCGAGGCTCCTAATTTTTTCTGTATTTTTGCAACAGAGATTTTTAACTGGAATACCCGGGAGCGACTTGTCTATGATGGTTTTATGGCACTTCCTTTAAAAAACTCCTTATTTTCATCCGACTCCTCCGAAGGCGGCCACCTTCCCGCCAAGCGGAAGTTTCGAGACTTCATACTGGGCATGAATGACGGGATGGTGACAATGGTCAGCTTCCTTGGAGGACTCACCGGGTCCTCCCTCCCCCGTCCTTCAATCCTTTATGCCGCCCTGATGACAGCCATCGCGGGAAGCCTTTCCATGGCGATCGGGGGATATCTCGGCTCCCGGACACAAAATGATATTTTCAGGAGAGAGATGGCCCGGGAAAAATGGGAGATCGAAAATATCCCCGACACAGAACGCCAAGAGGTTCGAAACCTTTTTCTTTCCTTCGGCCTCAACCCGGAACAGTCCGACCACGTGACAGAGAAGATTACATCGGATCCTTCTGTATGGCATCGCTTCATGGTCAGGGAGGAACTGGGCATTCATGAGGAAGACATCGAGAACCCCCTGAAAGGAGGGCTTCTTCTTGGAGGATCCTTCATCATCGGGGCCCTTCCCCCTCTTCTTCCCTATTTTTTCCTTTCCAAAATCGGATCCGCATTTACGGACTCGCTTCTCTTCTCCTGTCTGGCCCTTTTCCTGACCGGAAGCATCAAGTCCCGGCTCTCAAACGAGCCACCCCTCAAGGGTGCGGGAGAAATGGTGATTCTGGGCGGCATCGCCGGGGTCGCAGGACTCTTTATAGGGACGATCCTTCCCCGTTTCCTCTCCCTGATTCACTGAGACTGGGTCATTTTCTCGCGCGCTATGTTAGAATGATCAACAATTGGAAACTTTCCTTCCTTAAATCCCCTGGAGAACCCTCCGCATGACCGGATCATCCATTTCCCGACCCGTATCGGTTTATGCTCCCGCCTCGGTCGGAAACATTGGCCCCGGATTTGATACCCTCGGAATGGCCATAACAGGCATGGGGGATCGTATTACGGGCGAACTCGACCACTCCCTCGACAAAGACAGGATCGAATCGATCACGGGAGCCTGGACGGCGCTGCCGACCATACCGGATCAGAATACCGCCAGCATTTCGGCCCGGATTCTTCTCGACCGTGCAGGAATCAAAACCCCTTTCCGGATGACCATTGCAAAGGGTGTTCCAGGATCTGGCCTTGGGTCGTCTGCCGCGTCGGCCGTCGGAGGCGCCTTTCTGGGCCATCTTCTGTCAGGACAAAAATTTACGGATGCGGAGATTCTGGATGCGGCTCTCACGGCCGAATCCGAAGTCAGCGGCGGAGTGTTTCTCGACAACATCTCGGCCTGCCTTTTCGGAGGAGTGACCGTCAGCCATGGAGCGAGTCGCACCGCCTTGCCGGTGGGGCACATCGAAGGGGTGCATCTTGTTTTTGTCGTTCCTAAAGCGACAGTCAAAACCTCAGAGGCCCGCCGGATCCTCCCGGACATGGTTCCCAGAGGTGACGCGGTGGGAGCCCTTGCCAACACCGCCGGCATATTGGCGGGCGTCATGAGGAAGGACCCTGACCTATTTTGTAGGCGCGTTTCGGATCCCCTCATCGAACCCTATAGGAAGAATCTGATACCGGGATTCGACTCCCTGAAGGAAACGGCCCTTTCCTCGGGGGCCACAGGGTTTGCGATTTCCGGAGCCGGCTCAACAATGGTCGCCCTTACTCCCGACAAAAAACGAATCGAGGCCATCAAAGACTCTCTTCAGGCTGTCCTGAACACCCTGAGGATCGAAGCCTCCCTGTTCTTCTCGACCATCGACCCGAAAGGAGTGCGCATTGCTAATCCCTGAGCCAGTTTACAATATAGAGAAATCCTACGACGACAATTATCGCGATGGACCGGTCTTCCACGGGCGCATTCCTGCCTCCATGCCGTCGACTCGCCCGGTCTCCTTCCTGGGAATAACGGCAAACAGCCGCCTCGGCATTCCCGCGGGACCTTTGCTGAATTCCGACTGGATCGGATTTTATGCCACCATGGGATTCGACCTCCTTGTTTATAAAACGGTCAGAACGCACGCCCATCCCTCCTACCCGCCCCCCAATTGCCTCTATGTCTCGGTGAGCGGAGACCTGACTCCGACATCCCTCTCCACCCCGCTGATCGGGACGCCGCGCATGGAGCCCGCATCGATGCGCGACATCACGATCACCAATTCCTTCGGAATGCCAAGCCAGGCTCCGGCTGTCTGGCAGGAGGACGTCTCCCGGGCCAGAAAAAAAATCGGGCCGGGGCAAGTCCTGATCGTCAGCGTCGTCGGAACCGAAAGGGAGGGGGAATCCATCGCGGAGAATTTTGCCAGGGCCGCAAAAATGGCCAAGGAGTCCGGAGCCCAGGCCGTAGAGGTCAATTTTTCCTGTCCCAACGTGAAGGGGACAGAAGGACAGATTTTTCAGGATCCCGAAACCGCCGGGAAAGTGGCAAAAACGGTGCGGCGGGAGCTTGGTCCGGACTATCCTCTGATCGTCAAGGTGGGATACATCGGAAGCGATGCCGAGGCGGACCGGCTTCTTCGGGAGATCGGGCCCCATATCAATGCGATCGCGGCGATCAATACCCTTTCGGCAACCGTGATCAATCCGGAAGGGCGTCCCGCTCTCCCAGGACCCGGGCGCGAACGCTCCGGAGTCTGTGGAAACGCCATCCGAAAGGCGGCCCTGGAAGTCGTCTCCAGACTTTCCGGGAGAATTTCTTCCATGAAAATTCCCCTTTCGGTCATTGGCGTGGGAGGTCTGATGACGGTCGAGGACTACGACCTCTTTTTAGCATCGGGAGCCGACTTTGCCATGACGGCAACGGGGGCGATGTGGGATCCCTATCTGGCCTTCCACCAGAAACAGCAGAATCTTAGATAGGAAGTCCTGGACGGCTGAAAGTCAATCCTGGTGTGTTGTCTTTTTGGAAGGATCAATACGGGGTCCCGGATGAGACACTCCTTTTGACATCCTCCCCTCCCTCTCGCTTCGCTCGCCGCAAAAGCGGAAAGGAAGGGGATTCCTTCCTGCCAACTCCCCGGCTTTTAACGGGGATGGATCGGGAGCCTGAACGGTCAGGCCACCGACTCGGAGGGAGTTCCCTCCGAACAGGCGCTTCGGGCGTGCCCCGCCCTGAGAATGTTCCATGCGGCGTTCACGTCCGCATGGTCTTTGTACCCGCAGGAGACGCACTGGAACGTCGCTTGGTCCGGCCGGTTCTCTTTCGACACGTGACCGCAGACGAAACAGGCCCGGGACGTGTTCCTGGGATCGACCCGGACCAGACGACCTCCCAGCCTCACCA
>JAKADN010000010.1 GCA_021820445.1 Nitrospirota bacterium | reverse complement strand
CCTTCAGCTGGGGATCGAGGGGATCGGAATCGCGGTCGTGGAGCGAGTTTCCGATCAGGCGGGTCCTCTCGTCAAGGAGTCTCTCCGGGTGCCGATCGCCGACGAACATCGGCAATCGTCCTTTGGTGTCCGGGAATGGCAGGCTCTGATCGGACGCGCCACACCCGTCGAGCGCGAGGATTTGCGTCGCCGGGTTCTCGGGATTTTTGAAGAGGTCTATCTTCTGGCTGAAAAGTCCCTGCCCGTACCCTTCGAAGAATGCTGGAACAGTCTGGGGCTCACGAAGGAGGACCTTTGGGAGACGGTCCGGGAGCGGACGCGCGGCATTCTTTCCAAGGTCGGCTTCGATCCGGCCCTGCCCGCCTCCTTCGTGGCATAAGTCCAGTCGAGGGAGGTGGACAAGAATCGACGGATCCGACATTCTTCCCACTCATTTTTTCAAAGGGGGCGCTTCGGCGCCCTTTTTTGTTGGAGAGGACTCAAGGTTCTGAATCCCTTTCTGAGATCTCAGCGAAGAAGAAGGGCGTAAAGGAGAGAGAGAAGGAAGGCCGTTGCGAGCCAGAGGAAGGCGGGCAGGACGTTGCGGTTTCTGGCAAGGGAGAGGGCATACAGCCCGTTCACCAGGTTGTTGCTTCCGGAGGCGAGGATGATCGCCCCTTCGAGAGCCCCCTTGGCGACATGGAAGTTCCCGGCGAGGAGGGAGAGGATGAAGGGGGTGATGTCGGTGAAGCCGACGGCGATGGAAAGGAGGGGGAGCCCATTCGCCCCGAAACGCCCGAGAATCAGATGGGTGATGGCCGCGAAGAAGACGAAGGCTCCTGCAAAGAGGACCGCTGTCCGGACTTCGAGAGGATGGGTGGCCTTCACGGCGGGAGGGATGGCCTCTGCGGGAGGCTTCAGGAACCGGCTGAAGGTGTGGGTTCCCCATGCCGCTCCCAGGGAGAGAAGGAAAAGGCCCCCGTATGGCAGAAGGAGGGGAAGGGAGACGGTGCCTGGTCCCAGGGCCAGGACGAGAATGGCCATACGGATATACATCATGGTCGAGGCAAGAATGATTGCGGTGGAGGTGAGCGGGTCGGACTGGTCCCGGTCCTTCCTCGCCAGGACGATGGTCGCCACGGTGCTCGAGTAGAGGCCGCCGAGAGTCCCGGTCAGAAGAATCCCCCGGTGAGGGAAAAAATAGGTGCGGGCCAGGTAGGAGAGGTAGGAGACGCCCGACACCATGACGACCGCCAGCCACAGCTGGGTGTAGGTGACGGGGATGGCCTCTCCGATCGGACGCTCCGGCAGGAAGGGCAGAATGATGCCGGCCATGATGAGGAACTTGGCCAGGGTGACGACCTCGGTTGCGGTCACGGCGTCGGAAAATTTCCGGATGCCGTGGCTTTCTCCCAGGATGAGAAGGATGACCACCACATAGACCATGATGAACCAGAGGGGTTCCCGAAGGGCGATGGGACCCATGGCGTAGGTGAGGATGGCCATCATCGGAGGAATGAGGGACGGATTCTTTTCCTGGCGGGAGCGGTAGTGGACCAGGAGAAAGGCGGAAAGGGCCAGAAAACCGGCGATATAGAGCATCCCCGACGGATCGAGGATCGAGAAGACGAAGCCGGCGATGCCGGAGAGGGTGAGCGTCCGGGTCGTGCCGAAACCCAGATCCTCTTCGTTGGTTCGGCGGTAGCTGTGGAGCTCGAGGCCGATGACGAAACTGAAGAGAACGGTCAGGATGAAGGTCAGAAAGAGGGGAGGAAGAATAGAGGTGATTGTCACAGGAGACTCGCCCATTCGCCCTGAAAGACGTCGGTCCGGGTGATTCCGCCCACCAGGCGCCGGTTCCTTTCATTGTCGATGACCGGCAGAAACTCGAAGTCCTTTTCGTTCATCTTTGCGATGGCGTTCAGGATCGGCTCTTCGGCCGTGACCGTCACGACATTGGTGACCATGGCCTTTCCGACGGTCGTTTTCTCCCATGTCTCCGGCGGAAAACGGTCCAGGTCATAGAGGGAAAAGATTCCGACGAGATGGGGGCCGCCCGGGACCTCTTCCGTGACCGGATAGATCCGGTGCAAATGACGGAAGATGAAATGTTCCCGGAACTCCTGAAGGGAGATATCAGGCGAGACGCTGACCACATTGCGGATCATGGCGTTCCGGACGGGAAGGTGGAATCGGTTGGAGAGGTGGATGTCCTCCCTGTCCCGCTGGTGGGTGGAGATGGAGGTGGAGCCGCTGACGACATAGCTCACCACCGTGCCGATCAGCCCCGGAATCAGGTAGCCCGAGCTGTGTGTCGCTTCGGCGATGAAGACCACGGCGGCGAGCGGAGTCTTGTATCCGGCGGCGAGGAAGGCCGACATCCCCATGACCACGCCGAAGTCGTAGGGTTCGAGTCCGGCCACCTGGGCCACGACGCTTCCGGTCGCGGCCCCCAGGCAAAGGAGGGGAAAGAAGGAGCCCCCGATCCCTCCGGCGGAGAAGGTGAAAATCACCGCCACTGCCTTCAGGAAAAAAAGAACGACGGCCATTTCGACGGGGGTGTTCCCCGTGAGAAGGTGCTGGATGAAAATGTAGCCGGGCCCCAGGGGAAGGGCTTCCCCATAGGCCTTGGTCGCGATGAATCCGGTCAGCCCCAGAACGAGCGCCGCCAGGATTGGCCGAGGTCCCAGCCGTCCCTTCCCCTGGGAGAACCATTTTTTTGTGGCCCGATAGATTCGGATGAACAGAGTCGTCAAGAGTCCGCAGACCAGTCCGATGACCAGGACGGAGAGGAAGTCCTTGAAGTGGAACTGCGCCTTCGCGGCCAGGGAAAAGAGGGGGGCTGTGCCGGCGAGGCTCACCATGACGATGTAGGAGCTGACGCTCGATATCAGGGTCGGAACGAGGGCGTTGGGGGCAATGTCGGAACGGTAGGGAACCTGAAGGACGAAGATGGCCCCGGTGAAGGGGGCCTTGAACATGGCCGAAAGCCCAGCCGCCGCCCCGGCGAGAAGCATCACCCGTTGCTCTTCGTAAGGGAGGCGAAGCCAGCCGAAGGTCCGGTCGACAAGGGAGCTCACCACCCCGCCGATATAGGTCGAGGCCCCTTCGAGGCCGGCCGATCCTCCGAAGCCCAGGGTCGCGATGTAGGCCGGAATCTTGTAGAGGGCGTTCCGAAGGGGGACCTTTCCACGGAACTCATGGTAGCTCTTGATGATCTCCTCGGTCCCCCCCGCATTGTCGACCCGCCCGGTCGAGAGGACGAAACGGGCCACGAGGACCCCGATCATGGGGATGAGGATGACGACAAGGTGGTTCTTGAAGGCGGTGTTGTACAGGGTCAGGAAGAGGAGACGATAGACGACCCGTTCGATCAGATAGACGAAAAAACCGGTGACGGAACCGATCAGGACCGAGAGAAAGATGGTCCGCCAGAAGGTGTTCAGACGGCCGATTGTGCCGAGGATAAGCCGTGTCTGAAGCTTGATGCGGCGTCTAATCTGCACGTGTGAAGTCCGTCCGCTGTGATGTCGATCTGTTCCGGCAAGCTCCCCCCGGATCGGCGCAGGCGTCCATGACACAAGGATACCTTCAAACGCGTGAAAATAGCAAAATGGACCGTTGGTGCGGTCTATCCCGGGAGAAGGCCGGCGAAAAGGGCCCGGAGCTTGTCCCAGGGAGTGAGGGGGACGATCCGTGTTCCGCCGATGGTCGTCACGATCTTATTCTCCAGGGCGGGCATCCGGCCGATTCCCCGAAAGGCGGCTTCCCGGAGGCGGACGACGAACGGATTCCCCGAGTTCCAGACATGGGTCATCTCGTCGGCCAGCCGGTGGAGGGCCCGAGTCACGGGAATTCTCGCCTTTTCGTACGGGAGAAGGGATTCCCGGCGGACGAGGGGAGCCGAAAGAAGGGCCTTTGAAAGGACCGGGGCGAGGACCCGGGCATCCTCCATCGCCTGGTTGCGTCCCTGGGCCACATGGGGGTTCATGGCGTGTGCGGCGTCTCCCATCAGCACAATGCCGTCGTCGCACCAGCGCTCGAGATCGACCTTCCACACCGGCAGCTCCATGAATCGGCCGGGGTCGTCGAGGCCGTTCCTGGTGGCCATTTCGGCAAAGCCCGGAATCTGGCGGTCGAGACGGCCGAGAACGTGCGCGGTGCCCCCCGCGAAGAATTTTTCCCGGTCCCTGTTGGGAAGAAGAACGAGAAAGAATCGTCGGCGGTCCGAGACCGAAAAGAAAAAGAAGATCGAGCGGGGACCCAGGAAATATCGCCCGGAAGTATCGGCAATGGCGGGAGGGAGGCTCGCGAGATCTTCCGGAAGGAGCAGGGAGCCTCCGAGGTAGGAGTCCCGGTAGGGAGCGGCGGTTCCGGGAATCTTCGCGATTTCGCGGACCCGGGAGTGGCGACCGTCGTCTCCGACGAGGATCCGGGCGAGGACAGTCCAGGTTTCCCCGCCCCGTTCGTAGGTGGCCGTTACCCCGGACGAGTCGACGGAGAAGCCCCTGAAGTCCGACTCGTGGCGGATGACGACATGGGCGTGGGAGGAAAGATTTTTTGCGAGAAGATGATCCATCAGGTGAGGCTCGATGGCCAGGGCGTAGTGAAAGGGGCTTGGGCCCGCTTCGTAGGAGGACTTCATGAGGAGTCGCCCCCCCTCATCGAGGAAATCGAAGCTCCGGTAGACGGTATGGGGGAGTTTTTTAAGTTCGTCGAGGAGTGAGAGTTCCTCCAGGATCGAAAGCCCCAGCGGCTGGACGAGTTCCCCCCGGTGGACCGGATCGAATGCGGGACGGCGATCGAGAATGAGGATCCTGAATCCCAGGGGGGCGAGATAGTTGGCCAGGGTCAAGGCTCCGATTCCCGCTCCCGAGATCACGATGTCAAAGGCTTCCGTGCGATTGTCAACGGTCATAGAAGGTTTCTCCGGGATGAGGACGTCTGGATGGATAATAGGCTTTGGCCAAATTCCGGGCGATGTCGCGCGCGCATTTATGCCATGCCGACAGTGTCGCTCTTTTTCTGGAAAATCCCCGGCTTGAGATGGACACCTTTTTTCTCCAGAGGATATCCCCCCGGTCGACCAGTGTTTCCATCAGGGTCATCCGGGTTGTGGCGATCGAAAAATCGCGTCCGGTCCGGAAGGACTCCTTCAGGGAGAGAAGATCGATCCGCAGGAATGCCCGATTCCCGGAGAGAAGGAAGGCGGGAGGGGCGCCGGGACAGCTCAAAGCCCCTTTGACGAGGGTGCAGAGAGTGAGGTCCTGTTTCCGTCCTTCCGTCATGAAGAAGGTTCGGATTGCCTGTTCTTGCTGGAGAGGTCCGGGGCCATCAATGGTCAGGAGGAGCGGATGGAGAGCGCGTCTGTGATAAAAACGGAAATGAACATCCAGCAATGTGTTCTTGAGGATTTTCCGGAAATGGGGACGATCGAGGGGGGTCCCGGGGACCGGCCGATAGAATCCTTCGAGGAAGCCGTGATGGCCCGGGACATAAACTCGGGAGAGGGTGCACTCCCCGGTCCCCCCAGTGCCGGTCGGCTGACAGGAAAGCTCAAGCGGAGGGCGGAGCCGGTAAGTGGGTTGCCTGAAAAGGGCCGCCTCCCAGCGGAGCGTGGTCGGGGAGAGAATGGGCCGCCTGTTGCCGAACAGCCAGGACGGCTCAGGAAAAACAAGATGCTCCGGCTTCGGGGAGGGACGAAGGGAGGCGATGAAGACAAGCCCGGAGAGACCCGGAGGATGAGGGCCGATCCGAATGGAGGCTCTTTCCGTCAGTCGGGTCGGAGGGAGCGTGGTTTCGCCCAGGGAAAGCTCCGTAGCGGAGGGATCCAGGGAGAGGCGGAGAGCCCGGAGGCTCTTCCGCCAGAGCGATTCGACGGAGGTCCGTTCATGGAGGATCTTTCGTCGGGTCGAAGGAGAAAACGAATGGAGTGAGTGGATCGATCGGTCGGCCTTGAGGGCTTTTCGCAGGGCGTCCAGAAAACGGGAGCCATCTTTTTGAAGGAGAAACATCCGGGCTTTTTCCCGCTCGGACTCCATCCTGAAGGCGGCCCTCCGGTCCGCTCGGGAAAGTTCTCCGAGAAGCGACTGTTCGTAGCTTCTGGGCACTTTCAAAAGAATATAAAGGGAGGTGCGGTGGAGGTAGGGTCGGTCCTGGCTTTCCTTATAAGTGCGGATCCATCGGTCGGCAATGGAGGGGGCCTCATTGTCTGATCCCAGACGAAACCATGTCTCCTTTTCGGAAGGAGTCAGGCGATAGCCGTCCTTTGCCAGGGCTTGGGAAAACTGATCGAAAGCCTCCGAAAGGGCCTTCGCCAGGGCAGCGGACGATGTGTGTGCCTTTCGGGCATGGCCCGAAAACCAGAGCGACTCCGGGGATGCGGGAGGGAGATGGGTCACGAAGAGAGGTCTGTTCGGCGGATCCTGGGCGATGAGGAGGTCGGGGGGGGATGAGGAGAAAGACGGAAAAAAAGTGCAGGAGCAGAGGGAAAAAAACAAAAAAGGCACAAGCAGCATGGGATTCCGCCTTGCAGAATCCCTTGAGGAGTCAGTCACCAATGAGGGACTTCTCAGACGGATGAGGGTTCGCCGATCCGGCCCTGCTCTTCGGGACCGTCGGTTCCTGCTGTATAGAATCGGAGCGGAGATGTCTTCGACAGATCCCCGAGGAAGGGGGCCATGAAGTTCCATGAGTTCTCCACTTCGTCGTTTCGGGCGAAGAGTGTGGAATCTCCGACGATGGCGTCATGGAGGAGACGTTCGTACGCTTCAGGGGATTTTGCGCGGTAGGCCTGTTGGTAGGAAAAGTCCATCTCGACGGGATCGATCACGAAGGAACTCCCGGGCCGCTTGATCCCGAACCGGAGGGAGATCCCCTCGTTTGGCTGGATCCGGATGATCAGTTCGTTGGGAACGGTCCCGGGCGATCCAGCCAGACGGAAGAGGGCGAATGGAAAGTCCTTGAAGATGATCCGCACCAGAGTCTCCCTCCGGGACATGCGTTTCCCGGCCGTCAGGAAGAAGGGGACTCCGGCCCACCGCCAGTTCTGGATCTCGACCCTCATCCGGACGAAGGTGGGGGTTTCGGAGAGGGGAGGGATCTTGGGTTCGTTCCGGTAGCCCGGGACGGGAACGCCGTCGACCTCCCCCACGGTGTACTGGCCCCGGACGATCGTCCGGGGAATATCTTCTGTCCGGATCGGTTTGAGTGAGCGGAGAACCTTGACCTTTTCGTCCCGGATGGATTCGGCCTCGAACGCGACGGGGGGGTCCATGGCCGTGAGGGTCATCAGCTGGAAGAGGTGGTTCTGGACCATGTCCCGGAGAATGCCGGCCTCTTCGAAATAGCCCCCGCGTCCCTCGACACCCACTGACTCGTGGACGGATATGTGGACGCTCCGGACAAAGATGTTGTTCCAGATGTTCCCGAAGACCGGATTCGAAAGGCGGAAGACGACGATGTTCTGGACCGTCTCCTTGCCGAGATAATGGTCGATGCGAAAGACCTGGGTCTCCGAGAAGACCTGGAGAACTTCCCTGTTCAGGTCCCGGGCCGAGGCCAAGTCCCGTCCGAAGGGCTTTTCGACGATGATGCGGGTGAATGGTTCCGGCTTTTCCGTCACGCCGTCGTTGATCTTCGACAGTCCGAAGCTCCCCAGATTCCGGATGATCGGGACGAAGTAGCTGGGCTGGGTGGCCAGGTAATACAGAACATTTCCGCCGGTCGGTTTACGGAATTCATCGGAAAGAAGTGTTGTCCGGATGGCGGTATATCCGTTGGGGTCGTCGAAGGTCATGGGGTGGTAAAAGATCTTTTTCTCGAATTCGGTATAGAGCTCGAGATGGTTGGAACTTCGGGAGAATGTCTGGACCGATGCCCGTAGCTCTCCCCGGAACTCCTCGTGGGTCTTCGGACTTCTGGCGACACCAAGGATCCGCGTTTCCGGATGGAGAAGCCCGTCCACCATCAGGTCGAAAAGGGCCGGAACGAGCTTGCGATGGGTCAGGTCTCCCGAGGCTCCGAAGATGACAATCGTCAGTGGAGGGGTCTCCAAGGTTGGCGGAGGGGGCTGAACTTCTCCCATGCCCGCTCCCTGAAAGGGAGACTGGAGGATGCTGGTCAAGGGTCATCCTTTCCTTTTCGACGGTCCGTGGATAAGAAGCCGCGGCTCCTCCCGAGGCAGGAAGGAGCCGAGACCCGCAGGATCAGTTCTTCCGTATCGCGGCGATTTTCTTCTCGGTGCTCTCCCTGAGGCTTTCGAAGGATTTGTTGAAGGCCTCGACCCCTTCCCGGATCAGCTGGTTGTAGGCCGCCTCGAGGGAGATGCCGAGAGCCTTGAGCTCATCAAGAACCTTGTAGGGATTGGGCAGGGATTTGTCTTCCATGTATCGGTCGATGGTCCGCTTCGCTTTTCCGTGGTCGGCGAAGGCCCGGAGCGTTTCGGCGGGAACGGTGTTGACCGTGTCGGGGGCGATCAGCTCCTGGACATAGAGGATGTCGGAGTATTTCGGATTTTTTGTCCCGGTCGATGCCCAGAGCGGACGCTGGACGCGAGCCCCTTTTTCGGCGAGCCCCTTGAAAAGAGGGCTCCCGAAGATCTCCCTGAAGCTTTCGTAGATGATCTGGGTGTTGGCGATGCCCGCTTTTCCTGCGAGTTCACCGGCTTTTCGGGAAACGGCCGGGTCGGAAGATTTGGAGGCGATCTCTGCAAGGAGCCGATCGATGAGAGTGTCGAGACGGCTGATGAACAGGCTCGCCACGCTGTGGATCCGGGAGGGGTTGTGGCCCTTCGCGACATAGTCCCGAAGACCTTCGATGTAGGCATTGGCGGCCTGCCTGTAGGCATCCGGAGAAAAAAGAAGGGTCACGTTGATGGAGATCCCCTCCGAGATCAGCTGACGAATGGCGGGAATGCCTTCCGGGGTTCCGGGGATCTTCACGAGGAGATTGGGGCGATCCACCATCTGGTGGAGTTTTCTGGCCTCTTCGACCGACTCCTTCGTGTCGTGGGCTAAAAGAGGGTTGACCTCGATCGAGACATATCCATCCCCAAAACGGGAGTCGTCGTAGACGGGTCTGAAAAAGTCGCATGCGCGCCGGACATCCTCGACCATCAGAAAACGGATGATGTCGGTCGCGCTGTGGTTTTCCCGGGCAAGGCGCGCGATCTCGACATCGTAGTCCGTCGATCCGTTGATGGCCTTTTCGAAGATGGTCGGATTCGAGGTGATGCCACGTATCCCGACTGAACAAATGAGTTCTGTCAGTTCCCCTGAATCCATGAGGTGGCGGCTGATGGTATCCAGCCAGAGGCTCTGACCTTCTTTCAGAAGGTCAGCCACCGGGCCTTTCGGGGCAATGGGAGGAATTTGTCCGGTCGTCATCGAAGACTCCTTTTTAATGCGGGTTCCATTCCTGTCGGCGTCGGATCATGCAAGGGCAAGTTCGGGCCATTCCGTCCGCATGCGGTCCATGATCTTTTCGGGGGTGAATCCGAACTCCTCCATCAGCCGGCCGTAGGGAGCGGAGGCTCCAAAGTGGTCGAGCCCGACGGCGATACCCCGGTCTCCGATGTATTTCCAGGCCCCCAGAGTGCTTCCGGCCTCGGCGAACAGGCGAAGAGGGGTCTCCCCCAGGACGGATTTGCGGTAGTCCGCGGGTTGCCGGTCGAACAAGGTCGTCGAAGGAAGGCTGACGAGGCGCGTCGAAATTCCCCTGGCGGTAAGAGCCTCCTGGACCTTCCAGAGAAGGGACACCTCGCTTCCGGTTCCGATCAGGGTGACCCGGGGAGGGGTCGGGGAATCCCGAAGAACATATCCGCCGCGGGGAACCCCTGTCCGGATAAGGTCGAACGGAACATCGAGGATCGGAAGGGACTGGCGGGAAAGAACGAAGGCGACCGGCATCTCGTCCTGGGCCGTGATCCAGTCCATGGCGGTCAGTGTTTCGTTGGCATCGGCCGGCCGAATCACCGCCATGGCTGGAAGAGCGCGGAGGGCGTTCAGATGCTCGACCGGCTGGTGCGTGGGACCGTCCTCTCCCAAGCCGATGCTGTCGTGGGTCAGGACATAGAGGACGGGAAGGCCCATCAGGGCCGAGAGGCGCATCGCTCCCTTCATGTAATCGGAGAAGACGAGAAATGTTCCTCCATAAGGACGAACGGCCCGTGTCAGGGCCATTCCGTTCATGATCGACCCCATGGCGTGTTCCCGGACCCCAAAATGGAGATTCCGTCCTCCCGGTGAGCGGAGCTGGCAGTCCGGCTCCCCTTTGATCAGGGTGTTGTTCGAGGGGGCGAGGTCCGCAGAGCCCCCCCAGAGGAAAGGCTGCATCTTGGCGGCCTCCTGCAGGACGGTCCCGAAGGCCTGCCGTGTCGCCATGGGCTTCTCGGAGGGGGAAAAGGGGGCAAGACGCGCAGAGAGGCCTGAGGGATGGATTCCCTTCATGACGGCATCAAATGTGGCCGCGTCCTCGGGGTGGGAAACGCGGTACCGCGAAAAAAGTTCCTGCCACTTCTTCTCCTGCTCGGATCCTCGGGCGGAAACCTCTGCAAAGAGGTTCCGAACCTCGTCCGGGACCAGAAAGTCCGGGGATGTGGGCCATCCGAGGTGCTCCTTGGTCCGGAGAACCTCCTCCGCCCCGAGAGGAGACCCATGGACGTGGGCGGTGTCCTGGAATGCCGGGCTTCCGAAGCCGATATGGGTGCGGATCGCGATCATCTTGGGGGCGTCTTTTTCCTGAGGCAGCTGGAGGGCGGGATCGGTGGCCCAGTCGAGGGCCTGGCGGACCTGTTTCGTATCGTTTCCGTCTGAAACTTCGCGGACGGCCCAGCCAAGCGCCCGGAAACGGGCGGGGGTGTCCTCGGTAAAGGCGAGGTCGGTGCTCCCGTCGATCGAGATGTGGTTCCTGTCGTAAAGACAGATCAGGTTCGAAAGGCCCTGGTGTCCGGCAAAGGAGGCCGCTTCGTTCGAGACTCCTTCCATCATGTCGCCATCGCCAGCGGTGACGAAGACGCGGGGGGAGAAGACCGTCACCCCGGGCCGGTTGAACTTGACGCCCAGGTAGCGAAGGGCCAGGGCCATGCCTACCGCGTTTCCGAATCCCTGCCCGAGGGGGCCCGTGGTCGTCTCAACGCCGACGGTGTGACGGTACTCCGGGTGTCCGGGGGTCTTGCTCCCCCACTGGCGGAAAGCCTTCAGATCGTCGATGGTCAGCCCGTATCCCGTGAGGCAGAGCAGAGAGTAGAGAAGAGCCGAGGCGTGTCCGCCGGAAAGGACGAACCTGTCCCGATTCGGCCAATCTGGATTGCCGGGATTGGCACGGAGATACTCCCTCCAGAGAACGAAGGCGGGAGCGGCAAATCCCATGGGCGTCCCCGGGTGGCCCGAATTGGCTTTCTGGACGATATCGACTGCGAGCATCCGGAGAGTGTTGATGGCTTTCAGTTCCAGATCCGGGGAAAGGGGCGGGGGGGAGGGTACCATGGAAATTCTCCTAGAAGGTCTGATGGATCATGTGGCGGCACCCGGCAAGTTAAGGGTGAGGCAACTTGGAGCGACACTGGGCGGTTTGAGCCATTCGGGATTCCTATAATCGGTACTATTGCTTATTTTCTTCCGGAAATCAAGTCAGTTTATTTTTAATGTTTTATAAAGGTTCATATTTGACAGCAAGTTGTGAATGTATCGCTTGACCTTTTTCAAGGCATTTGTTAATAGAAGAAGATTGTGGTTCGAATCAAAATCTTTCAGGGTGACGAGCATCTTTATGGATATGACGGAATCGGGAGAGACAGGGCCGGAAGGAGCGGGCCGGGCCGCCACACGAACGCGGGTCCGGGAAGCCGAGCGTACCGGAGCGGCTTTGAGCGAAGTGTCGGATTCTCGCAGGGACGAGCTTGGTCAGGCGATTTCGCAAGCGATTTCCTGGCTGGTCTCCGCCCAGCACGAGAACGGATACTGGGTGGCTCCGCTTGAAGCCGATGCGACCATACCGTCCGAATATCTTTTCCTTCATGAGTTCATCGGCCGTCCGATGGAGCCTGACCGGCGTCGCAAAATCGTCGAGGCAATCCAGTCTCTCCAGGGAAAGTCGGGGGGATGGCCGCTTTTCAAGGACGGCGACCCGGACATCAGCGCCACCGTCAAGGCTTATCTGGCTCTCAAGCTCTCGGGGCTCTCCCCCGACGACCCGGTCCTCGTCCGGGCCCGCGAATGGATCCTTTCGCAGGGAGGAGCGGGGCGGGTCAATGTCTTCACCCGCATCGCCCTGGCCATGTTCGGACAGTACGACTGGGAAAAGGTGCCGGCGCTCCCTTCCGAAATGATTCTCCTTCCTTCCTGGTTTCCCGTCTCGATCTATTCGGTCTCCTATTGGTCGAGAGCGGTCATCGTTCCTCTCCTTTTCATTTATCATTTCCGTCCGCTCGTTGCGCTGTCCCCCGAAAGGGGGATCCGGGAGCTCTTCGATCCGGCCCGTCCGGACGGGGAGAGATTTCTCCCATCGAAAAAATTTTTTTCCGCCCGGAACTTTTTCCTGAGGCTCGACGGCCTTCTTCGCTTCTGGAACCGACATCCGATTCCCTTTCTCAGGAAAAAGGCCCTGAGGGCGGCCATGGAATGGATGATGCCGCGACTGGCGGGGGAAGGGGGTCTCGGGGCCATTTATCCGGCCATGGCGAACAGCGCTGTCGCCCTGCATCTTTCGGGGTACAGCCTCTCCCACCCCCTGATGAAGAGGGTCCTTTCCTCGATCGATGACCTCGTTTTGTCTGACGGCGACAAGCTCCTTGTCCAGCCATGTGTGTCTCCGATATGGGATACGGCCCTGGCATTGGGTGCGCTCGTCGAGGCCGGTCTCTCTCCCGAATCTCCGACTGTCGACAGGGCCATGGAATGGTTTCGCTCGCGGGAGGTCCATGTGGCGGGGGACTGGACGGTGCGCGTCCCGGCCTGTGAGCCGGGAGGGTGGGCCTTTCAGTTTGAAAACGAATATTATCCGGATGTCGACGATACGGCCATGGTGCTTATGGGAATGGCCAAGATATTTCCCTATCGTCCGGACCTGGCCTCCCGTATGGAGGGAGTCTTCAGCCGGGCCTGCCGTTGGGTGGTGGCCATGCAGGGAACCGACGGGGGATGGGCGGCCTTCGACAAGGACAACGACATGTTGTTCCTGAACAACATCCCCTTTGCCGACCATGGGGCTCTCCTTGACCCGAGCACGGCCGATTTGACGGGACGGGTCCTGGAACTTCTGGGCTCTCTGGGATACGGTCCCGATTTTCCGCCCGCCGCCCGGGCCCTCCGCTATCTCAGGCGCGAGCAGGAAAAGGACGGCTCCTGGTTCGGACGATGGGGAGTCAACTATATCTACGGGACATGGTCGGTCATCGCCGGGCTCAAGAGCATCGGGGTCGGCATGGATGAGCCCTGGGTCGTCAGAGCCATGACCTATCTTCTCGGCCGTCAGAATCCGGACGGAGGCTGGGGAGAGGATTGCCTTTCCTATGCGACCGCAGAATTCTCGGGTCGGGGGGGATCGACTCCCTCCCAGACTGCCTGGGCCCTCATCTCCCTCCTTCATGGGGGGTATTGTGACCACCCTTCCGTCGAAAAAGGGATTCTCTACCTGCTCTCACGGATGGGTAAGGATGGGACATGGGAGGAGGAACTGTTCACGGGAACAGGATTCCCCCGGGTCTTCTATCTTCGCTATCATATGTATCGCCATTATTTCCCGCTTTGGGCCCTTTCCCTCTACCGCAACATGAAGAAAAACGGAAAAGCGCTGGGCCATGAGCGCGTGGCTTCCTGGAAGCTCTCCCCTTACGCGCCCATTCGAAACAGTGCCTGAGACTCCCGCCCTCTCCTCTCGCCGCCTTCTTGTCGTCACGGCGCTCAGGGATGAGGCGTTGGCATTCAGTCGGGGAGCAGGGGGCCGCTGTCGTCCGATGTCCCTTCGCCAGGCAGAGAAGGGGCTTCGCGATCAGGATCCGGGCAATTGGCCTGTCATCCCTGTCGTCTACCTTGGACCGGGCAGACATGGCGTCGAGAACCTGGAACGACTTCTCTCCGGGGTGAAGATGGGCCCGATTCTTTTTTGCGGATTCGCCGGGGGGCTTTCTCCGGAGGTCAAGGCCGGGGAAATCCTTGTCGCCGGCCGGGTCCTCAAAACAGGAGAGAGCCCCACTCCCGTTCAGGTCCCGGAATTTTTGTCATCCCGCTATCGCGAAGGGATGGTCGTGACCGTCGACCGTCCCGTCTCGACCCCCCATGAAAAGGCCCGGCTTCGGGCGAAAACGGGCGGGGATGTCGTGGACATGGAAAGTGCGGGATGGCTGTCCCTCGCCGCAAGCCGCGGCATTCCGGCCTGGGCGGTGCGGGTCGTTTCGGATGCATGGGAGGAGACACTCCCTCCCGAAGCGATGTCCTTTGTCGATGCCCGGGGGGAGACATCGCCTGTTGGAATCGTGCGTTCCATCCTCCTTAGACCGGCCATTCTTTTTTCCATGGCCCGCCTTTTTCCGGGAATCCTCAGGGCCCAGGCAGGGCTCCGGGAGCTCGGAGCAAGGGTCTCCTGCGAATGCGGTCCCGGGATCTTTCCGGACAGGGGGCTTCGGTGAGGCCCGCTTTGATGCGAAGGATGCGAAGAGCCCTGAGGGGAGGGGTGCGAGTCGGGTTGATGCTGGCACTCGCCTTCCTCGCCCTCCCCGAGGCCTTGCCGGCCTGGGGGGGGCCAATGCCCCCCGGGACCCCCGGGATCCCGACAGCTCCGGTCGCCACCTCTCTCGGCCCCCAGGGACTGACCTTTCCGACCCTTCCCATCGGATCTCCTCCCCCTTTCAGCTACAGCACCCCGTTCGACAATACCGTCGTCGTCCCCCTTCCGGCGATCGGAGACTCCTACAATTCGGGGGTGACCTACGGCACGATCGTTCCGATCCTCTATGCGAAGCCTTCCGGACGGATCACCTCGATCTTTGCGCCGTCCGTCATGTACAACTCCTACATGGGCCTTGAATCGGGTTTCCGTTATTACCGGTATTACAAGGGAAATCTCAAACGGTGGCATGTGATCGCCATTCAGTCCAACTCCATCATGAACTTCTACGAGTTCCACTATCGGGATCTCTCGATGGACAATGGACGGTACATCCTCGACATACGGGTGAAGGACTTCAAGAATCCGACGGCCCGATTCTACGGGATCGGACCGACCTCGTCCTTCTCCGACCAGTCGAACTTTACCCTTGCGACCACGTCGGTCCACGGCACATTTGGAGGAAACCTTGACGACCAGAAGATCCGGGTCTGGTTCATGGAGCGCTATCGAAGCTATGGGGCCTCTCCGGGCCAGGTGCCGAACATGCCCTACACGGGGCTTCTCTTTCCGGATGCGCCGGGATTCGCAACAGGAGCCCAGATCCTGACCCATCGGGTCAATGCCACTTACGATACCCGTGACAATCATCTGATTCCGTCATCCGGGACCTATGCCAGAGTCTTCGCGGAGCTCGACAACAACATGACCCCGGGTCAAGGGAGTGTCTTCGACCGGTTTGATGCCGAGTACAAATATTGGCTGGCCCACGGAACCAACGATCAGGATATCCTTGCGATCCGGGCCATGGTCAACCTGATGAATGGTCCGAATATTCCCTTTTACGCCATGAGCATGCTGGGAGGGGCCTATACCCTCGAAGGGTTCGGGACCGGCCGCTTCTACGATTACGATGCCTCCCTCTTCAATATCGAGGAACGGATCGCCGCTTTCGACATGAACATCTTCAACGTAGAGTCCGAGTGGCAGGTGGCGCCCTTTCTGGGGATCGGGGAGGTGTTCAGGGACGCCTACCAGGTCACCCAATGGGGAAATTACGCCGTCAATCCGGGAGTCGGCTTCCGGGCTCTGGTCAAACCCAACGTCGTGGGGCGACTCGACATCGGCTATTCGACCGAGGCGGGAGCTGTCACCTATGTTGGAATTGGATTCCCTTTTTAGTCGCCCGGAGGTATCGATTTCGGGCTTCGAGGACCGTCGACCGGTCGGGTTTCCCCTCGGCACGAAGAAAGGTCGATGGCTGACGGTCCGAAAAAAGGCATACGGGAAGGGATACGGGAAGGATGAGGAGATCGATGGGGGCTCCCACCCCCATTTCGGCGAGAAGATCCACCGAGCTGACTTGGCGGTGCCAGTGAAGGGCGCTGGCCGGGCGGTTGAAAAGACATCGCAGAAGCCCGCCCCGGACAGCATCTCCGCGGTGCTCGAGATCGCCGGAGGGGGAGGGCACGTAACGTCTGATACGATATCCGGTTTCCCTGAAAAGTCCGGTGTAGCGGGTGACGTGCAGCTCTCCGTCTTTGTCGAACCAGGCGACTTCATTTTTTCTGTAAAGATAGTGGCCGAGCGTGAACCGGGGATCGTTCCACTTGAAGCCCATCGTCCGGAGGATCCGGACCATCCGGGGATGTTCCGGACTCCCAGGGGGAAGCGTTTCCGGAAGACGGATTCGGGCCCTGTCCAGAACAGTCTGGTCGGAAATCGGGACCGGCGCGCTCTGGCAGGAGGAGAGCAGAAGGGTTGCCAGCCATGCAAACACGAGCAGGCGCATCCTCCCGGAACCAGCGTCCCGAGAGCGATGGGCCGGAGCCGGGGGAAGGATCTTGTCGGAAATCGGTTCGATGGGAGGCGATCCTCCGAAGTTCGTTTAAACTTTTCCGGAGGTGTGTCAGAGCCACTTCCGTGGTTGCGATGACTGACATCCTGCCATCGGAGGCAGGAGCTGTCAACAAGACGTTGCGTCTCAGAAAGGACAAAGAGTTTTGTCTGGTACCCCTCCCGGATTCCGCCGGACATGGTGCCTTCCTGTGGTTCCTGGACCTTGCTTCGTTCCGTCCTGTCAATTCCCCGGGGGCTCTCTTCGTCAGGATTGCGCCTCCGATTTCCCGGGGATTTGTCGAACGGTCGATGGACAATTCTGTCAGGTTCATGGCATGATTGGATCATGAGTCTTTCATCTTCCCGATCCATTTCGCTTGTGACGGGTGCCACGGGTTTCGTCGGCTCCTGGGTGGCGTCCCTTCTTGTCGAAAAGGGGGAAAGCATCCGTTGTCTGCGACGCAAGGGATCCGCGACCTCGAACCTGCCTCCGGAGAGCCGGGAGGTCTCCTGGGTCGAAGGTGACCTGCTCGATCCTCCCTCGCTCGATCGGGCCCTGGAGGGTGTCTCCACCCTTTACCATGTGGCCGCGGATTACCGCCTCTGGTCCCCGAAGCGAGGGGAGATTCTTCATTCCAACGTCACGGGAACCCGGAACATTCTCGAGGCCGCGATCCGGGCCGGTGTGTCGCGCGTCGTCTATTGCAGCAGTGTCGCCGCTCTCGGGGCACGCATGGACGGAACTCCGATCGATGAAACCATGGCTGTCGATAGGCAGTCCCTCGTGGGTGAGTATAAAATTTCCAAGTATGAGGCCGAACAAGTCGCCCTTGGCTATGCGGACCGACTTTCCCTCGTGGTCGTGAATCCGTCGGCGCCGATCGGTGGCCGGGACATCAAACCCACCCCGACAGGACGCATTGTTCTCGACTACCTCAAGGGGCGCATGAAGGCCTCCATCCATACCGGACTCAATGTGGTCCATGTCAGGGATGTGGCGATGGGCCATCTTCTGGCGGCGCGCCATGGGGCACGGGGCGAAAAATACATCCTGGCCGGACGGAACATGACGCTCCTCGAAGTCTTCCGGACGCTGGAGGCGGTGACCGGCATTCCGGCCCCCAGTGTTGTCGTTCCCCGGGGAGTCGTTCTACCGCTGGCCTTTCTCTCCGAGGGGTTTTCCCGCCTGACCGGACGGGAACCCATGATCCCCCTCGAGGGGGTTCGCATGGCGAAAAAACTCATGTATTATGATGGAAGCAGGGCCGTGCGCGAGTTGGGACTCGTCACGACCCCGGTGGAGGAGGCCTTCCGGGATGCCGTTCGCTATTATGCCTCCTCCGGATATCTGGACAGAGTGCTGTCCGAAAGGCTCCTTGGCCGCATTGCCTGACTCTCTGGGGCCGGCAGTGTTCTTCCGGTGCTCTTTTTTTCTTAATGCATTGTCTCTTTATTAAAATATGATATGGAGGATCGAATGGAAATATTTCTGACGGAATACGCAGGAGTGTGCGTGGGTGTGAAGAGGGCGATCAAGATGGCGCATCGGACCGCGGAGGAATCCTCCGGCCCCATCTTCGTTCTGCACGAAATCGTTCACAATACTCATGTTGTCAACGACCTGGCCAACCGGGGCGTTCATTCCGTGGACGATGTTTCCGAGGTGAAGGGGGGGACGCTGATCATCAGCGCCCATGGGGTCTCCCCGAGCGTCATCCATGAGGCGAAGTCCCGGAACCTCGACGTGGTGGACACCACCTGTCCCCTTGTCTCCAAGATCCACCGGATCGTCAAGGCGCTGGCGGACAAGAACTACACCATCCTTCTCCTTGGCGAGAAGAGCCACGACGAGGTGATGGGGGTCCAGGGCCATGCGGAAGACCATATCCATATTTTTCACCGCAAGGAGGAGATCCCGGGACTGCCCATGACCGACGGTCCTGTGGCGCTCGTTTCCCAGACGACCCAGTCGATCAAGTATTTCGACGAGATCCTCGAGCTTCTTCTCAAGCGATATCCCCAGCTCGAAGTCCACAACACGATCTGCGACGCCACTGAGAAGCGTCAGACTTCGGCACTGGCCATCGCGGGCAACATGGATGTCATGATTACGGTCGGCTCAATGAGTTCCGCCAACTCCCGTCGTCTGCAGGAAGTGGCCGGAGGCCTCTGCAAAGCTTCCTATCTTGTTGATCAGGCCTCTGAGGTCCAGGACGGGTGGTTCTCGGGTGGCGAGCGGGTCGGCGTGACCGCCGGAGCCTCCACTCCCGACTACCTGATCGAGGATGTGATTCAGAAGCTCAAGGAAATTTCTTCCAGCAAAGGATATTCTCCTTCGGTCATTCGGAACGAGTCGGCCGAGGAAGAGTTCATCGAGGTTCACTGAGGTTTGACAGAAGGAACTCCTGGTTTGATCGGATAACGCCGGACGACAGCGGTTCGGACGGCTCTTGCCTTGAAAGGACGCCATGGCGACGAAACGGACACTCTTCCTGAATCCCCCTTCTTTCGACGACTTCGATGGAGGGGCTGGTGCGCGATACCAGGCGACCCGCGAGGTGCGCTCTTTCTGGTATCCCACGTGGCTGACCTATCCGGCCGGAATGCTAGAAAACTCGCTTGTTGTGGATGCCCCCGCCCAGAACATGGGGAGGGAGGAGACGCTCGGCCTCGCGAAGTCTTTCGATATGGTCGTTCTGTATACCAGCACCCCCTCGCTCAAGAACGATATCGCCACCGCCCGCGGTCTCAAGGAGCGCAATCCCTCCATGCTCGTGGGATTTGTCGGCCCCCATCCTTCCGTCCTGCCTGAACTGACGCTCAAAGCCGATCCCGTCATCGACTTCGTCGTAAGGGAAGAGTTCGACTACGTCATTCCGGAGATCGCGAACGGTGCGCGACTCGAGGACGTGGCCGGAATCCATTTTCGCAAGGACGGAGCCATCATCGGGAATCCGGACCGTCCGGTCATCGAGGATCTCGACGTCCTGCCCTTCGCCTCCAAGATCTATGCGAGGGACCTCAAGATCAGCGACTATGAAATTCCCTGGATGAAGTTTCCCTACATCTCGATCTACACGGGGAGGGGATGCGGGAGCAAATGCACCTTCTGTCTCTGGCCCCAGACCTTTTCGGGAAACGTCTATCGCGTCCGCTCCGTCGAGAACGTCCTCGAGGAAGTGGCCTATATCAAGAAGACATTCCCGGGGATCAAGGAGCTCTTCTTCGATGACGACACCCTGACCGAATATCGTGACAGAACGCGGGAGCTGGCCCGGGGCCTCAAGGCCTTCAACCTGTCCTGGGGGTGCAATTCGAAAGCCAATGTGGACTTTGAAACCCTTCGCATCATGAAGGATTCTGGATGCCGGGTCATGGTTGTCGGGTACGAGTCAGGCAATCAGCAGATCCTGAACAATGTCAAGAAGGGCATCCGCGTGGAGCAGGCGGAAAAGTTCACGCAGGACGCGCACCAGTTGGGAATGACCATCCACGGGACATTCATGGTCGGCCTTCCCGGTGAAAGCACGAAGACGATCGATGAAACCATCGCCTTCGCCAGCCGCCTCAATATTGAAACCCTCCAGGTTTCTCTGGCGTCCCCCTATCCCGGAACCCATTTTTACGAGTATGCCAAGGAAAACGGCTACCTCGTCGACTCCGAGATGGTGTCGGACGATGGCCTGCAGGCGGTCAACATCGCCTATCCCGAGATCACGTCCCGGGAAATCTTCATGGCTGTTCCAAAATTTTATCGGCAATATTATTTCCGCCCGCGCTATGTCCTGAAGGTTTTGCGGCGGGCCCTTTTCAGTTATACCGAACTCAAGAAGACCGCCCGAGAGGCCCGGGAGTTCTTCCGGTTCATGGCCAAGCGGCGAGCCTCGGAAAAGGCCCAACAGACTATATGAGCTCGTTCGTCATCTGATGAATTCCGTCGGCATTCTCTCCATTGCCGGTGGTGTATCCCTTTTTATCGCTGCCACCGGCGTTTTTTTTGATGGGCTTGCCCTCTATGGAGCGGATCGGCTTCTTCGAAGCCGGAAAGAGGCCTGGATTCCCGACGGGGTCCTCCCTCCGGTCCTGATGATCAAGCCCGTCCGGGGTCTCGATCATGGGGCCCGGGAAAACTATATCTCCTTCATCAACCAGCGCTACCCGAAGTTCCGGGTCATCTTCACCGTAGATTCTCCCGATGATCCCGCCGTTGCCTTGATCCGCGAGCTTGAAGCCCTCCATCCCGAAAAGGTCTCCCTTGCCATCGTGGCCGAGCGCTCGGGCGCGAACAAAAAGATGAACAAAGTCGCGGCCGTTGCCCGGGATGTGACCGATCCCTTCATCCTTCTGAACGACAGCGACATCCGGGTCGGGCCGGATTACCTGCGGGAGATTGTCCTTCCCATCCTTTCCGAACCCGATGTCGGCGCTGTCACCTGTCTTCAGCGGGGAACTCCCGAGGGGGGATTCTCCTCAAGGCTGGCGGCCATGCTCCTGAACACCGAAATGATTCCCCAGGCGCTTGTCGCCTATGTCCTGATGCCGCTCACCTATCTCTACGGTCCGACAATGCTCTTTCGTGGCGAGGCGATTCGCGCCATCGGGGGATTTGATGTCATGAAGGACTATCTGGCGGACGACTATCACCTCGGACGGCTGATCCACGAAAAGGGTTACCGAATCGTGCTGTCGCCGACCCTGATCGATGCACAGGTTCGGGACGAGCCCCTGTCGGAGATTTTTTCCCACGAAATCCGGTGGGGGCGAACCTATTCCAGCCTTAAGCCACTCGGATACGGGCTCTCCTTTTTTCTTCGTCCCTTTCTATTCGTCCTCCTGTCCATCGTGCTGGGCATTCTCTCGGCTCATCCGGCTGTCGCCATGGGGGCTCTCGGTCTCTATGTTCTCCATGTCGCACTGATCTCTTATCTGAACCGACAGTTTCTCGACCGGCCGATGACCCACAGAGATGCCGGTGTCTGGCTCATGCGGGAAATCGTCTCGACAGTCGCCTATTTCGGGAGTTTCGGGCGGCGTATCATGTGGCGTGGGCACCGATACCGGATTCTCCCCGGCGGGGCCCTGAAACCCCTCGATCTTCCCGCTTCCCCCGGCGAATCCCTTTCGGGTCTTCCCCGGCATTGATGTTTTCCTATGGCTCGTTGCTCCTTCTCTTTTTTCTGGCTCTGCTCCTCGAAGACCTTGGATTCATCCTTCTCTCGCGTGGAATGAAGGCCACGCGGGCCGAGGAAGGTGTGGGCAGGATCCGGGCGATCTTTCGCCATCCTCAGGTCCTGTTCGGGGTCTTTCTCCAGGCCCTCTACTATATTCTTCTCCTGGGCCTTCTCCGGGAATTGCCGGTGAGCCTTGTCGTTCCCATGACCGGATTCGGGTATGTGCTCACAGCCCTTCTTGCCCGCCTTTTTCTTCGGGAACGTGTCCCTCTCCTCCGGTGGGGGGGGATCTCCCTGATCACGATCGGGGTCGCTCTGATTGCGCGTTCCGGAACCAGCTGACTCCATGACGCTTCTTCTCTCGACCCTCCTGTTTCGATGGTATGTCTTTTTCTTCTGGGGGGTTGGGTTCTGGACCCTGGCTCGTATCGTGGGTTTTTCGGGGGCCCTTTTCCGCTTTCTCCTCGCCTACGGAATCGCGTATTCCTGCGAATGGTCCTCCGCCCGTCCCGGAGGATGGTTCCCCTTCGGCCATTACCGTTATCTTCCAACCACTCTCTCGAAAGAGGTCTGGATCGGAATCCTCCCCCTGATGGACTCTCTTTCCTTTGCCTTCCTTGCGGTGGGGGCTCTGGGTCTGGCCGCCATGTATGGGCACAGAACCCTGGGGGAGGCTCTCTCCCTGCCCTGGCGAGATTTCTGGAAGGTGCTCTCAGGGGCGGTGGCGCTCTTCGTCATGATCGACATGGTGATCGATCCCGTCGCTCTCCGGGGAAGCCGGTGGTTTCTGGGACAGATCTACGACTACCCGGACGGGGGGAGCTATTTTGGCGTCACGCTCTCGAACTTCGCAGGGTGGGCGGTGACCGGATTTTTCATTATGACCCTCTGGAAAATGCTTCCTTTCAAACCGCGAATAAAACAGCCAAGTCCGGTTCTTGACCTCATCCTTCCGGTCTTCCTCTATGGGGCGGTCTATCTGTTCAATGTCTCCGTGGCGCTTTTTCTCAAGGAATGGGGAATAGCCGGAGCCGACCTCTTTCTTGGAGGACTGGTGTCTGCCCTCTTCCTGGCCCGGAAGATAGGGCATCCCCCTTCTTCCGATGACTGATCGTCCTTCGATGCCGCGGGCCGGAAGGGGAAAGTCCCGGACCGGACTCCCCTGCAAGCCGCGTCTTTCGTTGACCCTTGTCCCGACACGCCGTATAATTTTCCTATGGAAAAAATGACAGGATCCTCAGGACGCAAGGGCGGGGAGACCGCCGTGGTCCTGATCGGCCACGGTAGTCCCATGGAAGAAGGGAATCGCCATTTTCGGGAGACGGTGAGGAAGCTCTTGCCGAGACTTCCCCCCGAATGGACGGTCCGGGAAGCCTTCCTCGAACACGCCGAACCGGATGTCCGTTCGGTGTTGCGGGAGCTTGCGGAGAAAAAGGCCACCATCCATCTTTTTCCTTTTCTTCTCTTCGACGCAGGCCACTCGAAAGGAGATGTCTGGGGGTTCATGGGGGAGCTGGCCCGGGAATTTCCCGATGTGACGGTGGTCCGGGAGTGGGCGATCGGGATCGATCAGGCCCCCGTTTCCGTTCTGCTGGAACTCCTGCCACCGGCCGATCCGGCGATCCGGGACCAGGTCGTGATCGTGGGGCGGGGAAGCCTCGATCCCGGAGCGAACGCCTCCCTCTACTATCAGGGGCGACGTCTCTGGGAGCGCCGCCGGGGAAGAGAATTCCTTTACTCCTTCATCGGGGTGACCGAACCCCGGTACCGGGGACTGATGGAGTCCCTCGATCCTGCCGGGATTGACAGGCTGCTCGTCGTGCCCTATTTCCTCTTCGAAGGGGTTCTCATGGAGCGGATCCGGGGAGGCGTGAAGGACTTTCTGGGCCGGCATCCTCTCCCTCACGGAGGAGTGGTCACCCCTCCGTTCGGCGATCACCCCCATCTTCTCGACGCCATTGCCGGGCGGCTGGTCCGACTGGCGAAGAACCGCCAGACGGTCATGCCCCGGTGGCTCGCGCTCGATCCGTCACCTTCACCCACTCTCTAACCGGAAGGCCGTTCATGGGTTCTGCACCCCTCACCAACGATCTCTTTCTTCGGGCCTGTCGCCGGGAAAGGCTGGACCGTCCTCCCATCTGGATCATGCGCCAAGCCGGGCGCTACATGCCCGAATACCAGGAGATCCGGAAGAAGACAACATTCCTGGGGCTGTGCAAAACCCCGGAGCTTGCCGCGCAGGCCACGCTTCTTCCCATCGACCTGTTGGGGCTCGATGCGGCCATCCTGTTCTCGGACATTCTGATTCCGGTCGAGGCGATGGGCCTCGATCTCGAGTTCACCGAACACAAGGGACCGCGCTTCTCCAATCCTGTCCGGACCGATTCCGACATCGAGCGACTGGTGGTGCCGGAGGCCCGGAAGGCAACCGGATTCGTGGCCGATGCGGTCCGTCTCATAAACCAGAGGCTGGCAGGCCGCGTCCCGCTCCTGGGCTTTTCGGGATCTCCTTTTACGCTGGCCACCTACATGGTCGAGGGAGAGACCTCCAAGGAGTTCACGCGCGTCAAGCGGCTGATCTTCGGGAATCCCCGCGGATATCGGGCCCTGATGGAGAAGGTGACCCGGACCGTGATCGATTACCTCGAGATGCAGATCGAGGCCGGGATCCACGCCTACCAGCTCTTCGATACCTGGGCCGGCTCCCTTTGCGCGGAGCACTACCGTGAGTTTGCCCTTCCTTATACCCAGGAGGTGGTTCGGGCCCTCTCCCGCCATGGAATCCCGTCGATTCTCTATGTGAACGGGACCTGTGCCCTCCTCGACGAGATGAACAAGGCCGGGACCGATGTTTTATCCATCGACTGGCGTCTTCCCCTTGAGCGTGCGATTCCTCGGGTGTCGAATGACAAGGCACTCCAGGGAAACCTCGATCCGGTGGTCCTCCTGACGACCCGGGATGCGCTCGAGTCCGAAGTGAAAAGAATTCTGGCCGGTGTCGGAGGCCGTCCCGGCTTCATTTTCAATCTGGGTCACGGGATCCTTCCTGAAACACCGGTCGAGATGGCCCGCCATCTCGTGAAAATCGTCCAGAACGGTTCCGCCTAGACCCACATAGAAGGAGTCAGTCTTACCCATGATGAACACAGTGGATGTTGCCCTTCTCAAGAAATACGACCGACCCGGCCCCCGCTACACCAGCTACCCCACCGCCCCCGTCTGGACGGAGGAGTTCGGCGAGAAGGAGGCCCGGGAGGAGATGGCCCGATCCAACGCCTCAAAGACGCCCCGGGACCTTTCCCTTTATTTCCACATTCCCTTTTGCGAGTCCCTCTGCTACTTTTGCGGCTGTAGCACGATCATTACCCGTGACAAGGCCAAGGCAGAGGAATACAACGATTTTCTGGCCCGGGAAATGGGAGTGGTTGCCCCCCTGCTCGACCGGAACAGAAGGGTGGTCCAGCTTCATCTGGGAGGTGGGACTCCCTCGAGTCTCACCCCCGCCCAGACTCGAACGCTCTTCCGGAACATCAATGACCATTTCACGGTGGACTACAAGGACGGGGAAATTTCAGTCGAGATCGATCCCCGGGAAGCCTCCAACCACTATCTGGAGACATTGAAGACGGTCGGCGTCAACCGGATCAGCATGGGCGTCCAGGACTTCGATCCCGCAGTCCAGACGGCGGTCCACCGGATCCAGCCTCTCGAGCTGACGGAACGGGTCTTCCGGAAGTGCAGGGAGCTGGCCTTTCACAGCATCAACATCGACCTGATCTACGGGCTTCCCTTTCAGACGGTGGAGAGCTTTTCCCGCACGCTGGACCAGATCATCGCCCTCTCCCCGGACCGGATCGCCGTCTTCAACTATGCCCATGTTCCCTGGCTGAAGAAGCACATGGTCCTGATCCGGGAGTCGACGCTCCCCCCCCCCGACGTGAAGTTCGCCCTCATCAGCCTTATTGGAGAAAAGCTCGAGAAGGCGGGATACCGTTTCATCGGAATGGATCACTTCGCGAAGCCCGATGACGAACTCTTTCTGGCCCAGGTCGACAAGACCCTCTACCGGAACTTCCAGGGATATACCACCAAGAAGAACGCAGATCTTCTCGGGCTTGGCGTGACCGCCATCAGCATGTTCGACGAAGCCTACTGGCAGAATGTGAAGGCCCTTCCGGACTATTCGGCCCGAACCCTTTCCGGCCGACTCGGGGTCTTTCGGGGATTTCGTCTTTCGAAGGACGACCGGATGCGCCGGGAGATCATTTCCCGGATCATGTGCGACCTCGAAATCGACCGCAAAAAGGTTCTCGCGCCCTTCGGAGAGTCCTTTGATGCCTACTTTTCGAAAGAGATTGGGGTTCTGGAAGGATTTGTTCCGGACGGTCTCATCGAAATCCACCCGGACAGAATCCGGATCACGGCGTTGGGAAGGATTTTTCTCCGAAACATTGCCATGGTCTTCGACGCCTACCTCAAAGAAGCTCCCAAGGGGCCTCTCTTTTCCCGAACACTCTGACCTTTGTTCGCCGATCGCCCCAGGGATGTCTCCCGGGGCGATCCCGTCCTAGAGCGACTTCCAGAGACTCTTCTGGCCGGTGGCCAGCATCAGAACCTCCTCCATCCTCTCCATGGGGGCCTCCCTTCCGGTCCAGAGCCGAAAAGCCAGAGCCCCTTGGCAGAGGAGCATCCCCAGACCGTTCTGGGAAGGGGCGCCAAAGCGCGATCCCATTTCAAGGAAGGGGGTCCGTCCGACTGCTTCCGCCCCTCCTTCTGATGGTCTGGAAGGAACGTAGGAGAGATCGAAAAGGGTGGCCTCGGAAAGGGAAAGGTCTTCCAGGGGAGGAAAGGGGATCGCGTTTCCAGCGAAGGCCCGGAGGGAGAGGGTGTTGATCACCAGCGGGGCCTTCGCCTTCGAGATCCAGCTCCTCCAGGAGGATTGATCAAGGGCGCTTGCGGTCTTTTCCGGTATCCCTGAAAGAATGGGAAGATTCAAAAGATCCTCCCCCCGGGATCGGGTCCTGTTGACGAGGCAAATGGCCCCGACGGGGCGATGAGCGAGGGCCCAGAGGACCGCCCGGGCCGATCCCCCGGCTCCGAAAATCAGTACGTGGGACGGAAAGGGGAGGCGGTTCGCTTCCAGGAACCGTTCGAGAGCCAGGAGAAACCCCGGGCCGTCGGTATTCTCTCCCAACCATTCTCCCTGGCGGGAGACGACGGTGTTGACGGCTCCGATTTCCCGGGCCGTTTCCGAAAGATCGTCAACCATTCCCAGAAGGCTTTCCTTGTGGGGAAGGGTGATGTTGAATCCTGCGACTCCGAGAATCCGGAGAGCCGACAGCGCCTGAGAAAGCTGCTCCGGGGGGATGTCGAAAGGAAGATAGGCAGCGTCGAGTCCCGCCGCGTCGAAGGCGGCCTGCTGGAAGCGGGGGGAGAGGGAATGGGCTACGGGATGGCCGATGATCGCGAAAAACTGTCTCACGGAAGGCTCCGTAAAAGAGAACGGGCCCGGATGTCCAGGCCCGTTTTGTCTCAGTGTGATCCGGGAATCGCCGTTTTCTACTGGATCCAGCGCTTGGCTTCGCTCCGGTAGGTCGCTTCCGCTTTCTTGACGGCGTCGGCATAGTCGGCGGTCGCATTTCTAAGGGCTTCCGTGTAGTTTTTTAGGGATTCCGCCACCGCTCCCTGCCGGACGGCCCGGGCACGGGCGATCGCCACAGCAAAGTCTCTGGCGGCGTCCTTGATCTTTTCTTTCAGCTGGGCATCAAACCCTGAGCTCTGGGCCACTTCTTCCTTCACGGTATTGATTTTGAGTGTCACCTCCCGGTTGGCCCGTTCGGTCGCCTTGTCGTAGGCGGCGTCAGCCTTTCTCTTGGCGAGGTCGAAGGTTTTCCGGGCATTGGAGATCGATTTGTGATAAAGGGCCGAGGCGCGGGAGACGACCGCATCGTAATGGCCCACAGCCCGGGTGACGCGGGAGGTATCGGTCATGTCGGCGGCAAAGGTCCTGGAGTGCGGTGCGGAAATGACAATGAGGCCGGCAAGGGCCACCGCAAACAGAGTCTTCGAGGCAAAATTCGTGGAGATGAAGGATCTGATTGTCATAAGCCCCTCTTTTTAGAAAGGTGGTTGGGAACAGTTCCCCGCCATCCTAACATAGACCTCCTCTTTTTGGGGAGAGGAAAGGATTTCGGGTATGGACAGGACCAATTGGAGGAAAAGGAATCCCTGTCCTGACAATGAGGCCTTCCCGGGAGACCTTTATGAGGGACACTCCGGGCGGAGACGGTCCCGCTGGAGGAAGGGAGGATCTCCGATCCGGATGTCAGGCTTCAAGGGCTCCGTCCCGTTTTAGCTGTTTCTGGGTCGACCGATTGTGGTCGGGTCGCCCATTTTTTGGAGCTCCTTGCGGCAAGCTTGTGTCAGAACAGTTTTTTCGTTATTCTCTAACGAATTGCCGGACTGCTCCACCCCCCTCAGGCTCCGCATTCTCCTTCATCCTTATTGTCTGGATGGAGGCCGAGTCCTTGAGACACTCTCTCGAATGGAGCCGCATGACTGATCCAAAGAGTCTTCTCCGTGAGACCGCGGACAAGATCGGACTGATCGAGCAAGAGCTTCGGATTCTCAGAGAGTCGGCCCAGATTGCGGCGGGTGTCGAGGGGCCGGCCCGATCTCCCGGCTCGGCGGCTGTCCAGACCCGCCCTCAACAGCCAGAGAAACTGGGCCTGGATGGGCGGGTGGGCGATCCCTATGGAACGGCCGCTTCCCAGGTCCTTCTCTCGGCGCGTCTTTCCATCCAGATCCTGAGCCATAATGTCGTCGACCTTTTTTACTCGACGCTGATGACCCATCCGGACGCCAAAGTGGTGCTGGATCTTCTCTCCCTTCCCGAGATGGAACATCTCAAGGAAATGCAGATCCGCTATCTCTCTTCCATTCTCGCCCCGGGCCTTTCGAAGACGGAGCACGAATCCATGGCCAAGGAGACCGGTCTCCGTCATGCGATGATGGGCGTTTCCCCCTCCGCGCTGGCGGAGGCCGTTTCCCTCTACCGTCACGCGATCGACAGGACATTCGATTCCGGCGACATTGGAGATTCCGGGACGAGATTGCTTGGAGATGTGGTGATCGAACGTCTCTCAAACGACCTTTCCTGGCAACTGGTGGCTTTTTCGACCCTCGAGCAGGACAGGGCCCATCTGACCCGGGAATTTCTTGAGATCTTTGCCGCCAGGTCGAACAGGGAGGATCTTCTTCAGGAAATGCTCGACCGGATCGTCAGGATTCCCGGGATTTCTGGCGCGTCGATCGCAAGCTTCCCGAACAGAGACCAGATCCAGTGTGAAATGGTGGCGGGAACGGTCCTGAACGGCCTGGAATGCCTCCGGAACCATTTCCTGCAGCCGGTAGACAAGAAAAGTCTCGCCCGGAAAGCCTTTCTGGAAGAGCGCCCCGTCCTTCTCAACTCCACACACTCGGAGGAGCTTTCTCCGGAGGACCAGGCGGAGTCACGACTTCTGGCCATTCGATCCATGGCCGCCTGGCCCATTCTCTCCCAGGACGGAGTCCCTGTCGCGATCCTCAATCTGTACAGCAAGTGGCCGGGATTCTTTCGCTCCGACAGCCAGCATCTCTTCTGGGACTTTTTGACCCGCTCTCTCGGGACAGCCCTCTCCTCCCTTCAGAAAATTTCTCCGTCCAGGACCTTTCGCTCCATTTCCCTGACCGAAAACCAGCGGTTTCGAGCCCTTTTGAATGACGGGGCTCTCGAAATGTGGTACCAGCCTGTCGTCCATCCCCTGACCCGAAAGATCGTCAAGTTCGAGGCTCTTGCGAGACTCCGGGACGGGGAGGAGATCCTGGTTCCGGGACGCTTTCTTCCGGCATTGGGTTCGAGCCTCCTTCTTCATCTGTTCGACCTGGGGCTCGACCAGATTCGCAGGGACTTCGCGGACAATCCCTGTTTCGGGGGAGTCGTTCCTTCTCCCCGGGTATCGCTCAATTTTCCCGTCGAAGGATTTTCGAACAAGCGGTTCATGGACCGGCTCATCAAGGCGAGCCAGGGCCGATCTTCCGGCGACTCCTCCCTGGAGATCACCCTCGAGATCCTTGAAACGGGCTATCTCGACGAGGTGACGGCGCAAAAAAAGATCCAGCTCCTCAAAGAAGCGGGATTCCTGATCGCGATCGACGACGTCGGAACGGGAGATTCCTCCCTCAGGCGCCTGATGTCCCTTCCGATCGACGAAATCAAGATCGACCAGTCATTCGTGCGCTCACTGGAAAAAAAGCCGGAGAACCTCGGGATCATCCTCTCCCTCGTCGACCTGGCCACCGGTCTCGGTCTCGACTATGTCCTCGAAGGAGTGGAAAATGCCCGGATTTTCGACATGCTCTCCATTGTCGGTCCCCGGGGGATGCTTCAGGGGTACGCGATAGGGCGGCCCATGCCTCATTCGGCCCTTTCTTCCTGGTGCGAATCCTGGAATGCTCCATCAGACATCATTCATCCATGGTCCCTGCAGGGTTGGTTTGCCCAACACGAAATCCGCTATCGTTACATTTCTCTTTTCCTCTCACGCGGAGCGTGGGAGGTCCTTTTGACCGAAAGCCTTGCGGACCCTGATCGCTGTCCCCTGAACGAGACCCTGACGCGTCTCAGGATTTCCGAAAGGCTGCGCGACAAGGTGGATGTCCTCCATCGGGAGTTCCACGGGCAAATCAGGCGATTGATGGAGGAGTCGCACATGTCCACCACGGGTTTTCAGGAGGCATTTCGGGAAATTCTTGCACGATATCAGTCCATGATCGTCAGTCTTTTTCCGGAGGCTGAGACTCCCCCGGGGGCATTGCCGTAGTTCCTCTCGAGCTCTTTTGTCACGCTCTGCTTTAAGGAATTTTCAAAGCCTTGTCCCGTCTGTCCCATTTTCTTCCTGTTCGCTCCTTCGATTGATGGAAGATATCCTCATGAATCGCTTGAAACACAAGACTCCATGATTTGGGGCCAATCCTTTATCGTCCTGCATTTTTCCAGGATCAGGGGGAATTGTGCGATCCTGTATCTGTTTCTGAACCTCTGGACTTCCTGGGGAGAATGGCGAGACAAATCAAAGAATGGGATTATCGTTTTTTAATGGTGTTTTGAGGATGGTGACGTGAGAGACCGATCGCTCGGTCTCAGAATGAGGTTCTTGAGAGAGTGCGCTTGGAGGATTCAAGGGAGGAAGTATGGGGAAAGGGCGGATCGAGGCGTTCAGTGATGGAGTCATCGCGATCCTGATCACCATCATGGTTCTCGAAATGAAGGTGCCAGAAGGCGTCTCCGTCAGGGATCTGATTCCGGTCATTCCTGTCTTTCTTAGCTATGTCCTGAGCTTTCTTTATCTCGGGATCTACTGGAACAATCATCATCACATGCTTCATACCGTGGAGAAAGTGACGGGAGGAATGCTGTGGGCGAACCTGCATCTCCTGTTTTGGCTCTCGCTGATACCATTCGTCACCCACTGGATGAACGTGAATCATTTTTCCCGGGTGCCGACCGCCTTCTATGGATTTGTTCTCTTCATGTCGGCGGTGGCCTACAGCATTCTTCAAGGTCGCATCATCGCCTCTCAGGGGGCCGGGTCGATTCTGAAATTGGCGATCGGGAAAGACTGGAAGGGCAAGATCTCTCCCATTTTCTATCTTCTGGCGATCCTGTTGGCCATTGAGGAAACACGCTGGGCGGCCCTGGCGCTCTATGTGTTTGTCGCCATCATTTGGCTGATCCCCGATCGTCGGATAGAAAATGTTCTGAAGACCCTTGAAAGAAAAGAGAAAGGTGGGTAGGGGGCATTCCCTTCGTGTGGACATTGACTGTTATGGATAACTCGGTCTTGCCTCCAGTTGTTAGCTCGACACGGAGAGTTTAATCAGGTCGTCAGACCGATAGCAGCTTTGGTATTAGCAGCATCCTGTCAAAAATGACTGAATATCGCTTCCAGGATAACGGGATCATTTTCTGATGAGCGGAGATATTCGCGAAGTGATAAGAGAAAATGGTGGAGCTGACGGGGGTCGAACCCGTGACCTCAAGACTGCCAGTCTTGCGCGCTCCCAACTGCGCCACAGCCCCATCTGGTTAGGTTGCCGGTGAACACCGGCAGAACTCATCCTAGCAGATACCCCCGTTCGATTCAAGGGATTCGCAGGAAGCGTTTCGAAAAAAAACATTGACACCGATTCGAGCCCGCGCTAGTATTGGAGTCAATCTCTCTGGTGGAGTGATTTGAGACTATTGCAACCACCTTAAAAAAAAGTGCTAAAAGTCCAGGAATACTCGATGTACTCGATTAACCCTGTGCTGAATGGCACTGGGTTTTTTTTTGTCTTCAATCCAGGAGGATTTGATGGCCAAGAGCCACTACCTGTTTACGTCCGAGTCAGTCACCGAAGGGCATCCGGACAAGATGTGCGACCAGATCTCCGACGGCGTTCTCGACGCGATTCTCTCCCAGGATCCCATGGGCCGGGTGGCCTGCGAAACCCTGACCACCACCGGGCTCGTCCTGCTGGCTGGAGAAATCACGGCCCGCCACAATGTCCAGTTCGACGAAGTGGCTCGGGAGGTCGTCAAGGATATCGGATATACGGACTCCGAAACGGGGTTCGACTACAAGACCTGTGCTGTCATGACGACGATTCATTCCCAGTCTCCGGATATTTCGATGGGGGTCGATACCGGAGGTGCCGGGGACCAGGGCCTGATGTTCGGCATGGCCGTCGACGAGTCGGAGGAGCTCATGCCGATGCCGATCCTTCTGGCGCACCGCCTGACGCGGCAACTCTCCTATCTCAGGAAGTCGGGGGTCCTTCCCTATCTGCGTCCGGACGGAAAGGCCCAGGTGACGCTTGAGTATGACGGAGATGTTCCGGTGGCGATCGACACGATCGTGGTGTCGACCCAGCATGCCCCCGAAATCACCCAGGAACAGATTTACAGCGATGTCATCGAAAAGGTGGTTCGGCCGGTTCTTCCGGAAAATCTCCTGGGAAGCCGTCCGGTCACATTCCACATCAACCCCACAGGGCGATTTGTGACCGGTGGACCGCATGGTGATGCCGGACTGACCGGGAGGAAGATTATCGTCGATACTTACGGAGGTGCCGGGCGCCACGGAGGGGGAGCTTTTTCCGGTAAGGATCCCACAAAGGTCGACCGGTCGGCCTGCTATATGGCGCGTTACGTCGCGAAAAACATTGTCGGTGCCGGGCTTGCGAAACGCTGTGAAGTTCAGATCGCCTATGCGATCGGCGTTGCGGATCCCGTTTCGGTGCATGTCAATACCTACCAGACCTCGCCAGTCTCCGACCGGCTGATCGAGACGGTGGTCCGGGAGCTCTTTCCTTTGACGCCCAAGGGGATCATCGAACACTTGAAGCTTCGGCGCCCGATTTATCGCAAGACCGCCTCCTACGGCCACTTCGGTCGAACGGAAGAGGATTTTACATGGGAAAAGCTCGACATGGCCGAAAGCCTCAGACGGGAAACGGAACGCCTGGCCTGAACGACAAAAACCAACATTCATGAACAGACGGGAGCGTTGAATGAAGTATGACATCAAGGACAAGAAGCTGGCAGCCATGGGTGCTGCCCGGATCGAATGGGCCGGGCGGGACATGCCTGTGCTGGCGGATATCGCCAAGGATTTCGCAAAGTCGAAGCCCCTCAAGGGAGTGAAGATCGCCGCCTGTCTCCATGTGACCAGCGAGACGGCCAATCTGATGAAAACCCTCAAGGCGGGCGGGGCCGATGTCATGCTCTGTGCCTCCAATCCCTTGTCGACCCAGGACGATGTCGCCGCTTCTCTCGTCGTCAATGACGAAATCCCCGTTTTCGCCATCAAGGGCGAAGACCACGAGACCTATTACAGCCATATCCGGGCGGTTCTCGAAGCGAAGCCCCAGATCACGATGGACGACGGGGCGGATCTCGTCTCCATGCTCCACTCCGATCTTAAGTCTCTGCTTCCCCACGTCATCGGGGGCACCGAGGAGACCACCACCGGCGTCATCCGACTCAAGGCCATGGCCAAAAACAAGGTTCTCGGATACCCCATTGTCGCGGTCAACGATTCGGAAACGAAGCATCTTTTCGACAACCGCTATGGGACAGGCCAGTCCACACTTGACGGCATCATGCGCGCCACGAACCGTCTTTTTGCAGGCTCGACCGTCGTTGTCTGCGGATATGGATGGTGCGGTCGTGGAATTGCCCGGCGTGCGTCCGGAATGGGGGCCAAGGTCATCGTGACCGAGGTCGATCCGATCAAGGGCCTCGAGGCGGCCATGGATGGGTACGGTGTGATGCCGATCCGGGAGGCGGCCAAGGCGGGAGACTTCTTCATCACCGTCACCGGGGATATCAATGTGATCGCCAAGGACTCCTTCAAGGTGATGAAGGACGGGGCCATCGTCTGCAACTCCGGCCATTTCAACGCAGAAATCGATATCCCGGCCCTCGAGAAGCTGGCCGTCCGGAAGAATCCCCTTCGGAACTTCGTCGAGGAGTATGTCATGAAGGATGGGCGCCGGATCATGCTCCTGGGGGAAGGACGTCTCATCAATCTCGCCTCCGCCGAAGGTCATCCCGCCCAGGTGATGGACATGAGCTTCGCGAATCAGGCTCTCGGAGCCGAGTTCATCGTCAAGCACGCCAAGACCCTTCCGAAGGATGTTCTGACGATCCCGAAGGAGGTCGATCGTGAGATCGCCAGCAGGAAGCTTTCGGCCCTCGGGATCGGAATCGACACCCTGACGCCGGAACAGGAGCGCTATCTTGCGTCCTGGGAGCAGGGAACCTAGGAGCATTCATGGATATCAGAGTCAACGGAAAAACCGAAACGGTGGGTCTTGGGAGTACGGTCACCTCGGTGCTCAAGGCAAAGGAACTTGATCCCGCCCTCGTGTCGGTTGAACATAATGGCAAAATTCTGGAAAAGTCTGATCTCGACGGGACTGTCCTGTCTGAGGGGGACGAACTGGAGATTCTCTTTTTCATGGGAGGTGGCGCGGCCTGATTACGGCGGCGTCACTTCCCCAGTAAGGAAAGCCATCGTGACATCTCCACAATCGGGAGGGACTCCGGTCTCTCCCCTCCTGGAACTGATCGGGCGGACACCCCTTGTGCCTCTCTCGAAAATCAGCGTCGATCTCGGCCGGACGATTCTGGTCAAGCTCGAATCGCGGAGTCTCGGTGGAAGCATCAAGGACCGGCCCGCTCTCTTTATGATCGACGATGCCCGGAAGAGGGGGCTTCTCCGGCCCGGCGCCCGCATAGTCGAAGCGACAAGTGGTAATATGGGAATAGGCCTTGCCCAGATCGCGGTTCTCTTTCGCCATCCCGTCACCATCGTGATGCCTGAGGGAATGAGCCAGGAACGAGTCTCCCACCTGAAGGCTCTCGGGGCGACGGTCGAGCTCACTCCTTCGGGAGGGGGCATGCAGGCGGCCATTGATCGGGCCCAGGAGATCATGCAAAGCGAGTCTGGGGCCTTCATGCCCCGCCAGTTTGAGAACCCTGCCAATCCCGAATCGCACTACCGGACGACCGCTCCGGAAATACTCGAGGCCCTGGGATCTCTTCCGGACGGTTTCGTTGCGGGTGTGGGAACGGGAGGGACAATTACCGGGATCGGGCGGTTCCTCCGGGAAAAGAGTCCAGCAATACCGATTTGGGCGCTGGAGCCGGAGGGCTCGGCAGTCCTTTCCGGGAAAGGACCCGGCCCACACAGGATCCAGGGGATCGGCGCAGGCTTCGTCCCGAAGATTCTCGACCGGTCGGTGATCACGAAAGTCCTGACCGTGAGCGACCGTCAGGCCATCGACATGGCGCACCGTCTCGCCCGGGAAGAAGGAATCATGGCCGGCATCTCTTCGGGAGCCAATGTCGTCGGTGCCATGGCCCTCGCCCGGACGCTTCCCGAGGGATCCCGGGTTGTGACGGTCGTGTGCGACGGATACGAACGTTACTTTTCGATCGAAAAATATCTCTCTCTTTAGGGGGCGCTTTATGGAATTGACCGAGGAGCGGATCGAACGCTATTCCCGCCATATTCTTCTGCCGGAGGTCGGCGGCAAGGGACAGCAGCGTCTTCTTTCCTCCCGCGTTCTGATCATCGGAGCCGGCGGGCTGGGAAGTCCGGCCGCCTTGTACCTCGCGGCCGCCGGGGTCGGGACCGTGGGCATCGTGGACATGGATGTGGTCGATCTCTCCAATCTCCAGCGGCAGATTATCCACACCACCGCGGACTTGGGACATCCCAAGGTCCTGTCGGCCGAGGAAAAAATCCGGGATCTGAACCCTGATGTCACCGTCCGGACATACCCGTATGCCCTCACCGCCGCCAATGCGCGCGAGATCGTCGCCGACTACGACGTTATTCTGGACGGAACGGACAACTTTCCGGCCAAGTTTCTGATCAACGACCTGGCCGTCATTTCGAAAAAACCCCTTGTCCACGGGGGCATCCTGCGCTTCGTTGGGCAGGTTCTGACCATCCTTCCCGGCGAATCCGCCTGCTACCGCTGTCTTTTCCGGGAGCCGCCGCCGACAGGGGCCGTTCCAACCTGTTCCGAGGCGGGAGTCCTGGGAGTCATCGCAGGAGTGATCGGAACAATCCAGGCCACCGAAGTCCTGAAAATTCTTCTCGGGAAGGGCGACCTTCTGGCAAACCGGCTTCTCACCTACGATGCCCTGACGACGACCTTCAGGCCGGTTTCGGTTCGTCGAAGCCCCAAGTGCCCCGTATGCGGGGATCATCCTTCGATCACGGAGTTAATCGATTATGAACAGCCAGTCTGCACCACACCAGGAATCTGAACAGACCCGGGGGGAGGGGGCCAATGCCTCCTCTCCGAAGGAGTCGAAGATAAAGGGACTGAAGTGTCGTGAATGCGGCCGTCTTTACCCGGCCGTGGCGATTCATATCTGCGAATTCTGCTTTGGTCCCCTCGAAGTTGATTACGATTACGCGGCGATCGGGCGGAGAATCTCCCGGCGCTCGATCGAGGAGGGGCCGAAATCCCTCTGGCGCTACCATGAACTTCTTCCGGTCACCGGAGCTCCGACGGTGGGACTCCATGCGGGCATGACCCCGCTGATCCACGCCAAACGGCTGGGGAAGCTTCTGGGGCTCGACAACCTTTACCTGAAAAACGACACCGTGAACCATCCCACCCTCTCCTTCAAGGATCGGGTCGTGGCTGTCGCCATGACCCGTGCCCGGGAGTTGGGATTCGATACGGTCGCCTGCGCCTCGACCGGGAATCTCGCGAACTCCGTCTCGGCCCATGCCGCGAGCGTCGGAATGAAGTGCTTCGTCTTCATCCCCCACGACCTCGAGGCGGGGAAGATTCTGGGAAATCTGATCTACAATCCGACAGTGGTGGCCGTGCGGGGAAATTACGACGATGTGAACCGTCTCTGCAGCGAAATCGGAGGGGAATACCCCTGGGCCTTCGTCAACATCAACATCCGGCCCTACTATGCCGAAGGATCAAAATCGCTGGCCTTTGAAACCGCCGAGCAGCTCGGCTGGCGGATTCCCGACCAGGTGGTGGTTCCGATCGCCTCGGGCTCTCTTCTGACGAAGATCCGGAAGGGATTTCAGGAGTTCGAGAAGCTGGGCCTCGTCTCGTCGAACGATCGCCTCAAGGTCAACGGCGCCCAGGCCGAAGGGTGTTCTCCGGTCTACCGGGCCTTTGTCTCGGGCAAAAATCACCTCATCCCGGTCAAACCGAACACGATCGCCAAGTCTCTTGCCATCGGAAATCCTGCCGACGGCTTCTACTCCCTCGATGTGGTTTTCAAGTCGGGCGGAGCGATTGCCGCGGCGAGCGATCCGGAAATCGTCGAGGGGATGAAGCTCCTGGCCGAAACAGAAGGAATCTTCGCCGAGACGGCGGGCGGGGTGACCATTGCCTCCCTCAGGAAGCTATGCGCGGAAGGACGGATCGGCCGGAAGGACCTGACCGTCGCCTATATCACCGGGAACGGTCTCAAGACCATGGAAGCCCTGTCGGGGGCGCTGCCGGAACCGGTCGGCATCGATCCGACCCTGGCCTCCTTCAGAAAAACCGTCAATCCCACGAACTGAATTTCGCAGAGAAAGGAAGATCATGTCCGTTGTCGTTCGCATTCCCACGCCCCTCCGCAAGCTCACCGGCAACCAGAACGAGGTTCGGGAGGAGGGAGGGACGATCAGGGAGATCCTGAAGAATCTCGAGCTCCACTATCCGGGGATCGGAGAGCGTCTGGCGGATGAGAGCGGAGAGCTGCGCCGTTTCATCAATATCTACGTCAACGAGGAAGATATCCGGTTCCGTGAGGGACTCGATACCTCCATCAAGCCGGGAGACGAGGTTTCGATCATTCCGGCCATCGCGGGAGGCTCGGCATGACCCAGATGAGACTTCACCTGACCTTTCCCGAGGAGCGCGTCAGGGAGCCGATCATCTATGAGATCTGCCGCAAGTTTCCCGTGGTCGTCAACATCCGGAGGGCGGACATCTCTCTCGACAGCGGATGGGTCGAACTCGAGATGGACGGCGAACTCGCGGACATCGAACGGACCGTGCTGTATCTGAGGGAGCGGGGCGTTCATGTGGACCCCCTCGAAAAGAGCATTCTCGAGGGGTAGGAGGGCTTTGATGATATTTCGCGAAGATCAGATTTCTCGATATAGCCGACACATCATCCTCAAGGAGGTGGGAGGCCGGGGTCAGGAGAAGCTCCTGTCAGCCCGGGTCCTGATTATCGGGGCCGGAGGACTGGGAAGTCCGGTCGCCATGTACCTGGCCGCCGCCGGGGTCGGGACCATCGGCCTTGTGGATATGGACGTGGTGGACGTTTCCAACCTCCAGCGCCAGATCATGCACTCCCAGAAAACGGTCGGCATCCCGAAGGTTCTCTCCGGGGCCCGGACCCTCGAGCGGATGAATCCCGATGTGACGGTGAACCCCATCCAGGACCGACTGACCGCCGAGAACGCGATGGAGATGTTTGCCGATTACGATGTGATCGTCGACGGCTCCGACAACTTCGGGACGCGGTACATCGTGAACGATGCGGCCTTCTTCCTCCGCAAGACCCTCGTCTCCGGCTCCATCCTTCGCTTCGAGGGGCAGGTGACCGTCCTCGAGGGCCATACCGATGCCCCCTGCTATCGATGCCTCTACCCGGAAGCCCCTCCTCCGGGCTTGGTCCCTTCCTGCTCGGAGGCGGGAGTTCTCGGGGTCCTGGCCGGAACGATCGGGACGCTCCAGGCGGCGGAGGTGGTGAAGAAGATTCTCGGGATCGGAGAGCTCCTGAAGGGACAGCTTCTTCTTTATGACGCTCTTTCCATGAGCTTCCGCAAACTCCGGGTCCCCAAGGATCCGAAATGTCCCCTGTGCGGTCCCTCGCCGACCATCACCTCCGTGTCCGGCTCTTCCGAGTGGGTATGCCAGATTCCCGCCCACTGATTCCGGGCGTCGCCATTCCTGCGGTCCTTGCGGGAAGAATTCTGGATCACTGCCTGTCCGTTAGGCCGGAGGAAGCCTGCGGCCTCGTGGCCGCGGATCCCTCAGGGAAGCCGGTCGCCGTTCTTCCCATCACCAACGCCCTTCACTCTCCGGTCCGATACCAGATGGAGACCCGAGAGCAGTTCGATGCGATGAAGCGTCTGCGCCGGGAGGGCTGGTCGCTCTGGGCCATCTTTCATTCCCACCCTCATTCCGAGCCGTCTCCTTCTCCCACCGACATTCGTCTGGCCTTTTACCCCGACTGCTACTATCTGATCGCCGGCTTGGGCACCGATCCGCCTCTTCT
>JAKADN010000072.1 GCA_021820445.1 Nitrospirota bacterium | reverse complement strand
TGAACCTTTCGCACAACGGGTTCTACGGTCTGACGGAGGGGTATCTGTCCTACGAGATGAACTACCAGGCGGACTGGTACCAGGTGAGCGTGGCCTACCAGCAGCCCTACGGGGCGGATTCGTCGTTTGTGGGGCAGCGGTACGTGCTCTACACGACCTTCTTCTACGGGTGGCTGTTGAAGAAGATGGGGTATCACTCGACGCCGTTTTGAGGGAGCGGGCCGACAGGGAGGGAAGAAGGGGCGGGCCATCCTGACGCTGGTGCTGCGGAGTAAAAGATTGCCCACTCACGCCCCATGAAGAACCACCCTCAAGAAATGACGTCTCGCAAAGGCTGCGGTCCCTCAGTTTTCCAGAAATGGATTCCGGATGGTCAATTTCCCGATTCTCTGTCCGTTATGGAGATCTTCGCTGTAGAGGGTTCTGCAACCCGCCCAAAGAGAGGCAGCGATAATCAGGGAATCGTAGAACCCGTAATGGTAACAGGATTGGAGATCAAGTGCCTGCTGGTAGAGTCCCGGGTCGGGCATGATGGTCCAAAGAGGCAAGAGAACGGTCTCCAGATATCTTTTTGCGTCCGCGGGTGGGAGGGGAGCTTCAGCCTTTCGAACGAGGGTGTTGAGACATTCCTGGACAACCTGAAAGCTGATGCAGGCATCTCGAGACTTAATGGCTCTCCGGATGATCTGATCGGCGATGGAGTTCTTTCGTTCATCGCTTGTATCCAATTGATAGATGAATAGATTCGTATCTATGAAGCTGTCAGCGGGCATTCATTTCATCCCGTGTCAACTTTCGTCCGACGACGACGTGGCCCCGCAATTGGTCGATGACACGGAAGGCCTCTTCTTCGCGTGATCCCATTCCCGAGTATTCGTAAAGCCATTTTCGAAAGGCCTCATTCAGTGTCGTCTTCTGCGATCGGGCCTGAGCTCTGGCAGCCTCAAGCAGTCCTTCGTCGGCGCTCAATGTGATGTTTTTCATGGGAATCCTTCAAAGCCCCGTTGATCGGAATGGGGGGAAAGAAAAATTTTTCGAAAATAGTGCACACATTTTTAGTGTAGCCGTTCGATTATTGGGACGCAAGTCCTTTGTACTCCTCGGATAAGGAGGTCCATTTCTGTCGATCGTGTCGTCGTTGAACCAAACAAGGGAGCTCTGGGAGGAGCAAGACAGCTGGGAGCTTTCATGGATCCCTGTTTGTCTCCGCCGTTTGGACACCAGGGAACTTAACAGTTCATCGGTCTTTCCCGGAACACAATCAAAGCCCTGACCCTCTGCTCCATAGGCACTCGTTAACCCTTCTCTTTTGCTCCCCCCTGAATCCAGGCATCCCCCATTGTTGAATCTTTCCTGAATCCCGCCTGCCAGCTGCGCGGACCTGCCCCCAAGTAACGTCAGAAGAGTGAGGATGTTCGGATCAGAAGTGAATGCGAGTCGCCTTCTTCCCGATCCTGATCTTGGAAGTCCAGTGATTTCGGCAGGAACCAGCAGAGATTGGGATAGGGATTCTTTCTGCCAACGGAGATTCAAAACATTCCCATCATCAGAAAAAAAATTGTCGGGATAGTCAGGCATCAGAAAAATTTACCGTCCCGTCACGCATCCGCCATGTAGTATTTACCAATTCTTCAAATAGGGATGGGATGATCTCCATCGTGAAAGGTTTCATCCGGATGCTTTGTCATCCATAAAAAGGAGAAAAAAATGAATGCATTTGCCTATCTCATGAAGGGCGGACCGGTCATGTACATCCTTCTGCCCATGTCGGCGGTGGCCCTGGCCGTAAGCCTCGAGCGCCTCGTCGTCCTGAGGCAGGAAAAAGTCCAGACGGAAAGGGTTCTGGCGGTCCTCCGAAAGAATGTCAAGGAAAAGCTCGATCCGAAGTCGGTGATCGCCATGATCAAGGAGTCCTACCGGTCCGAGAACTTCATCGTCAGCAAGATCCTGAAGCTCTTTGTCGAGTCGGAGCTCGAAGGGGAAAAGCTCGAATACCTCATTGAGGCGGAGGCGGTTCTCGAAGAAAAGAAGCTCAAGGAGCGGATGTGGATTCTGGATACCGCCATCACCATGGCGCCTCTCCTCGGTCTTCTGGGAACGATCATCGGCATCGTCGCGTCCTTCCACGTCATGTCGATTTCCGGGCTCGGGAAGCCCACCCAGATCACGGGCGGGGTCGCCGAGGCCTTGATCGCCACCGCGACGGGACTCGTCATCGCCATCGTCTCCCTGGGCTTCTACAACTTCCTCTACAAGTGGATCACCGGGATCAAGTCCTCCCTCGAATCGGCGGCGCGGCTGATCACCATCCTCCACCGGCCGATCCGCGATGCCTACCGGGAGTCTCCGGAACTTGCGGAATCACGGACCGGGGATGCGGTTGCCAAAGGGGTGCAGACGGCCTTCCGCGCGGAAAAAAGTTCGTCTCCGGCCTGACGCGGGTTTGTGCAGGGTTGTTTGTGGGGCAGATATGCCGGCGGACTCCCGCCCGGCGAGTGACGACATTTGCAAGGAGATTTTCTCATGAGGCTGTTTCGCGACGGGGGCGAGGAGTCCCCGAAGGCGCGGATCGAACTGATCCCGATGATCGACATCATGTTCTTTCTGATGGTGGTCTTCATCTTCATCTCGATGTCGCTCATCAAGCTGAACGGTGTGAGTGTGGCCCTTCCGAAATCGGCGGCACACCCGCTTAAGCAGGAGCCGAAGATGATCAACATCACGATCACCGAGGAGGGGAAGATTCTCTTCGAGAACACGCCCGTGAACCGGGCGGGGCTCAAGGACCATCTCAATGTCCTTCTTTCGGACAAGACGGCGAAGTACGAGGTGATCGTGAGCGGAGACAAGGACTCGAAGCTCCAGCGGCTGGTCGACGTCATGGACCTCTGTAATTCGATGGGCTTCTCGAATGTCTCGATCCGCTCCGAGGATCTTCACTGATGGGGGCCTCCGGCAGCAAGGCCGTCGACTCCGAAAACAGCGGCTCCGTTTTTCCATGGGCCTTGGGCGGTGTTCTTGTCTTCGAGGCCGTCCTCCTAGCCGCCCTCAGGGTTCCCGTTTCCGCCCCTCCTCCGCCGCCTCCCCCGGCCTTCAAGGTGGCCTTGGCTCCTCCTCCCCCTCCTCCCAAGCCGAAGCCCCCGGCGCCCAAGCCCAAGGCGAAACCCCGGATGGTCCACAAGGCCGTGGTTCCCCGCCCAGTCACGCCGCCGGTTCTTCCCACACAGACGGCAGAATCGACCAATCTTCTAGCCGCATCCGCCGGAACGGCGGTCAACATGAACTGGGGGGAGGGAACGCCCTCCTCCGGGGGAGGAGCGGGCTATCTTCCTCCCCGTCTTCTGACGAAGGTCGACACCGATGCCCTCTATACGGAGAAGATGAAGGCCGACGACGAAGAGGGGGACGTGGTCATCGACCTCTGGATCGACGCCTCGGGGAAGATCGTCCGCTCCAAGATGGTCGTCCCGTCGGTCTGGGACGACATGAACAGGATCGCCGAAAACGTTCTTAGGAATCTTAAGTTCAAGCCAGCGAGCCAGAACGGGCAAGCCATCCCAGGAAAGTTCGAACTTAATTTCCGGTTCCGGATCCACAATACGGGGTGAGGAAATCGAGGGGCAATCTCCCAATCGTGAACCGGACGTGAAGAAAAAGGGGCACAAAAGGCGGGGGCGAGATACCCCGCCGAAAGGAACATTTGATGAAGAAGAAGATTTCCTCCGGGTGGGAGGGGATCTCAGGGGCCAACACCCTGGCATACCCTCCCCGTCCGGAAGACGGAATCGTGAATCCCGTCGTAAAAAGCGCCCCAACCGCCTGGGGCGGTCGGGCAAGCGTCCTGGTGGCCGATACGGACGAAGCGCTCCACAAGACCGTCTATCGGCGGTTCGATCTGGATCAGGCCGTCTTCACGATCGCGTCGGCCTTCGACGGGGAGGAGGCGGTCTGGATGCTCCGGAAGTTCCAGGCATCGGGCGAATGCGATCGCCTGCTGGTTGTCGCTGACGTTCATCTGCCCCGCCGGAACGGTCTTGATCTCTGCCGGTTCGTCCGATCCCAGGAATCCCTGGGGCCCATTCCGTTCCTGATGGTCGCGGGGGAGGGGGATCTCCACGAACTGTGTCTGGCGAGTCTCGAGGCGGGGGCGGACGACTTTCTCCCGAAACCTTTCAGCGCGCGGGAGTTCGAGGCGCGTCTCGGCGCTCTCTGGAGGCGTGTGGAACGAGAAGACAGGAAAGGGTTCGATTTTCCCTTCGACCGGGTCCAGATCGGACATCTGGTGGTCGACACCCAACGGTACGAGGTCCGTCTTCACGGAAAGGGCGTCCATCTGAGCCACAAGGAATTCCTCGTCTGCGTCGTCCTGGTCTCGAAGATCGGGATGGTGGTTCGCCACGAGGAGTTCTTCCAGTCCGTCTGGGGAGAGAACCACATGGTGGGGCGGGAGAATCTGAAGGTCCATGTCCACGCTCTCCGGAACAAGCTGGCGGGGGGGCCGAAGATCGAGGCGATCCGCGGCGTCGGTTACCGCATGAAGGCTGAATCCTGACCCGAAACATCCCGCCCCACCACATTGCCATTCCTTAAAGAGTCCTTCCTGGATATTTTTTCGATCAAAATGGCGATGACCGCTCGCGTCTTTTTTCCTTTTCCTGTGTCCTGAAGCCCCCGAACGTTGAAAAAATGATCGAATTCTTTTGAAAGCCCCAGGTTTTTTTATTTTTACCCAGGTTTAACCGTCCGGACATTCCGCTTTGCAAGAATCCTCTTCCAAGGCACCTTCTGCCTGTTTTGCGATTGAATGACCCTTACGTTCAAAACCCACATCAAAGGAGATTCGATGTTGTCCTTAAGAAAGAAGATCGCCTGGCTCGTGGCCCCGGGGATTCTCTGGGGCGGGCTGGCGACCGACGTCTGGTCGGCTCAGGATCCGTCCCAGACGGCCCAGCCTGACAAATCCCAGGTTCCGGCCAAGGCAGACGCCGCGCCGTCAATCCTGTACGGCAATATTCTCTCGGTCAAGGATCATAAGACTCTGTCGGGCGTTCCGATCGAGATCGAAAACACGACCACGGGACTCCTGATCAAGAAGGAGAGCGACTCCCAAGGGGCGTTCATCTTCTCGAACCTTCCTCCCGGGGACTACAAGGTCCTGGTGGGCGGCGGCAACTTCTCCGTCCAGAGGAAGGAGGGGCTCCTGAAGGCCGGGACGATCGGCCAAATGGATTTTGCCGTGAACAAGCTTTCTCAGGGGACCTCCGAGATTCTCGGAAAGATCTACGAGGGGCACGGGGACCACAAGGTGCCTCTGGTCGCCAATCTGGCCGTCAAGAACAAGAAGACGGGCGAAGTTTACCAGGTGGCATCCACGCCGTCCGGGGAGTTCGACCTGAAGAACGTGCCGTCGGGAGACTATCTTCTCTCCGCGGTGAAGCGGGGATATCTGCCGTATTCGCAGGAGATCGCGGTGCGGGGGACGACCCGGGCGGACGTGAACCTCAGGATCAACACGCTGGCCCAGGCGAACATCAATGCCTCCGGGAACAAGAAGATCAAGGATACGACCGGGGCCATCACGATCGTCGACCACAAGACCTTTGAAACCTGGCAGACGACGGGGATCGGGTTCGCGCTGTCCAACCAGCCGGGTATCAACTACTACTCCCGGTCCGGGGCGAACGGCGTCACAGGTGGGATGAACTACTTCACCTGCCGGGGCTATTCGACGGGCGGATCCAACACGGCCCCATCGGGCGGATCCAACATCGAGTTTACCGTCGAAGGGGTTCCCTTCAACCAGAACCAGGACGGCGGGATGGTCTACGACCTGAACCTCTTCAACCTGGACATCGCCTCTGTCGATATCCAGCGGGGGGTGACGACATCCCAGAACCTTTATAACTATGCCTCGGGATGCACCGTCAACATCCACCTGATGCAGCCCACTCAGGAGGCCTATTCCCAGATCACCGCCGGCATGGGCTCATACGGGCAGTACTACACGTCATTTATCACTAATACTGGAATCAACGATAAGATTGGAGTCGGAGCCTACAACGACCTTTCCATCATCAACCAGCAGGGGTTCCAGGACTATACCGGCCTCCAGGAGTACCAGGACTACGCGAATGTCTCGAAATACCTGGCAGACGGGAAGATCAGCCTGCTGTTCACCGGGGCCTACAAAAACTACGACCGGGGCGCCTCGACCTCGCTCCAGAATTTTCAACAATTTGGTCCGACCTATAACGGCCTTCCCAATGGCGAAAACACCAGCTATCCTTCAGGGCAGGCCGTCCAGGACTCTCCCTACTACAAGGCCTGGATTTCCCAGCGATACATGATCACGCTTCAGGGGGAAGATCAGCTTAACAGCACCGTCTCGGTCAAGAACAACGCCTTCGCCCTGCTCGTTCCCTATGGCGTCATCCAGGTGCCGGTGGGGATCAACGGAGCGCCTACGGCGGGGGCGAACGGAACGGCTTTCCAGGATGTCCAGCCTTCCTATGGTGGTGTTTGTAATGCCACGAATTCCGTGGCCTGTGCCAATCCCTTCAACTTTACTTATATCCAGGGACAGGGATACAAGGTCGGAGACATCGCCGAGACGGCTATCCAGACCTTTGCCGGAAACAAGGTACACATGGGGGCCCGTCTCTCATATAACAACACACTCTATGGCAATGTGCCGATCGGAACCAACAAGATTACGGGCAATGCCGGCGGGTCGAACCTCATGACAACCATCGGCGGATATCTGGAGGACCACTATCGACCATCTGACGATTGGCTATTGAGTGCTGGTTTCAGGGTGATGGCGGTGAACCAACAGTATGTGAACTCCCTGATGTCGGGTGCACAAACGGCAACAAATGCTGCAGGCAACACATTTGGATCGGGCAATGCAAACTATGCGGAATCGGCCGGCCAATCCTTCGTGGTCCCTCTACCCCATGTGGGGGCTAACTGGTATCCAGAAAAGCACTGGAAGGTTTACGTCAATGCCGGACAATCCTATTCTGCTCCGAGCCTCCAGTTCTTTGAACTGGCTCCGGGTACTCCAAACAATTCTGTCAATATCAAGCCAGAAATCGTGAACGACATCGAAGCTGGAGCTAGATACTCAACGGAAAAAGGCTTTGTAGCATTCGACTTCTACAACGATTACATCAATAACATGTTCGCAACCACCCTTCAGGTTCTCCCCGGTGGAGTGACAAATGCCATCCCGTCGTCAGCGGGATTGGCCGAGATGCGTGGATTTGAAGCGGAGTTTAAGAGAGATCTTCCGGACGGATTCAGCATCGACGGAAGCTTTTCTGCGGTCGATGCCTATTTTGTCAGCGCTCAATATGGACTGGGTACCTCCACTGTTCTCAGCAACTCCGGAGACCCTCTTCCTTTCGTGCCGAACATGCTCGGAAACATCAATCTTAATTACGCTCAGGGGAACTGGCATGTGACGGTGAACGAGCGCTATACCGGCATGATGAATGTGATCGATACCAGTGGCGGCGTCAACGGAAATGCCAATATCCAGACGAACTCTCCAGGATACTGGGCGACGAACCTTCTGGTGGCCTACGACCTTCCGAAGGCTTCCTGGTATAACAAGGCCCAGCTTTTTTTCAACGCCTTCAATCTTCTAAACACAAACTACTACGAACCAGCATTTCTCGCTCCGGGGGCAAACAATGCGGAAACACTCTTTGTCTACCCCGGGGAACCCATCAACGTCTTCGGAGGGGCGACCATTACCTTCTAAGCGTCTTCGGATTCACCGAATCAAAGGCCCGGCGGGGGATTCCCTGCCGGGCCTTTTTCGTTTGCAGACGTTCGCGAGCGGTCACGGTTTCTTCACCGTTCCGGAACACCGGTCCGGCAGAATGAGGACAGGGAGACATTCGGATCCCCCTGGTCTTCGAGAAAGGAGAGCCCGATGCGCTCTTTCTGGTGTGGTCTGTGTGCGCTGCTGTCCCGGATTTCGGATTTTCTTTCCGGAGGAACGGGGAGGGGACGTTATCGTTTATGAGAAGACCTCTTCTTTTTTCGGAGTCGTCCCGAAAATGCTCAGGAAGATTCCGGAAATGGAAGGCGGGCTGTAAAAGGGAGGGAAGGTCGCCATGCCTCCGTGTAAAATGCGCTTCATCCGCCGTATGTTCTGGGTTCTGCTCGTGTTTTTGTCGGGGATTTCGGGATGCACCGAAGAATTCCCGGAAGAGAGGACTGTTCTCGCCTCTCCCGGAATGCGGCTTCCACCTGCTTGGCTTCGCTCCGGGAGGACGCCCGTGCCTGGACAGCTGGTTCTCCTGGGAGGGCGGATCCTGAAAAGATACCCGGCGTCCGGAGGATGCCTGTTTCTCGTCGGGGCGCTCCCGCTTACCGGGAAGGGCCCCGGGAGTGCCGTCCCCGGGAAGGTCCGCTTTGCAGGAAGAGATGCCTTCTTTCTCACTGTGTCCACTCTCAGGCTTGCCGGGTCATCCTTAAATGGGGAGCCGAAACACAGACGGATCTCCGTTGAAGGATTTGAGCGGAAGACCTCCCCGATCGTCCCGGGGGATCTTGTCACTGTCCTGGGGGAGGTGAAGGGGTGGGTCCCCGTGTCTGGTGAGGCGCCTGCCCGAAAGTATCTTCTGGTGAGAGGGTGGTATCTCGAGCGCTGGTAGATGAGCGCGGCCAAGCCTTTTCGTGTTGTGCTTTCTTCAGGAAAGGATTGGCTCGCCGGGGCCGAAATCGGAGGTTGGATTCTGGAACCATCCTGGACGTTGATTCGGCATGCCCTCACTCCTTTTTTGGAAAGCCGCTTCTTCGACAAAGAGCCCGAGGGATTCTTTTGGGACAATCTTTATTCTGATATGGCGACAGGGGGAGAAGCACTGGGGCTGGTCTCACGCATCGGATAAGGATGAAGGTGACTTGGATGATGGAGGCTCCGGTCCCCCGGCGAATCGGAAACGGTTGCCGCCCGCCGTCTTGGCCCGGTACATCGCCTCGTCGGCATTCTTGATGAGTGTTTCCGACGTCTTTCCGTCGGAGGGAAAGAATGCGATGCCGATGCTGGCGCCGAGAATGGCCGGCATCCCCTCGATGTCGAGGGGGTCGGACAGGGTCCCGATCAGCCGGGTTGCCACCTTCCCGGGAATGTGGCAATCCTGTCCGAAGGGGATCAGGAGGAGGAATTCGTCCCCTCCCACCCGCGCAAGAATGTCGTCTTCGGGAATCACCCGCTTGAATCGCCTCGCAACGGCTACAAGCGCCAGGTCCCCTTTGTCATGGCCCAGGCTGTCGTTGACCCTCTTGAATCCATCCAGATCGATAAAGAGCAAGGCCAAGCCAGCATCCTCTTTCGGAGAGGAGGACACGAGGCGATCGAGAGTGTCCAGGATGGAGGAGCGGTTCGGCAAGCCGGTCAGGGGGTCGTAACGCGAGTCGTGGTAGAGGGAGGAGACAAGCTGGCCGACGCTCGCGATATCCCGGGTGATGCGCCCGGCGGTCACGCCCAGAAATGTCGAGAACAGGAGGAAGGAGAATCCGAACAGCGTCGACGTTCCCAGGAGATGAAGGCGCGCCGACCGTCTCCGTGTTCCCTCCTCTCTTCTCAGATGAAGTCGAACCCTGGCCAGGGACTTCTGGACGGGAAGAAGCCGGGCAATGAGGTCCTCTTTCAGAAAGTGCGTCCGGGTTTCCATTAGGCCCCGGCGTTCCAGATCGCGGGCCTGGGAGAGAAGCAAGGGATCTAATCCTGTGGTGGCTGTCCGGAGGGTCAGGTCCAATCCGGATCCTTCTGTCCTTCTTCGGACCCTTTTGAGCTGCCGCATGTTCTGGAACAGGGTCTCGATCCCCGTGGTGTAGGCCACCAGATAGGATGTCTTGCCCGAGACCAGATAGGCATCGTGGGCAAGGCGGACTCGTCCGATGTCCATGTCGATCCGCTCGAGGAGGCGTGCTTCGCGGGAAAGGGTCTGGACCCGGCGCTCGTCATGAAGGTAGGAGAAAAATTCGAGGAGGGCTCCTCCGTAGGAAAGGACAATGAGGGCCGTCAGAAAAAACAGGAAAAAGGCCAGTGCCCGTCCGGACCAGAGCCAGGGGGCGAAACGGGGCAGTCCCTTCCGGATGGAAGGGGGGAGACGCTTGGTCATGTGCATCCGACCCTCCTGATCGTCGGGCCCAGGAGCCGGGCGATACGGCTTCCATGTGTTGGGCCCTTTTCCTGTTTCGGCCGGAAATGCCGGGGATGAGTCGGAAATAGCGTCCGGAGGATCCAATCCTTTCCGATCTCGCTTTCAGGATAAACGACTTCATCCCAATTTTAAATTATTGATTTTTTTTATTTTTGGCGACAGGACGGAAATCACAGAAAACACGGAATGAATTGTAATAGCAGATCCCTTTTTGCGTTTGAATCGGAAAACTC
>JAKADN010000071.1 GCA_021820445.1 Nitrospirota bacterium | reverse complement strand
AAGAGCCGGGGCCCTGTCCCGACGACCCGCTTCCGTTGCTTGCCGGTGTCGCGTAGGGATCCGGTGGCGCGGCCGCCAAGGCCGGAGAAGGCCCGAAGGCAACGCCCATGAAGGAGAGAAGAAGGACGGGGAAAATCCCCTCCGCCAAGAAGAATCGACGCATGACCGACCTGTGGGTTTAACGTTTGGCCTGAAGAGGAAAAACGAGGCAGAACAGGACCCGGACCAGTCCGAAGAACGAAAGCACCCCGAAAACGATCGATGACCCACTCTATCCCATCCAAAAACCCGGATCCTCAAGATCCAGAAGGAACTTCCTCCGGTGGACGGGTCTTCCAGCGCCGGTGCATCCAGATCCACTGCTCGGGCGTGGGACGCACCAGCGCCTCCAGGGCTTCTGAATAGAGGGCCGTCATCCGGAAGATTGCCTCCTCGGGAGGAACCTCCTTCATCGGAGGAATCGGAGGACAAATCGTCCCCCGAAAACTCCCGTCCCTTTGGCGGATGGAGGCGGCCGGGATGACCGGCAGATCCATCATGAGCGAGAGGCGGGCCAGACTGGAATAGGTGCAGGCCTCCCTCCCGAAAAAGGGGACGAAGACCCCCTCCCCCGGCCCCGCGTTCTGGTCGAGGAGGACGATCAGAACCTCTCCCTTCGAGAGCGCCCGGACCAGGGGCTTGACCCCCAGGTCCGCGAGAATCGACTCCCCCTTGGCGTAGCGCCGCCGATGGTCGTCAACGAAGTCATGGACCACGGGATCCTTGATCCGGCGGATCACCGGATGGACCTTCCCCGGCGCCTCCAGGGCGATCCGCCGAAGCGAATACTCCCAGTTCCCGATGTGGCCGGTGAGAAGGATCACCCCCCTCCCTTTTTCGTACTCCTTCCGGAAATGGTCGAGCCCCTCCACCGGCACCATACGGGCGATTTCGGCGTCGGAGAGGATCTTGAGCCGCATGACCTCGGCGCCCAACCGCCCGAAATGGCGAAAGACCCTTGTCTCAAAATCCCGGACCGCATTTTCGTCCCGGATGTTTAGGTCCGAGCGAAGGAGGTTCTCCCGGAGGAGCGCGCGCTTTTTGGGAAGAAGACGGCGCAGGAGATCCCCGAACCGCTCCCCAAGGGAGAACGAAAGAGAGGCCGGAAGGAGGCAGAAGAGCTCCCGAAGGACATTCAGCCCGGCCCGCTCAAACGCTCCCTTCATCCCTAAAGACGTGTCTTTCGCCTCCATCCCCTACCCTCCGAGAAGCCGGTCGAGAAGGGCGGCCCAGCGCGGCTCGTCGATGAGCTCCGCCTCTCCGGAAAGGATCCCGACCGGCAATTCCCTTGTCGGAGGCGCCCCCCATTTCACCCGGTCCTTCTCCGTCGCGAGCAGAAGTGTGGCGCCCTTCTCCTTCATCCGCTTGGCGAAATTATCGATTAAGCCACGGGTCTCCGGAGTGTCGGGGACATGGTCGGCAAGGGCCAGCGCCCCGATCACCTCCGCGCCCAGGGACCTGAGATCCGCCTCCACCCGGGAGGGGTTGGCAATTCCTGCGACGACGGCCACCTTCTGTCCCGCGAGCTCCCCCGGAAGGAGGATCCTCCTTCCGTCCATATCCCGGACCTCCACGATCCGGAAACGCTGAAACAGCATCGGCCGGAGCCCCTCCGGCCCAAGGACGCATGAAAGATTCCGGAGGGCCCGCTCCCCCCGTTCCCGGTCCCGGACCGGATCTCCGAGGGCGCTCATCACGAAGTGCGTCGCCCGGGAGAGACCCCCCGCCGGCTCCCGAAGAGGACCGGCCGGCAGGAGGTCCGAAAGTCTGGGCGGACGATCGGCCAGAAAGCCCGGAAGAAAGACCAGGGAGGCGGCCGGAAGCACCTCCAGGGACTGGAACCCATCGTCTAAGATCACGAGATCGCAGAGCCCCTCCAGCATCGAGACCCCCCTTCGCCGGTCACTCGCCACCACGACCGGAACCTCGGGAAGACGCGCGGCGTAAAGAGCCGGTTCGTCCCCGGACTCCTCCGGGGACACAAGGGGTCCCTCCCCCCGGCAGACGAAGAGATCCCGGTCGGGGGTGATGCGTCCGTATCCCCGGGAGACGATTCCCGGGCGCTTGCCCCGGGCCAGGACCCGGCGGCAGAGCGCCAACACCAAGGGGGTCTTTCCCGTCCCCCCCGCCTCGATGTTCCCGACGGAGAGGAGCGGCACCCCGAAGCGCATTCGCTCCCGGAGTCCCGACTCGTAGCTTAAGCGAAAAAGGCCCGTCCCCAGAGAATAGAGAAGGGAAAGAGGAAGGGCCGCAGGTCCCAGTGGCTTCATCGCGGCTCCGGAAAAAAGGCTGCGATAAAGGGAGAAAGAACCTCGAGAGTCCGCCCGAGAGGTCCACCCGAAGCCTCGAAGACCGCCCGTGCGGCCTGTCCCATCTTCCTCCGCCTCTCGGGATCATCCCAGAGTGCCGTCAGGGTCTTGAGAAGCGCCTCCTCGTCCCTCACTTCGACCGCCGCCCCCGCCTCGGAGAGGCCTTCGGCCAGATCGGCGATGTGGTCCCGATGGGGTCCCCAGAGGAGCGGCTTTCCGTGCCAGGCCGCTTCCACCGGGGAATGCCCCCCCACTGGGTCGAGCGTTCCGCCCACAAAGACCACGTCCGCCAAACCCGTCACCGCCCCCAGCTCCCCGTAGGTGTCGAGAAGATAGAGAGTTCCGGCCGGTTTGTCTCCATCGGGAGCCGCTTTCTCCGGTGCGGATTGCCAGTCGGTCCTGCGGGAGAGGTTGACAGAAGTCGGAAGGCGGGACAGCAAGGCCGGGAGGATCTCGAGATGGCGCGGAGCCAGGATCAGGTCCACCGGACGCCCCCCGGAGGCGAGCCGCTGCGAGATCCGGACGAGGGTCAGGGCCTCTTCCGGATGGACCGAACTCCCCAGAATCCGGAAACGAGAGGGCTCTCCTTTAGACTTCCGTCCGATTCCCAGCCATTCCCGGGCTCCGGGGGCCCGGTCCGGGGCAAGAACGGCCGGATCCACATCCCATTTGAGATTTCCCGTGACATGAAGCGCCTCCGGGCGGACGCCGAGCGAAAGGAACCGCTCCCGGTCCCGCTCGCTCTGGACCGTCACCGGAGAAAGGCGCGAGAAGAAGGGGCGGACGAAACGGACGAGACTCCGGTAGCGCCCGAAGCTCCGCGAGGAGAGACGGCCGTTCACGAGACCGACCGGAATGCCGAGATCCCGGGCCGAACCCAGCATGGACGGCCAGACCTCCGTCTCGAAGAGAAGGATCCCCCGGACGCCACGGCTTTTGAAAAAGGGGATCCAGAGGCCCGGAAGATCGAGGGGGGCCAGCGTGACGGGGATCTCCGGGTGGGCCTTCGAGAGGGCCTCCCGCCCCGTCGCCGTCATCGTGGTCAACAGGAGGGGGACACGGCCGGAGAGGGCCTCGATCAGGCGGCGCGCCGCCCGGGCCTCTCCCAGGGAGGCCACGTGGAAGAGCAGGGTGCCCCGCCGGGTGAGGCGCATCCTCCCGAGCCCCAGCCGCTCGAAAAAGTGTGGCCGGGACTTGGGCCAGAAAAGATAGACGAGAAGAAGAAAGGGAAGGATGAAGGGCCAGAGAAGGGTGTTCAGGATCTTCATGGGTGCGAGGAAGACACCGGGCCGCAGTCGAAGCCGGCAAGGTCCAGGATCCGGCGGGCGATCCGTTCTGATGCCCCGGGGGCTCCCATGATCTCCCGGAGTCCGGACAGATCCCGCCGGAGCGACTCGGAGCGCCCCGGCTCCTCGAGAATCCGGAGGATCTCCTCCGCCATCCGCTCGGGAGAGGCCTCCTCCTGGATCAGTTCGGGAACCACCGTCCGTCCGGAGACGAGATTCACCATGCCGATCGCCGGCACCTTCACCAGGGCGCGCGCGATCCGGTAGGTCCCTTCGTTCAAGGCATAGACGACCACCATCGGCGTTCCCGCCAGCCCTGTTTCGAGCGTCGCGGTTCCCGAGGCGACCAGGGCGCAGTCGGCCGCGGAGATCACCTCCCGAAAGCGCCCCCGGACCCGAACCGGACTCCCGGGCTCCCCCGCCGTAAAACCGGCGGAGACCTCGCGCTCCCGATAGAGGGATTCGGGGAGGGAGGGGGATTCGGGGACCAGGGCCCGGATCGTCGGGATCCGCTTCCGGAGGAGGGCATAGGCGGCGAGCATCCGGGGATAGAGGCGCCCCACCTCCCCCTTCCGGCTTCCCGGAGCCAGCGCCACCACCGGATACTCCCCTTCCCCCAGCATCTCCCTCCGGAGCGCCTCTTTTTCCGAGAGGTCGGGGAAGGGAGAGTCGAGAAGGGGATGGCCGGCGTAGGTCACCGGAACCCCGTGATCGCGATAGAAGTCGGCCTCGAAGGGAAAGATCACGAACATGTGGTCGACCAGACGCCGGATCGTCCGGACCCGGCCTTTGCGCCAGGCCCAGAGCTGGGGGCTCACGTAGTAGTAGACCCTGACCCCGCGGCGTTTCAGGGCCCGTGCCAGAAGGAGGTTGAAGTCGGGAAAGTCGATCAGGATGGCCGCCCCGATCCCGTTTTTCTGGACGGTGTCGAGAAGGGTCCGGTAGGCGCGGGTGATCTGGGGCAGTCGGGAGACCACCTCGAAGAAGCCGATGACGTTCAGCCTCTCCATGGGAACGACGATCCGGGCCCCCGCCTTCTCCAGCGCCGGCCCCCCGGCCGCAAAGCATTCAAGATCCGGACAGAGGCGGGTCATTTCGGAGAGAAGACGGCCGCCATGGTGGTCTCCCGACGCTTCGCCGGCCACGACGAGCACCCGGGGAGTCACGGCAGGGGGTCGCTCTCGTTATGGTCCCGGAAGCGCGACAGGCTCTCTTCGGCCAGCCGGTTCACCTCGAGGGCCACCTCGAGCGCCTGAAAGGCCTCCTCTCCGCTCACATGAGGGGGGGTCCCTTCCCGGACGGAGGCCACGAAGGTCGACAACTCCTTCTTCAGAGGCTCCTCCGCCTCGAAGCTCCGTTTCGACCGCGAGATCTCGGGAAGCGCGCCCGGGACCAGCCGGACCTGGGCCTGGGAGAGCTCACGCGTGTCGTAGTTGAGGGAGAAGTAGAGCCCGCGCCGGTCGAAGACGCGGATCTTCCGGAGCTTTTCGAGGGAGACGCGGCTCGCCGTCACCTGGGCCAGACAGCCGTTCTCGAACTCGATCCAGGCATTGGCGAGGTCGATGTGGGGCGTGATGGCGGGGGTCCCGACCACCCGCATCGCCGAGATCTTCGAACGGACCAGTGCCAGAATGATGTCGATGTCGTGGATCATGAGATCCACGATGACCGGGACGTCGTTGGCCCTGAGCCCGAAGGGAGAGAGCCTCTGGGCCTCGATATAGGCGGGTCGGACCCCGGATTCGAGGATGGCCACGACCCCCGGATTGAAGCGCTCGATATGGCCGACCTGGAGAAGTGTTCCGGCTTTCCTGACCGCGGACAGGATCCGGGTCGCCGATTCGGTCGACTCAGCAATGGGCTTCTCGAGAAAGAGAGGGATCCGCTTACGCGCGAGAACGGCGAGGACAATGTCGGCGTGGGTCACGGTGGGGGTCACGATCGACAGGGCGTCCACCCGGTCGACCAGCTCCTCCATCGAGGCGAAGGTCGGCACCTTGAGGCGGGAGCCGATCTCCTCCGCCCTCCGGAGATCGGAATCGAACACCCCCTCGAGTCGGACATGGGGGAGCTCGGTGTAGACGCGGGCGTGGTGCTGACCCAGATAGCCGACCCCGATCACCCCCACCGAAAGCGTTTCGCGAAGGGCCATCAGACGATCCCCACGATTGCGATCTCGGCGGCGTCGGCCATCGACACCGTTTTCTCCCGGTCGAACAGGAGGGTTTTCCCGGCCTCGACCGCCAGGACGGCGGCGCCCGCCTCCTGCATCACCCGGATCGTTCCGGGTCCGACCGAGGGAAGATCGAACCGGAGGTCCTGCCCTGGTTTTGCCATCTTCACCACCACCGTTCCCTTTCCCGCGACCCGTCCGGCCCGGCTGATGGTCTCGTCCGTCCCCTCCACCGCCTCGACCGCCACCACGACTTTTTCGCGCACCACCAGGCACTGGCCGATGTCGGCCGCCCCCACGATCTTCGCCGCCTCGACGCCCACCCGGATGTCCTTCCATTCCGCTTCGCTGGGAGAGCGCCGCGTCAGGACCCCTTCCCCCACCGCAAGGGTGGGCACCAGAAAGGTCGAGGGCACGATGGTGATCCCCTCCTTCTCGAATTCGTCGGCCAGCGCCCGAAGGGCCTCGTCGTCATGGTAGCGCGCGAGCCGACCCAAAATCATCATGCCTTTCCAGTCGGGACGAAGATCGAAGAGGCGCGGTTTTTTGATGCCCCCCACGAAGGCGGCCTGCCGCACCCCGTTCTTGTGGAAGGTCTCGAAGATCGCCCCCACCTGGCCCAGACGGATCCAGCGCACGGGAAATCCCAGGCGCTCGATCCCCGGGTCCGTCTCCCCTTCGTGGGCCACGACGACGATCGGAAGACCGGCGGCCTTGGCCGCCTCGAGAAAGATCAGGGGGAAGGAGCCGTTTCCGGCCACCATACCGACAGGACCACCCAGCTCCCCCGGACCCTTCGGATCGATCCCGCCCTGGCTCAAGAGGCGCTCTCCGGGGAGGTGCCTCCGCCGCCCTCACGGGGGGCGGTCAGGACCCCCCGCTCGGAGCTCTCCACGAAGGAGAGGAGGTGCTCGATCTCGGGGGTCATCGAAAGCGTGGCGTGGACTCTGGCCACTGCCTCTCCCATGGGAAGGCCGCTCCGGAAGAGGATCTGGTAGGCCTTTTTCAGAAGGGAAATCGATTCGGCGGAGACATGGTTCCTCCGGAGCCCTTCGTTGTTCAGACCGTACAGGAAGGCCCGGTTTCCGGAGGCCCACACGAAGGGAGGGACGTCCTTGGGAACGCCGCTCATGCCGCCCACCATGGCGAGCCGGCCGACACGCACGAACTGGTGAATTCCCGAAAGCCCTCCGATGATCGCGCCGTCCTCGATCGTGATATGGCCGGCCAGATTGGCCGAGTTCGCCATGATGACCCGGGAGCCGATGCGGCAGTCGTGGGCCACGTGGCAATAGGCCATAAGGAGGTTGTTGTCCCCCAGAACCGTTTCCATGCCGCCGCCCTGGGTCCCCCGGTGGATCGTGACCGACTCGCGGATGGTGTTTCCCGAACCGATGATCGTCCGGGCCGGCTCTCCCTGATACTTGAGATCCTGGGGGGCCATCCCGATGGTCGTGAAGGGATAGATGGTATTGTTGGCGCCCAGGGTCGTGTGGCCGTCGAGAACGACGTGGGAGATGAGGCGGGTCCCGACGCCGATCCGGACATGTTCCCCCACCGTGCAGAAGGGTCCGATCACAACTCCCGGCGAAAGTTGCGCCCCGGAATGGACGACGGAGGACGGATGGACGACGATCGCCCCTTCCGAAAATTCCCCGGAGGATTTTTTGGGTGTGTGTCTATCCGGCATTGGCCCCTCCCTCCCCTTTTTTGCGGATCATGGCCAGAAGCGTCGCCTCGCACGCCAGATGCTCTCCCACATGGACGGTGCCCGCCATCTTCCAGGAGCTTCCCCGGACCTTGAGGGTGGTCATGGTGATGGACAGGGTGTCCCCCGGAAGAACCGGACGCCGGAAGCGGGCATCGTCGATCCCCAGAAAGAAGGGAATCCGGTCCTCCTTCTCCTGCCCGGAGCAGATCGCGAGGATTCCTCCCACCTGCGCCATCGCCTCGACGAGGAGGACGCCCGGCATCATGGGAGTCCCCGGAAAGTGCCCCTGGAAAAACGGCTCGTTGATGGTCACGTTCTTGATCGCCACGATCCGGTGGCCCGGCTCGACGGAAAGAACCCTGTCCACGAGAAGAAAGGGATAGCGGTGCGGAAGAATCGAAAGAATTTCACCAATCTCAATGGGTCCCATGAGCCTCCCCTTCGGAGTCCGATGCAGTGTCGGGCGACCTGTCCCGTCCAAAAACATTTTTTTCGAGGGCTGATATTCGCCGGGCAAGAGCGGGAAGCGTCTTGAGCGTCCCCTGGATCCTGAGCCAGAGAGTATGGGCAAGGGCCGGGCTTCCGGAGACGCGAGAGCCGGCGGGAAGCGTCTGGGCGACCCCGGACTGGGCTCCGACCATCGAGCCCGATCCGATCTCGATGTGGCCCACGACCCCCACCTGCCCCGCCAGAATCACCCGGTCCCCAAGCTTCGTCGATCCCGAGACGCCCGCCTGGGCGACGATGACGCAGTCCCGACCTGTCCTGACATTGTGGGCGATCTGGACCAGATTGTCGATCTTGGTGCCGCGACCGATCAGCGTCTCCCCGAAGGTGGCCCGGTCGATGGTCACGTTGGCGCCGATTTCGACATCGTCCTCCAAAACCACCGTCCCGGTCTGGGGAATCCGGAGGCGCTGTCCCTCCTGTCCTTCGGCGTAGCCGAAGCCGTCAGAGCCGATGACCGCTCCGCTCTGGACGATGACGCGATTTCCGATCCGGACCCGGTCGAGCACGGAGACGCGGGGATAAAGAAGGCAGTGCTCCCCGATCCGGGCTCCCGCGCCGACCACGCATCCGGCGAAGAGGATCGTCCCCGTTCCGATTTCGGCGCCCGCCTCGACGACACACCCCGGACGGATTTCCACACCGTCGGCAATGCGGGCCGAGGGATCGACGGTCGCCTGGGGAGAAATCCCCCGGGAGGGAGTCGGCAAAGGAAAAAAGTGCTGAAGAAGAAGGGCCATCGCCAGGTAAGGAGAGGCCACGACGATCTGGGGAATGGTCGCTTCGGGAAGAATTTCCGGAACCAGAATGGCTCCGGCCCTGAGGGCCGGAACCGCTTTCCTGTATTTGGGGTTGGCCAGAAAGGTCAGGTCGTGGGGACCGGCTTCGTTCATGGGACGGATGGAGCGGATCTCTCCCTTCCCGTCCGAACCCACCAGAACTCCGCCAACCTGATCGGCGATCTGCGACAGTGTGATCAAGGGAACTCCTCCCGTCTTTCCGGAATCCGCCCTCACGACGGAGCGCACGGACCGTTACTGGTTCGCATGCTCGTTGACGTATTTGATCACCGACTGGGTGATGTCGGCGTCAGGATTGATGAAAAGATAGCGCGGGGACTGGAATGGGGGCGGATAGGGACCCAGGGGAACCCGCAGGGGATGCTGGGACAGGATCATCGTGAAGTGGTACTTTTTTCCAAGACTCCCGGTGGCGGCGTTGACCGCGTCGAGAAACTTCCGGAATTCGACGAAGCTCTCCGAGGCGATCTCGGTCTGGACCTTCTGCTGGCGCTTCTGGAAATCCTGGACCTTCTTCTGGAACTCCATCTCCTTGGCGCGAAGCGCGTCCTTGCTGATGACCCCCACCTGCTGGCGGATCTGACCCTGCTCGTCCTGAAGAGCCTTCTGCTCCGTCCGCATCTTGCTGACCCTCCGGTCGGCGAAGTTCTTGAGATGGGACTGGATGGCCTTTCCGAGATTCGTCTTCTGGAAGACCTGCTGGATGTCGACCACGCCCATCTTGCTGTCGGCCAGGGCCGAGGAAACGGGGAACAAAAGGATCCCGGCCGCGAGGAACCCTGCAGCGGCCTGTCGCATGCGTTTCATCAAAACTCCTTTGGTTGGTTTGGGGGGAACCGGAACAGCCGCCCGGCTCCCCTTCCGGTTGTCGGGGACATCCGTCACCCGCCGTACAGGGAACCCATTTCGAAGTTGACCACGGGACCGGGGTAGTTGCCCGGGAATCCCTTGATATAGGCATTGTTGGCCAGAGGCCACCCAAGATCGAGCGTCAGGGGTCCCATCGGGGAGTTCCACATGATCCCGACCCCGGTTCCCGGCCAGTCGAATCCGGAGAGGGACAGGGGCTGGCCCGGAAGATACTCACCCGTATTGTCGAAGAAGATGTCCCCGTAGAATCCGTACTTGGCGAAGATCGGCCACACATAGTCGGCGTTGAAAATAAGCTCCTTGTCGCCGCCAACCAAGTAGCCGAAGGGCATGGGACCGGCGAAGCCGAAGTTGTAGCCCCGGTTCGAATAGATTCCGCCGACATAGAAGCGGTCCCAGACCGGGATGAAGCCGTCCGGCCCCAGGGGGTTCTCGTATCCCACACCGAAATGGAAGGAAAGCGTCGACTTCTCGGTGATCGGGAAGAAGACCGTCGCATTCCCCGTCGCCTGGTAGAAGGAGGTGTCTCCTCCGAAGGTTCCGCCGTAGACACCGATGTTACCCCAGACATGATACCCCCTGTGGGGGAGCATGTAGTTGTCCCGCCGGTCGTAGGAGAAGCCGATGGAGGGCCCGCTCTGGGTCCAGTATCCGACCTGCTGAAGGAAGGGAGCCAGAACCGGGGCCTCCTGGGCCTGCTGGGGGGTGACGGCCACAAGGAAGATCTGCTCCGTTTCCACGAGCCAGGAAAGGGAGGTGGAAAAATAATACCCGAACCGCCGGGTCAGACTCAACGAACCTCCAAGGGCACTGTTCCAGTAGGTGAAGTAGTCCATGAAGGTATCGAAGAAGGAGAGCGAGGCCGCCGTCGGTGTGTCCATGAAGTAGGGATCGGTGATCGTGAGGGAGTACATGGTGATGAATCCGCCCAGTTCCCCCGAGAGGCTGACGGAGTCGCCGGTCCCGAAGATGTTGTTCTGGGCGATGGTGGCCATGCCCATGACGCCAGATCGGAA
>JAKADN010000070.1 GCA_021820445.1 Nitrospirota bacterium | reverse complement strand
CCTTCAGCATGATTTCCTCCCGGAGACGGAGAGGAGAGGATCCCTCCCCTCCGCATCTGGTTGATTTTTTGTTACCGGATGATGTCGTAGCTGTAGTCGGTCTTGCTCGGAACGTTGGTGTTCTTGTCCATCTCGTCGAAGATCTTGTCGAGAAGCTTCACCAGGACATTCATGGCCCCCTGGTATCCCACCGTCGGATAGCGATGGTGGTGATGGCGATCGAAGATCGGGAAGCCGATCCGGATCAGGGGAGTTCCGGTGTCTCGCTCGAGATACTTCCCGTAGGTGTTGCCGATCAGGAAATCGACCGGTTCGGTGAAAAGGAGGCTCCTCAAATGCCAGAGGTCCCGGCCTGCCCAGGCATGGCATCCCGTCCCGTAGGGAGAGCTCGCGAAGAGGGCGTTCATCTTCTCCTCCCAATCCTTGCCGCCGTTCGTGGCGAGGACATGGACCGGCTCCGCCCCCAGCTCCATCAAAAACTCCGTCAGTCCCAGCATCTGGTCCGGGTCGCCGTAGAGGGCGAACTTCTTCCCGTGGATATGGGAGGTCGAGTCGGCCACCGCGTCCACGAGCCGTCCCCGTTCAAGGCGAAGGGAGTCGGGGATGGGCTTTCCGGAAAGCTCCGAGAGGGCCATCAGCCAGCGGTCCGTCCCACGGATCCCGATCGGGTACTGGAACGCCAGGGTCTTCTGGCCGAGCGATGCGGCATATTCCAGGGACTTCGGCGTGTTGTACTCCTGGAAGGAGATCGTCGCCTTCGAATCGAGGGCCTTTTTCATGTCCTCAAGGCGGGTTCCCCCCATGTACATACGGAAGGTGCCGTCGGTGGGGGTGTCGAAGACGTCGCTGGTGTCGGAGAGGATGAGGGCGGAGATTCCCATTTCGCCCAGAACCCGCTTCACCTCCCGGATGTTGCCCACGCTGTAGCCGTCGAAGCCCATGACGATGTTGAGGGTGTCGTTCTCGTGGCGCTCCCGGCCGGCCCAAAAGTGCTCCATGATCCCTTTCAGGGCATTGTCGTAGCCGGTGATGTGGGAGCCCACGAAAGCCGGGGTGTGGGCGAACGGCACGTCGTATTCCTGGGGAACCGAGCCCTTTTCCTTGGCGTTCTTGATGAAGGCGTTCAGGTCGTCTCCGATCACCTCGGCCATGCAAGTGGTGGAGACGGCGATCATCTTGGGCTTGTACATGGCGTAGGTGTTCGCCAGGCCGTCGATCATGTTGTTGAGTCCGCCGAAGACCGCGGCGTCCTCCGTCATGGAGGAGGAGACGCAGGAGGTCGGCTCCTTGAAGTGCCGGGAGAGGTGGCTCCGGTAGTACGCCACGCATCCCTGGGATCCATGGACGAAGGGCATCGTCTCCTCGAAGCCCAGGGCCACGAAGACGGCGCCAAGCGGCTGGCAGGCCTTGGCGGGGTTGACGGTCAGCGCCTCCCGCTTGAAGTTCAGGTCACGGTATTCCTCGGTCTTGGTCCATTCGATGATCTCCGCCACCTTGTCCTGGGGATGGGGATTCTCGAAGTTCTTTTTCTTGTTCTCGAACATCTCCACGTATTCCGGTTCCCGGAACAGGTTGAAGTGGTCGAGCACGTGCTTGGGGTTCTGGCTCATTGTCGGATCCTCATGTTGGGCCGGGACATCCCGTGTCCCGGCCGGAGCTGTTCCGTCCTGTCCGAATCAGAAGGGCGCCTTCGCCATCTGCCAGACGGGGTTGTTGATCGCCATGTCCATGTCGCGGGCGAAGATCGCGAACCCGTCGTAGCCGTGGTAGGGACCCGAATAGTCCCAGGAATGCATCTGGCGGAAGGGGTATCCCATCTTCTGGAAAACGTATTTTTCCTTGATCCCTGAGGCGACCAGATCAGGTTTCAACGCCTCGACGAATTTTTCGAATTCGTACCCGGTCACGTCGTCGTAGATGATCGTTCCGTCTTTGACATAGTGGGTCGTCCGCTGGTAGTCGTCGTTGTGGCCGAACTCGTATCCGGTTCCAATCACGTTCATGCCCAGGTCCTCGTAGGCGCCGATGACGTGGCGGGGACGGAGTCCCCCGACAAAGAGCATGACGGTCTTGCCTTCGAGCCGCGGACGGAACTTCTCGATCGTGGCCTTGGTCAGGGCCTCGTACTTGGCGATGACCTTCTCCGCGTTCTCCTTGATGGTGTCGTCGAAGAACCCGGCGATTTTGCGAAGGGATTCGGCGATCTTCGAAGGTCCGAAAAAGTTGTACTCGACCCAGGGGATGCCGTATTTCTCCTCCATGTGCCGGGAGATGTAGTTCATCGACCGGTAGCAGTGGAGGACGTTGAGCTTGACCTTGGGCGTGTTGATCAGCTCCTCGATGGAGCCGTCGCCCGACCACTGGGCCACGACCCGGAGCCCCATCTCCTCGAGCAGGATGCGGGAGGACCAGGCGTCGCCGCCGATGTTGTAGTCGCCGATGATCGCCACGTCGTAGGGGGTGGTTTCGATCTCCTTGCCGGTCGTCTTGTCGAAGACCCAGTCACGGATGGTATCGTTGGCGATGTGGTGGCCCAGGGACTGGCTCACGCCCCGGAACCCTTCGCAGCGGACCGGAACGATGGTCTTTCCGCCGTACTCCTTGCTCTTCTTCTTTGAGACCGCTTCGATGTCGTCCCCGATGAGACCGATTGGACATTCCGACTGGACGGTGATCCCCTTGTTCAGAGGAAAAAGCTCTTCGATCTCGTCCATGATCTTTTCGAGCTTCTTGTCGCCTCCGAAGACGATGTCCTTCTCTTGAAAATCGGAGGTGAACTGCATGGTGACGAAGGAGTCCACCCCGGTCGTCCCGATATAGTAGTTGCGCCGGGCGGCCCAGGAGTACTGGCCGCAGCCCACCGGGCCGTGGCTGATGTGGATCATGTCCTTGATCGGTCCCCAGACGACTCCCTTGGATCCGGCGTAGGCGCAGCCCCGGATGGTCATCACCCCCGGAACGGTCTTGATGTTGGACTTCACGCCGCAGTCGGATTTCCCTTCCTCGAAAACGTTCAGGTGCTTCTCGCGTTTCTTGCGGGTCTTTTCCGGATAGACCGAAAGGACCTCCTCGATGATTTTCTTGGCTTCCTCGATATTGCTGCTCATGGTGAAACCCTCCGATCGGATGGCGGATCATGCACTTGGTCCCTTGGGATCCGGGACGGGAAGAGAGGGGCGGAGGAGGGTCCTCCTCCGCCGAACAGAAGAAAAGGGAAGGGATCAGGCGACGGCGATTTCCTCGGCCTTCTTTCCGACCATGCTCTCGTCGACCGACTTCATGACGCCGAACTCCATGAGAAGCTCTTCGAGCTCGTCCATCGTGATCGGGGTCGGGATCGTGCCCTTGCCCGCGTTGGCATCGACCTTCTTGGCCAGTTCCCGGTATTCGTTGGCCTGGGAGGATTCCGGAGCGAATTCGAGCACGGTCATGCGGCGAAGCTCGGCGTGCTGCACGATGTTGTTCCGGGGCACGAAGTGGATGAGCTGGGTGTTGAGCCTCTTGGCCAGAGCCTCGATCAGATCGTACTCCCGATCGGTCTGGCGCTCGTTGCAGACGAGGCCGCCCAGACGCACGCCCCCGGAATTGGCGTACTTGAGAATGCCCTTGGCGATGTTGTTGGCGGCGTACATGGCCATCATCTCGCCCGAGGTGACGATGTAGATTTCCTGGGCCTTGTTCTCGCGGATCGGCATGGCGAATCCGCCGCAGACCACGTCGCCCAGAACGTCGTAGGAGACATAGTCGACCCCGTCGTAGGCCCCGTTTTCCTCGAGGAAGTTGATCGAAGTGATCACGCCGCGGCCGGCGCAGCCGACACCGGGCTCAGGTCCACCGGACTCGACGCAGCGGATCTCGTTGAAGCCGGTCTTCATCACGTCCTCGATCTCGAGATCCTCGACCGTTCCGGCCTCGGCCGCCAGGGAGAGGACCGTGTTCTGGGCCTTCGAGTGGAGGATGAGGCGGGTGGAGTCGGCCTTGGGGTCGCATCCCACGATGAGGATCTTCTTGCCCATCTCGGAGAGGGCCGCGAGGGTGTTCTGGGAGGTGGTGGACTTTCCGATGCCGCCTTTTCCGTAGAATGCAATCTGACGCATAGTGTTTTCCTCCTGGTTTGCCGGGACGGCCTTTTCAAAGCCCCCGGAAATGAAAAAAGCCGAACGGAGGGTTCATCCTCGTTCGGCTTCAGCGCCTTGGCCGGTATACGACTCCACGGCCCAATCTTTTTTTCTGCTTCACCTAGCTCGTCCCGATCCCTGGAGCGTCCTTCCTCGAAGGCTCCGGAGAACGGGTGACGCCAAATATATTGCAATCGATGTGCCAGAACATAACAATACAAAAATGATAATTAGTTACACAAATTAAGTCTTGGAGGACTTCCGCCTCGATCTTCTCCTTTTGGTCACATACGAACAAAGAATGGACAAAAATGGAGGGGGCAACAGGGGACCTCTCCCCCCCTTTACCTTGCGATCACGTCCCCACCGCCGGGTCCCCAATACCAGTAAAGGGACATGTTCGGGCTGATAGACTGGTACTGGTTCGTTCCCGCGACCGGAAGAAGAACGCCCACCGAGAAAATGAGGTTCCGGGTGATGTTGGTCTCGAAGGTGGGCTGGAGACCCCAGAGGTTGAAGGCTCCAACGTGAAGGCCGTCGGCCGCAACCGGAAGGCCGTTCACAGGAAGCCCGTCGACGGAGAACGGAAGACCGGACATGCCGACGAATTCGAGAATGTAGCCTGTCCCGGTCCGATCGTTCACGATGTCCTCGAGGCCGAATCGATACTGGAGGATGTCCCCGAACTGGACGAGGGGCTTTCCAGGGACCCCCGGAAGGCTCGCGTTGTTCGGAAAGTCGTAGGTATAGAAGAGATCCGCATAGAAGCGGAACGGCTTGGCGATGTACCGGGTCAGAAGGGCCGGTGTCAGCGCCGGAGAGCCGTAGTGGGTCGATGGGATCCGGGCGAGCGGCGGAAGCCCTCCCTTCACCACCGGCGCATCGGTCCAGGTGGAGGTCGGAAGGGTCACGTGGAGGGCAAAGGCCATGGACGGAATCTTCCGGTCCGGATGCTGGACGAAGAAGCGGTACTTAAGCTCCATGGTGAGATCAGAAAATCCGGACCCCTGGGTATAGGCTCCACCGTAAGAGGACCAGACCGAGGCCATGGAGGGAAAGATGGTGAACTGGGCATTGTCGGTCAGTCCCACTCCGATCTCGGCCAGGGAGAGAAGCTGAGTCTCGTTGAAGCCGTTGCCCAAAGAATGGACCCCGCCGCTGGAACCATACTGCGCCTGGACGAACTGCCCGTAAAAGAAGGGGCGGACATAGAATTCCCCTGGGGGGGCCGTGTCGGCCATTGGAATGAGCTCCGGACCGGCGGAAAGGGGGTTCCACATTTTGCGGTAGGCTGCCAGGGCGTCGGAGCCGTTCCAGGAAAGACCATCCCCTCCTCCGGAAGAGACGGCTCCCTTCCCAGGACCGGATCCGGAAGTCTGGAAGGACGGGGGATCGGCCGCCCGAACCCTCTCGGCCGGAAGGATCAGGATCCCAACTGCTAAAGTGATCGATACGAAGATGTGGGACAAAAGTCGTGCGTTCATTGGGGTCTCCCTGTTTTTTAAACGTTCGCTCATTCTCAGAGTAAAGGGCGAAAGACCGGGATCAGGGAGCCCGAAGGGGAGCCAGGAGGGAATGAACTCGGTTTTGCCGACCGGGACGGTCGGGATCGGAAGAGATGACAAGGAGAGGGGATGGATCGAAAAAGAAGAGCAAGAGAAGGACGGCCAGAAAGAGTCTCGCCGGGATCTCGCGGGCCCTCCGGAAGAAACGCTCCGGGTGAGCCTGAGCGGTCGCATCCTCCCTGGCGAGGACAGGGGTGGGGGAGAGTCCTTCGCTTTCGTTCCCGTGGTTCGAGCAATGGAAAAGAGGACCGCTTCCCGATGGGTTGGCAAGAGCGCCGCTCCCGTTCTTGTCGCAGAATTGACCGGTGGCGTGTATCCATTCATCCTGTCCACCGCTCGATCCGCGACCGTCGGCGAAAGAGGTGATCTCTCCGAATCCGCCAGAGGAGACGGTGACCGCGGCGTTCATTCCCAGGAGAAGCACCAGGAGAAGAGGAATACCACCCAGAAGGATCGCCCCGGAGACAACCCCGCCGGCCACGGCCCAGACTTCGAAAGGATCGGGTCCCGACCGATCCCGAAAACGAAGGTCAACAGGAGCTTTTGTTCCCCTTTTCAGGAGTTGTTCGGCCAGCAGGAAGCCTACCAGGAAGGCCGCATAGACGAGGGGAGAGGAGAGGGAAATCGCGCCCCGCAGCAGAAGGAATCCCAGGCCGATCAATGCGGCCGAGGAGACCAAGGAGGGCAGGATACTCTGGATTTTGTGGCGACGGTAGATCCACAGGTTGCCGGCCCCGTGGCAGAAGGGAAGCCCCCCCGCCGCACCGGCCAGAAGATCGGCGGCCCCCAGCCACCGCGAGAGGCCCTCTCCCGTCAGAAGCCTCCGCCCTGAAAACGACAGCCCCCCCTCCGCTCTGCGCTCCCGAACGGTCGCCAGGATCCCGTTTATCAGCGTCACCGGGAACTGGGGGAGGACCAGCAGAAGAACAGAAAAGACCGGAGAAGGAGACATTCCCGGAAGGAGGGAGACGAGTCCCAGGGGAAGAAGTCCGGAAAAGTGCCGAAGGAGAACCAGCCCGAAGGCAAGTAAGGCGACCCCCCGGACATAGAGGGTGACCGCCTTCCGGACCCTGGCGAAGGAGCGGTCGGACAGCCTCGCTTCAAGATGGCCCGAAAGCCCGAAATGTCCGGACAGGAAAAGAAGAAGTCCCAGCAGGACCGCCGACAGGGAGGCCACTTCGGCTGTGGGGCGCAGGATCAGGAAAAGGAAGGCCCAGACCTTCAGGGGCTGGAGCGGAAGGGGGGTCCGGAAGAGGAGGGCTGAGAGAGCCCAGGCTCCCCCCATGACGAGAAGGTCCCGCCCCATGAGACCGGCGCTCCCGCCCCGCTCCGAAGCCACCATCAGACCGACGAGGGGTATCAGGAACCAGAGGTCGAAGAGGCTCCCCCAGAGCTCTTTCGCCCGGAAGGCTCCGGGGCCAATTTTCGGATTGTCGACACGCGCGCCGTTCATGACAGGGATCGCCCGGAAATGGGCGGACCGCTCCTTCGCTTTTAAGGGATTGGAATCAGCTCTGACGTGATTTGGGATTGTTGATTAACGGAACGGGAGGTTCCGAAGAGGAAAGAGCCGGCTTGCGTCAGCCGGGGTCGGCAAACAATCTGCCATCATGAAAGCAATTACTATGCCGAAGCAGAAAGATGAGAGGAAAAGGAGACGGCGATGGGGGCTTTGTAGAAAACATCTGAACAAAAAAGAACAATCCTGTCGTATTTCGTACATAAAACGCGGGGGGTCTCGATGGGCAGCCATGGAGGATGCGGAGAGAAGTACGAGAGAAAACCGTCCTCCCGAAGGGGATCTCAGGAGGCCGATCCTTTCCCGGACTCATTTCCCCTGAACAGAAGCTGTCCCGTGGACATCCCCCCCTCCCTCTTGCTTCGCTCGCGGCGAAAGCCGAAAGGAAGGGGATTCTTACGGCGGCCAGAAATCAGGCCGCTTCGGTGGGTTCCTGCGTCGACGCCCCGGATTCGGGCGAAGTGTTCATTCCACAGGCTATCCTAGATATCTTCCCCATCATCGCACCGAGCCGTTGCCTCTCTTTCTGCGATTGCATTGATCGTGATACGGACCATCGTGTCCTTGTGCGATGGAGGCGACTCAGCTATGAGAAGTGCCAACGCGGGAAGCGCTCCCGGACCAAAATCGTGCCGAATACCCTGAGACTCAAGGTAACGCAGGAACATGAAGCTCCCGATTCGCTTGTTCCCATCGGAGAACGGATGATCCTTGAGACGAAATAAAGAAGATTGGCCGCTTTTTCTCCGACGCTCTTGTAGCATGGCTCACCGAACACTTCCTGCTCGATATTTTTGATAATCGCCTCGAACGCCTTCCCGCGCTCCTGACCGAACAGTGAACCGGCCTCCCCTTTTTCGATCAATGCCTTTTTGAGAATCTGAATGTCCCCTGTCGCCTTGATATATGTGATCCCTCCGATGGGCGGTTTGCCCGAAGGTATCGGAAGGCACCCTTCGTCATACTGAAAAAGCGTCGTCCAGGTCTTTGCATAATTGTTGATCAGCCGCACGATCTGGCGGCTTTCTTCGGACAGTTCAGGCCGACGATCCAGTGCTCCGGCAAGCATCGCCACGGATTCCTGCGCCTCCTTGACTCCAAGGGTCGCCAACCTGTCGGGATTGACCGTGAATCCTTTGATCAGATGGGCCTTCAACACACGAGACGACCACTGACGAAAAGCCACGGCTTGTTTGCTGTTCACTCTATAGCCAACGGAAAGAACGCCATCTAGATTGTAGTGATCGACCTGATAGACTTTGCCGTCAGCGGCAGTTGTTGCAAATCTTGCAACAACTGAGGTCATTGATAATTCATCGCTTTCAAAAATTTTTTTCAGGTGACGACTGACCCCTGACTTGTTGACGCCGAAGAGATCCGCCATCTGTTGTTGCGTCAGCCAGACGGTATCGTCGTCCAGTTTCACATTGAGATTCAGTTTTCCATGATTGTCCTGAAACAGGACGACCTCACCCATCTTCGAGCGATCCCCTTATTCACCCCATCAGATTGATTTCGAACACGAAATGAGCGCTCTCATCTTCCCCATCATCCAGGACCCTGCCCTCCCTTTCCGGGCCATACCGGTTCTGGTCGCCGTCGATGGCCAGGACACGCATCACCCAATAATCGCCAGTATGAAGCAACTCGAACGAAAAATGAATGGCCCGCACGACGATGATCTTAGAGAGGAACGCCCCCAATCCGGGAAGCGAGTGAGACCCTCAGTCCGGCCGTCAGAACATTCTTGTCTGCCCCCCAGAGCGTCCGAGGTCAGGGCCGTAAAAAGCGCCGTCGGGAGTTCGTAAAGGGCCTGGCGGCAGAACAAATATTCCGTCCAAAAGACTCGGGCGCAAAATGACATTCGTGATCCGATCCTACGAGACCTTGTTTCCCGCGTTCACCGATGAACCCGCTTCTTGCAGGCTGCTCCGGCCAGGGCGGAGACAAAGCGATGGGCTCGCGTCCGGGATCACCTGATGAAAGACCGGTCGCACGCCCGGATCATCCTCTCGGACCGAAGACCATGACGGCGACTCCCAGGACGATGACGAGGGCTCCGGCCAGATCTCAATGGTCCGGCCGGAAACTGTCGAGCGCCATGCCCCACAGGATCGACATGACGACGAAAACCCCGCCATAGGCGGCATGGCCCGGCCGAAGGGAAGAGGCTGTCCCGTCACGACGACCCCGTAGAGCCCCAGGATGGCCATTCCCAGCAATCCCATCGGAAGAGGTCCTCCCTCCCGAAGCCACCGCCAGACCAGGAATCCTCCGCCGATCTCGCAAAGGCCTCCCAGAAGCATCAGGCCGACAATGCGGACGACCATCACAAGTGCACTCTCCCTTCTGCCTTGCCGACGATAACGCCGCCCCCGAGGGGATCGCCCGCTCTCCGAGGCAGTCTCGCCCCGCTTTTTGTCGAGGTCGGGAGCGGCTTGGTCTGGGGAGGGATTCCGGGGGAAAGCCGTCCCCAGATCTCCACGATCCCCCCATTGATCCGCTCCCGGATCCCTTGGGCCTTACGGGACCAAAGGATCCGGATCCGGGATGAGACGGAGCCCCTTCCGGAATCGTCCTCGTCGGGCGCCACGGTGACGCACTCTCCGACAGCGAGGTCGCCGAGGGCTCGCCGGGACCTGTCACCCATGACCACAAGGGCACTCCGGAGCCGTCCCTTCGCAGCCGTGAAGAGCCGTTCCACACGGGAAACGACGAGGAGTCCTCCGGTGGCTTTTCGGCAGAGAGGACGTCCACCGTCTCCGACCGGAACCCTCCGGAGGGTCAGAGCCACCCGCCCCGCAGACCGGTCGTTTTTGACCTCGACCACGAGGCCCCCGAAAATTTTCTTCGCAAGATGCCGCTCCTCTCCCCCCTCCTCCTCGAGGGCCATGATCGCGGCGGCTGAGCTCTCCTGGCAGGCCGAAAGAAGAACCCCCAGGAGGACTGTCAGGGCCAATGCCAGCCATTTCTTCCATGTCAGGATATTCTTGACGATCGTTTCCATGCGCGCGTTCTCCCGTCCTGGAGAGTTCTCCGGACGCTATTGTTCAGAAGGCGTAGATGAGTTCGAGATCCACGGTGTCCTGGGAATAGAGGGCCGGTCCCCGGTTGCCGGAGCTGTAGAGAGGGTTGTCAAAAAGCGCGTTGTTCGAATTGTCGTGGCGGTACTCGATCCGGCTGATCACGTTCGGCATGAAGTTCCACTGGAAATCCACCGTCTCGTCGTTGATCGCCGTCCCCGGAAGTCCCGTCATGAAGCCGTTGGGATCGTAGTAGACCTCGTAGCGGGCCACCAGATCCATCGTGTCGCTCAGGTCGTAGCGCACGAAGTTCTCGCTCGAGTACCACGTGGCATTTCCGATCGGCATCCCCGTCGACGGGCTGATCTGCCCCTCCGCCTGCCAGCCGTAGGAGTCGTCGGTCACCAGCGTGAAGTGGGCGAACGGCCCCACCTCCACCACGAAGGACCCATAGTTGCGCCAGGTCGGCGTGTTCGCGTTCCCGTTCGCGTACTGGGCCTGTCCCTTGTTGTCCGGAGAGTTGAAAAACAGCGGATCGAAGTACATGTTCCGCACCTGGGGTCCCAGATACCCCGAGAAGTTGATGTTGAGCCAGCTCACGGGATTGGCCACCAATCCCAGCTCGATGTCCTGGAAGTAGCTCCC